>DYPP01000036.1:11674-22024 GCA_020719845.1 Treponema denticola | reverse complement strand
ATCCCGGGCGGCGGCGACGGCGTCCAGGAACAGGGTCAGGCCGGCCCGGGCTTTGGCTCCCAGCTGCGGCGCCAGGGCGGCAGCGGCGGCTTCCAGGTCCCCCGAATCGCCGGCGCCGGCGGTGATCCGGTCCACCGTGGCCGCGCCGACCCCCCGGGTCGGCTTGTTCACCACCCGCCGGAAGGCCACCTCGTCCCGGGGATTGACGGTAAAAGCCAGCAGGGCCAGCGCATCCTTGACTTCTTCCCGTTCGTAGAATTTGAGCGAACCCACCACCCGGTAGGGAATTTTGCGCCGCAGGAACTCGGTCTCAAAGCCCAGGGACTGGGCGTTCATGCGGTAGAGGATGGCCCATTCGGCGTACCCGGCGCCGGAGGCGACGGAGCGCTGGATCAACTCGGCGCAGAACGAAACCTCCGCGTCCTGGTCGGGCAGAAAGGCCAGGGTCGGCGTCTTGCCGGCGCCGCGCTCGGAGCGCAGGGTCTTGCCCAGCCGTCCCCGGTTGCGGTCGACCACGGCGCCGGCCACGGCCAGGATGGGCGCGGTGGAACGGTAGTTGCGCTCCAGCCGGATGATGTCCGTGCCGGCAAAGCGGTCCGGAAATTCCAGGATGTTGCGCACTTCCGCGCCCCGGAAACGGTAGATGGACTGGTCGTCGTCGCCGACCACGCAGAGGTAGGTTTGGGGGTCCCACAGTTCCTTCAGCAGCTCGAACTGGGCCACGTTGGAATCCTGGTACTCGTCCACCAGGATGACCCGGAAGCGCTGCCGGAAACGGTCGCGCACTTCCGGAAACCGGCGCAGGATTTCCACCGGCTTCTTGATCAGGTCGCCGAAGTCGGTATTGCCGATGCGGGCCAGCCGTTCCTCGTAGAGCCGATAGCGGCGGCGGAATTCCGGCCGGTGGTCGATCAGGTCCAGCGCCGGATCCTCAGGGGTCAGAAAATAATCCTTGGCCCGGGCGATCAGGTGGGCCGTATGGCTGAGCTCCGCCCGGGGCGTGTCGGGGATGATGGTGCCCAGCAGGGTGACCATATCGTCGTCGTCGTAGATGACGAAGTTGGCATCCAGGCCGATCAGCGCCCCGTTGCGCCTGAGGAACCAGGCGCCGAAGGAATGGAAGGTGCGCAGCATGGCCCGTTCGGCGCGGCCGTCGATGCCGCAGGCCCGGGCGGCCATTTCCCGGGCCGCCTTGTTGGTGAAGGTGACCGCCAGGATGGACTCCGGGGCCACGCCCCGTTCCCGGATCAGGTAGGCGATTTTGGTGGTGATGACCCGGGTCTTGCCCGACCCCGCGCCGGCCAGGATCAACAGCGGCGGCGCCCCGGGCAGACCGCCGTGCAGCACCGCCCGGCGCTGTTCGGCGTTCAGGGGCCCCAGATACTCAGGATCGTCCACGGTAGGCGGCGTCCAGATCGAATCCGGCCCGGGCAAAAACCTTGGCCCGGACGACGGTTCCCGGCGCCAGCGCCTGATCGGCGCTGAGCACGGTGGCCCCGTCCACTTCCGGCGCCTGACAGTAGGCCCGGCCCAGGTAGAGGCCTTCCTCGTTCTGCACGACCTCTTCCACCAGCACGTCCAGGGTCCGGCCGACAAAAGCCTCCATGCGGGCTTCCGAGATGGGCACCTGGGCCGCTTCGATGCTCCGTTTGCGCCCGGCGGCGGTCTTTTTGGCCACCCGGTTTTTCAGGCCGTAGGCCGGGGTATCTTCTTCCCGGGAATAGGCGAACACGCCCAGCCAGTCCAGGCGGGCGGCCTGCTGAAAAGCCAGCAGGGCCTCAAAGTCCGCTTCCCCCTCGCCGGGAAAGCCCACCAGGAAGGTGGACCGGATCACCGCGCCGGGCAGGCGGCTACGGATGTCGGCGATCAGCGCCAGGTACCGGTCGGCGCTGCCCCGGCGGTTCATGGCCCGGAGCACCGTGGGCGACGCGTGCTGGAAGGGCAGGTCGAAGTAGGGCAGGATGCGTGGGTCCGCCGCGCAGAGGTCCAGGATCCGCCGGGGAAAGTTGTCCGGGTGAATGTACAGCAGGCGAACCCAAAAGTCCCCGTCCAGGGCGGAAAGGGCCGCCAGCAACTCCGGCAGCAGGCAGGAGCCGGCGGTATGGCTGCCCGCCGCGCCGTCCACGCCGTAGGAGCCCAGATCCTGGCCGATCAGGCACAGTTCCTTGATCCCCCGGGCCAGCAGGCCCCGGCATTCTTCGACGATGGACGGGATGGACCGGCTGCGCAGGGGACCCCGGATCAGGGGGATGGCGCAGAAAGTGCACCGGTTGTCGCAGCCCTCGGTGATTTTGACGTACGCCGAACCCGGC
The DNA here is from genome assembly GCA_020719845.1 of Treponema denticola. GTDB lineage: Bacteria > Spirochaetota > Spirochaetia > Treponematales > Breznakiellaceae > DYPP01. The sequence goes on along the minus strand of DYPP01000036.1, from coordinate 19,712 downwards.
AGGGACAAAAGCGGACGATCGTCGGTGCAGGACCGAAATTCGGTCCGGCCCGTAGGGTCGAGTTCGGGGACGCCGGCTTCCCGGATCCCCGAAAGCAGCCGATCCGCAGCGTCGCCGATCCGGGACAGGTCGGCGTTGCCGAAGATGCCGTCGGCTTCCGGCAGATCGGTGTACAGTTCCGTCGCGTAGCGCTGGGCCAGACAGCCGGAAAGGAGGACCTTCTTTTCCGGATAGACCGCCTTCCAGGAAAAAACGGCTTCCAGGGATTCCTTTTTGGCGCTTTCGATGAATCCGCAGGAATTGACGATCACCAGGTCCGCGTCGTCCGCCGCCGGTACGGCGGTCCAGCCCGCCCGGGACAGGACGGCCATCATGATTTCCGCGTCGACCTGGTTCTTGGCGCAACCGTGCCCGTCCAGATAGTAGCGCCGCGAGGTCAATCGAGCTGTACCGTGGTCAGCTTGAAGCGGCCGTCGGGTTCCTTGATCCACTTCAGATCCGCCACCACCACCTCGCCGGGCCCGCCGAGCTCCACGTCCACCGTGCGCCCGCCGCCGATGACCTGCATCTTGACCGCGCTGGCGTTGGAGATCCAGAGCCGGATGCCGTTCTGGGCCTGCACGTTGAGCACCTCGGCCTTGTGGAAATAGCGTTCATCCCGGGCCTTCCGGTCGCTTTCCCAGCGGAACATGCAGTAGCCCTTGAACGTGGCCTGCAGGGTAAAGGGGTACGGATTGGGCGAAGACAGGAGGACCGGGGCGGCGCCGACGCCCGTCGCATTGGCGATGGCCGCCGTGTCGGCGGCGACCAGCCCCGATTCGGTTGCCAGCCCTGTTTCGCCGACCGCGGCGGCGGCATTCTGTACGCCGGCGGCTTCGACCGGCTGGACTTCAAAGCGCAGCGACGCGCCCTTGGCCGGATCGTTCTTGAAAAAATCGGCGATGAAGACCTTGACGTCCGGGCGGTCGTCGCCGTCCAGGTCGATCTGCCCCTCCTGCCCCAAGTCCAGCCGGGTTTCTCCCCCCGGGGAGCTCAGGGTCACCGATTCGTCCAATTCGGCAAGCAGGATCTTGAACTTGTCCGCCCCCCGGCCGATCAGGATCGAATCTCCGGGGTACAGCCTTTTTTCCATCAAATCCGTTTCCAGGGTGTACTCCACCGCCGGCCGCGGCGCGGCGGCGATCTGGCTATCCCGGCGGAAAGAAGCGGTCATGACCACGGCGACCACGGAGCCCACGACCAGCAGCAAGGCCAGCCCCATGACCAGCGGCCAGGGAAAGCGGGGCGGGTCCTTCAGCAACTGTTCCACCGGGATCGGCTGTTCCTGAATTTTTATCGTCCGGTACAGGGCGCCCAGCTCCTGGGTGTCCAGACCCAGATACTCCCCGTAGTTGCGGAGAAACCCCAAAAGGTAGGGCTCGCCGGGGAACTGGGCAAAATCTTCCGCTTCCAGGGCTTCCAGGTATTTCTTGGCGATATTCGTATCCCGTCCGACCTGGTCAAAGGTATAGCCCTTTTTCTCCCGAGCGGATTTTAGTTTTTCACCCAACGTTTCCACGGTGCAACTCCTCGATCTACATTTTTAATCGCCGTCTGTGATCGGCATTCCCGATCTTCGCTTTCAGTTGGCGTCTTTGAAGAGAAAATTGTTGTACAGGTTGGCCGAAGCGGGCGAATCGTACAGAAAGCGCGCTTCCGGGATGCCCTGGTCCAGTTTGATATCCGAAAAGTCAAAGCGAACCGACTCGTCGGCGATCGTCTCGCCGACGATGCGGCGGATGAGCAGGGTGTCCGGGGAAATGGCCAGGGTAAGCGTGCGGAAGCCTTCGGAAAGGCTGCGCCGGGTCAGGGCGATGAAAACCACCAGTTCGGCCGAACCTTCTTCCAGGACTACCGGATCGGGGCCGGTCTTGAAGGCGGGCGCGTAGTTGCGCTGCAGCAGCACCAGGCCCTGGGCGGACGCCAGGGACGCTGCGGAGGATTTTCCGTCGCCGTCCACGGTCTGGCTCAGGACCGCCCGGTATTCGGGCAAGTAGACGGTCAGGACTTCGCCGTTGTAGACGATGGTCTGTCCTTCGGGTTTGGTGAAGTCGATGCGCAGCAAACCCGGATTGCGGTGCATGACCACGCCGAACAGCTCCGCCTTCGCCGTGGCGATGACGATCTTGGCTTCGTAGTCCTTGATCTGGGCATAGCGTTCACCCACGGCGGCCAGATATTTTTCCGCCGTCATGATCTCCTGCGCCTGGATCAAGCCCAGGGACGCCAGGAACAGGAAAATCAGCAAACCCCGTGCTTTCATCATGCGCTGATAGTAGCCGATCCGCGGCAAAAAGCGCAAGACAAGGGCCCCCCTCCAAACAAGGCCGGGTATCCGCGGTATCCGCCCGGCGGAAGCGCTCAGGGCAGCTGGATCGTACGGTCCCCGGGCTGTTCGGCGCGACGGTAGAAGATCGCCGTGTTGCCGATCAGGCGCACCAGATCGGCGGCGCAGCCGCCGGCCAGGCTCGCGGCCAGGTCGGCGCGTTCTTCTTTAGAAGCGACAAAGCGCAGCTTGACCAATTCGCGGTGCCGGAATTCCATTTCCAGCGCCCGCTGCACCGCCGGGGACGCGCCTTCTTTTCCGACCATGACCGTCGGTTGCATCTGCGCGGCCAAGCCGGATAGATAGCTCCGCTGTTTACTGGAAAGCATTCGTAGTTCTCCTTGAACGGGGACCGGTTATTTGGCCATCAGATGGGCCGCCAGGTCCAGGTCGGTGAAGGGCCAGGCCATGACGGGCTTGCCGGAAACGAGCAGGGCCGGAAGCGGGCCGGCGCCGGCCCGCAGCGCCCAGTGGGGCCAATCCTCGGCGATCCGGACGGCCGTCACGAAACGGGGATGGCCAAAGGCCGCCTTGTCCGCCGCAGTCAGCCGCCACAGCGCGGCGGCGGCCTCGACGCCGGCGCTTTCCCGGCGGGAAAGCACCAGGTCGACGTGGGGCGCCCCCCCGGCAGGGTTGCCGGCGTCGGCTGGGCCGGCCAGCCGGTCCACCAGCTCGGCCTTGACCTCCGTCGCCGCGCCGGTCATCAGGATCGCTTCCAGCAGGGTGTCGAAGGCGTAGGCCAGGGGCACGCCGTACAGACGGAATTCGGGCATATCCTTGCCGGTGATCACCAGCGCGGGCACCGCGTCCACCCGGTATTTGCGGAGCAGGTCCAGGCTTTCCGTGACCTCGTTGATCTCCACCGTCAGCCGGGTGGAAGACTCGGCCAGTTCTTCCGCGGCTTGCCGGGTTTCCCGGCAGGCGGCGTCCTCAAACCGATGGGTAAATACCTGCAGGCTGACCTGACGCCGCAGCGCGGACAAACGGTTGGCCGCTTCTTTTCTGGAAGCCCTGTTCAACACCATGCCCTAAGAATAAGACTGCCGCGACTCCCCGTCAACTGCAGGAAAACGTCGAAAATTTCGACTTTTCACGTGTCCCCGATCAAAGTCTTGAATTCGTGCTCGTCCAGGGATTCTTTTTCCAGCAAGACCCCGGCGATGGATTCCAGCTTGTCCCGCTTGGCCGCGAGCAGGTCTTTGACCAGGGCGTAGCGCTGGTTGACCACCCGGGCGATCTCTTCGTCCACGTACTGCTGGGTGGATTCGGAATATTCCCGGTGCAGCATCGGTTCCTGGCTCTGGGTGCCCATGATGCCCCCGCCGCGCTGGGTCAGGGCGACGTTGCGGAAACGCGCGCTCATGCCGTAATCGGTGATCATCCGCCGGGCGATGTCGGTCACCTTGGTCAGGTCGTTGGCGGCGCCGGTGGATATTTTGCCGAAAATCAGCTCTTCCGCCGCCCGGCCGCCCAACAGGACGTCGATCTTGCCCAGCAGTTCGGTCTCCGTCATCAGGTAGCGGTCTTCCGTCGGCATCTGCAGCGTATAGCCCAGGGCGCCGAAACCCCGGGGGACGATGGATATTTTCTGCACCGTGTCCGAGCCCGGGGTAAACGCCGCCACCAGCGCGTGTCCGGTTTCGTGGTAGGCCACGATCTTGCGTTCGTCCGCGTTGATCACCCGGGTCTTTTTCTGCAGCCCCGCCACGGTTTTTTCGATGGCTTCCTGAAAGTCCTTCTGCACCACCGTCTTGCGGCCGCCCCGCACGGCCAGCAGCGCCGCCTCGTTGACGATGTTGGCCAGGTCCGCGCCCACAAAGCCCGACGTGCCCCGGGCTACCGCCCCCAGGTCCACTTCCGGCGCCAGTTTGACCGCCTTGGCGTGGATGCGCAGGATGGCTTCCCGGCCGACCAGGTCCGGACGGTCCACCAGCACCTGCCGGTCGAAGCGGCCGGGCCGGAGCAACGCCGGATCCAGCACGTCCGGCCGGTTGGTCGCCGCCAGGATGATCAGCCCGCTGGTGGCGTCGAAGCCGTCCATCTCGACCAGCAGCTGGTTGAGCGTCTGTTCGCGTTCGTCGTTGCCGCCCATCACGCCGTTGATCCGGCTCTTGCCGATGGCGTCCAGCTCGTCGATGAAGATGATGCAGGGCGCCTTTTCCCGGGCCTGCTTGAAAAGGTCCCGCACCCGGGCGGCGCCCACGCCGACGAACATCTCCACAAAGTCGGCGCCGCTCATGCGGAAAAAGGCTACCCCGGCTTCCCCGGCCACCGCCCGGGCCAGCAGGGTTTTCCCCGTTCCCGGAGGACCGACCAGCAGCACGCCCTTGGGGATCTTGCCGCCGATATCGGTGTATTTTTTGGGATTTTTAAGAAAATCCACCACTTCCACCAATTCTTCCTTGGCTTCGTCCACGCCGGCCACGTCCACAAAACGGGTCACGATATCGCCTTCGGCCACGATGACCGCCCGGTTCTGGCCGACGGACAGCACGTTGTTGCCCATATTGCCCATCCGCTTCATCAAGATCCGCCAGATGAAGAAGAAAAAGGCGAAGGGCAACACCCAGCTGAAGATGAAATTGAGCACCGTGCTGCCCTCCCGGGATACGGCGTAGTAGGACACGTCCTTTTCGTCCATCAGTTTGACCAGCTCCGGGTCGTAGATGGGCACGGTCCGGTACGCCGATTCCGGCGGCGTCAGCCGCGAAGTCAGGACATCATTGGTTCTTTTGACCGCCGTCACGTACCCGGTATAATAGGTGTCGTTCAGCTCGACGCGTTTGATCTCGCCGGAAGCGATCTTGGCCTTGAAGTCGGAAAAATCGATGGTCGGGTTGACCCGGCCCAGAAAAACATAGTTGAACAGGCTCATGACCACGACCAGCACGACCACGTAGCCCAGGGAAAATTTCATCTGCCAGCCGCCGAAGGGCCCGCCGGGACCGCCTGGGTCCGGGGGCATTCCAAAGGGAAACTGCGGCCAATTGCCTTTGGCGTTTTTGCGATTATTTTTTGGGTTGCCCCGTTTGGTGACCTTCTTCATTAATGCTCCTTGAGACTACGGAACGATGACCGCGTACGCTAAAGATACTCATTCCTGTCCTCCGGGGCCACTGGGGACGGGCAAAAACGGTGAATTTGGTACTTTCGTCACTTGCCGCTTTTCCTGTAAACTTCTAAACATAGACAATACCACCGGATGGCGGCTTTTTGGGCATCATCGGGAACCATTGTGCGGGAGTGTGACCTATGCGTTTAGCCGAATATCCTCACCGGCGCTACAACCCTCTGGCGGGAGAATGGGTGCTGGTTTCGCCCCACCGGACCCAGCGGCCCTGGCAGGGCCAGGTCGAAAAACCGACGCTGGACAGCCTGCCGGCCTACGATCCGCACTGCTACCTGTGTCCCGGCAACGAACGCGCCGGGGGCGTCAGGAACCCGGACTACCCGGGTATTTTTACCTTCACCAACGACTTCGCGGCGCTGATGCCCGACGTTCCGGCGGAAGAGATGAACGAAGGCGGCCTGCTGCGCGCCCAGACCGAACGGGGGCACTGCGAGGTGCTCTGTTTTTCGCCCCGCCACGATCTGACCCTGCCCCGGATGGCAACCGAGGATATCCAGGCGGTCATCGAAGTGTGGATCGAAAAATACCGCACCCTGGGGTCCCGGCCGGATATATCCTGGGTGCAGATTTTTGAAAACCGCGGCGCGGTCATGGGCAGCTCCAACCCCCACCCCCACGGCCAGATCTGGGCTACCCAGCACCTGCCGGACCTACCCGCCCGGGAGGACCGGGCCCAGCGGGACTACCGCAGCGGGCAAGGCCGCTGCCTGCTCTGCGATTACGCCGCCCTGGAACGGTCCAAGGGGGAACGCGTCGTCTTTGAGAACGATTCCTTCGTGGCGCTGGTGCCGTTCTGGGCGGTCTGGCCCTTCGAGGCGCTGCTGCTGCCCAAACGCCACGTGTCCGGCATGGATCAGTTCACCCCCCGGGAAAAGCGGGACTTCGCGGACGCCCTCAAGCGGATGGGCACCCGCTTCGACAATCTGTTCCTGACTTCTTTTCCCTATTCCATGGGCTTCCACCAGCGGCCCACCAAGCCGGACCCGGCGGCGGCCGATCCCGGCGCGGACCGGCGCGCCCAGGACGAAGCCTGGCACTTCCACGTGCACTACTTTCCGCCCCTGCTGCGCAGCGCCACGGTGCGCAAGTTCATGGTCGGGTTCGAGCTGTTGGCCATGCCCCAGCGGGACATCACCGCCGAATCCGCCGCCCAGCGGCTGCGTTCGCTTTCGGAGCGTCACTTTATGGACCAGGACCAATGACCGCCGCCGAACTGATCCGCCGCCTGCAAGCGCCGGAGGCGGACGCGGTCTACGCCGACTTGTACGGTCCGGAAGCCGTCGCCGCCGCCCGCAAGCGGTACCGGGACCTGGCGGAAGCGACGCTCCGGGATTTTCCCGAGTGCGCCGCGGACCTGCGGGTGTTCACCGCCCCGGGACGCACCGAACTGGGCGGCAACCATACGGACCACAATCACGGCAAGGTGCTGGCCGCGGCCATCCAGCTGGACGCGGTGGCCTTTGTCGCGCCCCGGACGGACAGCACCGTCGTCTTCCGGTCCGTGGGCTACCCGGACGTGCGCCTGGACCTGGCGGACCTGGCGCCCCGCAGCGAAGAAGCCGGCACCACCGAAGCCCTGGTGCGGGGCATCGCCGCCGAGTTTACCGCCCGGGGCACCCGGGTGCGCGGTTTTACCGCCAACGCCGCCTCGACGGTGCTGCCCGGCTCGGGACTTTCCTCTTCTGCGGCGGTGGAAGTGCTCTTCGGCACCATTTTTGACCGTTTGTACGGCCAGGGGACGCGGACGCCCACGGAGATCGCCCAGATCGGCCAAAAGGCGGAAAACGTCTATTTCGGCAAGCCCTGCGGCCTGATGGACCAGGTGGCCTGCGCATCCGGCGGCGCGGTGGCCATCGATTTTGCCGATCCGGCGCAGCCCCGGGTCCGGCAGGTGGATTTTGACCTGGCCGCCGCCGGCTACGCCCTCTGCGTCGTGGACACCGGCGGCAGCCACGCCGACCTGACCGCGGACTACGCCGCCATCCCGGCGGAGATGAAGGCCGTAGCCGCCGGCTTCGGCCGGACCGTCCTGCGGGATGTAGGCCGGGACGAACTCATCGCCCGGGCGGCGGAACTCCGCTCCCGGACCGGGGACCGCGCCCTGCTGCGGGCCCTGCACTTCATGGCTGAAAACCGGCGGGTGGACGCCCTGCTGGCCGCCCTGGAGCGCGCCGGAAACCCGGCTTTCCGGGACGACGCGGTGGCCGATTTTTTATGCCTGGTCCGCGAATCCGGCGCTTCTTCCTGGCAGTGGCTGCAGAACGTCTACGCCGCGCCCCGGGAACAGGGCCTTTCCCTGGCCCTGGCCCTGACCGCGGAGTTCATGGACCGCCTCGGCCCGGGTCCGAGCCAAACCCCGGCCGCCCCAGGTCGTTGTCCCGGGGCCTGGCGCGTCCACGGCGGCGGTTTTGCCGGCACCATCCAGGCCTACATTCCCCGACCGGCGGTAGCCGACTACATCGCCTGGATGACGCCGGTGTTCGGCCCCCGGGCGGTCACGGCGCTGCGGATCCGTCGCCTGGGCGCGGTGGAATTGACTTTTT
>DYPP01000036.1:0-11574 GCA_020719845.1 Treponema denticola | reverse complement strand
CAAAAAGCCGCTGGATAATATCCTCAAAATCCTTTACGATACGGGGACAGAGGTCGATATTCATAGTGTACGCCCGGGGTAGACTCGGGTCGACACAATGGAGGGGAAAACGCTTTGGCTTATCCAAACGCACTATCGGCGTATCGGGAAACCCGCATACGGACCGCGAGTCAGGGGCAGCTCATCATCATGCTCTACGATGAAGCGGTAAAACAGCTGGACCGGGGCCTGGAACTGCTCGCCCAGGACCGGGCGGGCAAAAAAGATCCCAGAAGGATCGAGCAAGTCAGCAAAACCATCGTCAAGGCCCAGGAAATCATCACCGAACTGATGGTGTCCCTGGATTTTGAGCGGGGCGGCGAAATCGCCAAAAGCCTCTTTTCGCTCTATACCTGGTTCAACCACGAACTGCTGGAATCGAACCTGACCCGGGACATCCCGCGCATCGACGCGGTGCGCGCCATGATGAACGAACTGCGGGGCGCCTGGAACGAAGTAGTGGCCAAAACCTCTGCGGAAGAGCTCGGCCGGCCCGCCGGCGGCGTCAATATCGCCGGCTGAGGCAGCGTATGGCCAGGGACCTGCAACCGGAAGAGTTGGCCCAACGGGTCGCGGTTCTCAAAAGATTCCGGGAACTGCTGTTGGAACAGCGGAACCGGTTCCAGGACTACCTGGCGGTGCTGGACAAACAGAAAGACGTCATCGAACAGGGCAACGCCGAGCGGCTCATCGCCCAGGTTGAAGTTGAAGAAAAGATCGTGGCGGACATCTTTGCCGTCCAGAAGGTCATCATACCGCTGGAGGACATGTACCGGACCAGTTACCCCGAACGGGAATCGGAAGTGCCCAAGCTCAAGGCCGCCCTGGAAGAGCTGATGGCCGAAGCCTCCACCCGTTCCGCCCGCAACCGGGACCTGCTGTCCAAGCGGATGGAAGAATTGCGCACCGAAATCCGGACGCTGCGCAACAATCCCTTTGCCCCCCGCCGGTCGGTGTACGACAATTCCGGGTCCGCTTCGTTGATCGACATCAAAGGATGAACAAGCCCCCGGCTCCGCTCTACCTGATCGACGCCTACGCCCTCATCTACCGTTCCTATTTTGCCTTCCTCAACCGGCCGTTGCGCAACGCCGCAGGGCTCAACGTTTCCGCCTTGTTCGGCTTTGCCCGGACCCTGGCGGGCCTGCTCAACGAGGGCGCCCCGGGCGCCGACGACCAGGGCCGGGCGCTGCCGGCGCCGCAGCCCGTCGCCTGCCTGGCGGCGGTGTTCGATTCCCCGGTGCCCACCTTCCGGCACGAGCGCTACCCGGACTACAAGGCGACCCGGCAGAAAGCGCCGGAAGACCTGCACGCCCAGGTGCCGCTGGTCATCGAAACCCTGACAGCCCTGGGCGTGCGGGTGCTCAAGGCGGACCGCTACGAAGCGGACGACATCATCGCCACCCTGGCGCTGCGCTGCCGGCAAGAAGGCCGCCGGTGCTACATCATTTCTTCGGACAAGGATCTGCTGCAGCTGGTCGGCGACGGCGTCTACCAGCTGCGCCCCGGCAAGGCCGGCGCCGAGGGCGTCCGGGGCGGCGCCTACGAGCTGGTCGGCCCCGGGGAAGTCAAAGCCGAGTGGGGCGTAGCGCCGCAGCGGGTGCTGGACCTGCTGTCCCTGATCGGCGACGCTTCCGACAACGTCCCCGGCGTCCGGGGGGTGGGCGAAAAAACCGCGGCCAGGCTGATGGCCCGCTACGGTTCCCTGGATTCGATCTATGAAAACATCGCCGGCATCGAAGGCGCGGTGGGCCGCAACCTGGCCGCCGGCCGGGAAAGCGCCTACTTTGCCCGCTCGCTGATCGAACTGGCCTACGACGCGCCCCTGCCGATCCGGAATCTGGATGAACTGTCCGTCGAAGGCATCGACCGGGCGGCGGGAGCCCGGATCCTGCTGCGGGAAGGCGTCAATCAAGCCGCCGCCGCCCTGCAGTCCGGCGCGGCCGGATCCCGGACGACGGTCGCGGGGAACGCGGCGCCCGCCGCCGCCCCGGCCGCGACCGCCACCGATACACCCGGCAGCGCGCCCGCCGAAGCCCCGGGCAACTACGCGACCATCCTGGACCTTCCGGCCCTGAAAGCCCTTTTTGGCCGCGCCCGCGCCCAGGGCCGGATGGCGCTGGACTTCGAGACCGACAGCCTGGAAGCCTGGGAGGCCCACCCGGTGGGCTTTTCCCTGGCCCTCAAACCCGGCGAAGCCTTCTACGTGCCCCTCCGGGCCCACGCGGGCAGCGCGCCCTTCCTGGATCCATCCCAGGTCCGACCACTGTTGGCTGAGCTCTTGGCGGATCCGGAGATGACCATCGTCGCCCACAACGCCAAGTACGACTACGAAGTATCCCGGGCCTGGGGAATTCCCCGCTGGGGCTGCGCGGTCTGGGATACCATGGTGGCCGCCTGGCTGGTGGATCCGGAGCGGGGCAATTATCGCCTGGATTCCCTGGTGTCCGCCGAACTGGGCCTCAAGACCACCGCCTTCGACGCCGTGGTGCCCAAGGGCGCCACCTTCGACGCCGTTCCCCTGGACGCCGCCTGCGCCTATTCTGCGGAAGACGCGGACTACGCGCTGCGGATCCGGGATCTGCTGGAACCGAAACTGGCGGCGACCCCGGCCCTGGGCCTGTTCCAAAGCCTGGAAATGCCCCTGCTGCCCATCCTGGCGGAAATGGAAGGCCGGGGGATCAGGATCGAACGGGACGTGCTCCGCGGCTACGGCGTGGAATTGGGCCACGACCTGCGGCGCATCGAGCAGGAAGTCTACGCCCTGGTGGGCCACGAATTCAACCTGGCCAGCACCAAGCAGCTGCAGGACGTGCTTTTTGTGGAACGCAAGCTGAAATCGGTCAAAAAAACCAAAACCGGCTTTTCCACGGACGAGGCGGTGCTGGAAGCGCTGGCCCGGGAAGACCCGGTTCCGGAGCGCATCCTTCAGTATCGCGGTCTGGCCAAACTGAAGTCCACCTACGTGGATACTCTGGCGGAGCAGGCCGGCCCGGACGGCCGCCTGCGCACCCACTACGTCCAGACCGGCACGGCCACGGGCCGCGTTTCCAGCCGGGATCCGAACCTGCAGAACATCCCCATCCGGGACGAAGAAGGCCGCCGCATCCGGCAGGCCTTTATCGCCGATCCGGGCAAATTGCTGGTTTCCGCGGATTACAGCCAGATTGAACTGGTCGTTTTGGCCCATCTATCCGGCGATCCCGGGCTCTGCGACGCCTTCAATTCCGGCAAGGACGTGCACCGCCGTACGGCGGCGCTCATATTCGGCGTCCCGGAGGACCAGGTCCAGCCGGACCAGCGCCGGATCGCCAAGACCATCAACTTCGGCGTCATGTACGGCATGAGCGCCTTCCGCCTGTCCAACGAGCTGCGCATCCCCCGGGGAGACGCCCAGGCCTTCATCGACGCCTATTTCCGCACCTACAGCGGCGTCAGCGCCTACATCGTCCATCTGGTTTCCGAAACCGAACGGACGGGCTACGCCGAAACCATCCTGGGGCGGCGCCGCTTCATTCCGGCCATCAATTCCCGGAACAAGACCGAAAAATCCGCCGCCGAACGCGTGGCGGTCAACACGCCCATCCAGGGTTCCGCCGCGGACATCGTCAAGCTGGCCATGCTCCGGGTAGACCGGGCCCTGGCCGATTCGGGCAGTCCGGCGCGACTCCTGCTGCAGGTCCACGACGAACTCATCCTGGAATGTCCGGCGGAGCTGGCGGAAGCCACCGCCGAGCTGGTCAAGCGGGAAATGGAAGCCACCATCCAGCTGAAGGTGCCCCTCCGGGCGGGGGTGGAAACCGGCCGACACTGGGGAGACTTCCACTAAAACCATGCTCATAGGTCTGACCGGAGCGTACTGCGCGGGTAAAAATCACGTCGGACGACTGCTGGAAGCCCGGGGCATCGCCGTTCTGGACGTGGACCGCCTGGGCCACCAGGCCATTGAAACGGAAAAAACGGCTATCCTGGACCGTTTCGGCCGCCGCATCCTGGGCGCCGACGGCCGCGTCGACCGGCGCCTCCTGGGGGCGCTCGTCTTCGGTCATCCTGGGGAAATGCGGGCCCTGGAAGACATCGTCCACCCCGCGGCCAACCGCCTGACCGAGGCCTGGATCGCCGCCCGGCGGGATCAACCGCTGGCCATCAACGCGGCCCTGCTGCACCGCTCTTCCGTCTTTGCCCACCTGGACTTCATCATCTACGTCCGGGCGCCGCTGCTCGCCCGCCTGCTGCGGGCGCGCCGACGGGATCACTTGAGCCTTCCGGCGATCCTCAAACGGTTCGCCAGCCAGCACGAATTCAGCGCTCAATACTTGGGAAATAAAGCCGATATTCATAAGGTGGACAACCGGGGATGTACCGGCACCCCATCCCGTCGGCATAGCCGGGACCTGGAGCGCCGAATCGATGAAATTCTCACCCGGGAGGGGATGGTAGGCCAGGCATGGAAAAGAGAAAACTGTTACTCGTAATCATATCGGTGGGCGTATTTCTGGTCGTGGTCATCGGCGCGTCCCTGCTTATTTTTGCGCCCCGCAAGCCCGCTCCGTCGGCCATAGCCTCCGGCAGGGCGCCCATTCCCGCCGGCGCGCCGTTGCCCGCCGACACCGCCGGTCCGGCCGCGCCGGCCACGGTGGACGCTTCGGAATGGGTGCGCAACCCCCAGTCGGTGGGCAGTCTGCAGACCCCGCCGGCGGCTCCGGCCAATACCCGGGGGGACGTCATCATCATCTACGGCGACAATCCGAACCAGAACACCGCCATCACCGGAACCCCTGAAGCCGGTCCCGACAGCTCGGGTTCCCTGGTCATCACGGTTCCCAAACCGGCGGCGGTCGCGCCCCCGGCGCCGGAAACCGTGGCCCAGCCCGTCCCGGCCACCAAGCCGGCGGCAAAGCCGGCGCCCGCGACGGCAAGCGCCAAGCCGGCGGCCAAACCGGCGGCCAAACCCGGGCCGACCAAAATCTACGAGGACTATTGGGTACAGACCGGAGCTTACTCGGCCCAGAAGGGAGCTGGGGAGGCCAAGGCCAGGCTGGCCGAAAAGGGAATCAAGGCCATACTCGAAGTCAAGACCCTGAACGAAAAAACCTACTATCGGGTCCGGCTGGGTCCCTACATTTCCAAGAACGAAGCCGATTACTGGCTGTCCTTGGTCAAAAGCATCGACGGCTTCGGCGAAAGCTACGTAAGCCTGGTAAAAACCCGCCGTTGATTGAAGCGCCACGGCGCCGCGGCCCCTACAGGGAGGTATGGAATACCGAACTGCGGGGGCTTTTTTTTATGCCGGACTCCTGTTCCTGGCCGGCCTGCGCCTGACCGCCGAACCGGCGGCGGCGGAACTGGCTACGCTCTTTACGGGAACCTGGACGGACGCGGAAAGCCTGGATACCCGGGGCGAACTTCGCCTCAAGCTCAACCCGGTACGCCTGGACCTGCGCCTGCTGGAACTCAGCCGGTCTACGGCCGAAACAGCCGGCGACCTCGGGGATGCGCGCTTTTTCCCGGGCATCTACCACCGGTCCAGCGAGTCGCGCCTGCTGTACGGACCCCTGCGCGCCCAGGGCCTGGCCACCCGCTTGAGCGATCCCTGGAATCGGGGTCCGGCCTACGCGGATGCCCGGCTGCCCAGCAGCGCGGACCTGGACACCGAAGCGGCGCCGTCCCGGGACTCCGCAACGTTTCTGGGCCTTGGCACGCCCCGGGAAGCGCCGACCAGGGCTTACCTCAATACCATGATTGAGGCGGACCGGCACGCCCAGATCATCGCCGGCGCCGAGAGCCACGCCGGAGACGCCGGCTACGGCCGCGTCGAAGCGCTCTATGCTCCCCGCCGGCTGGAAGCGCGGCAGCCCGATACCTGGTTCGCCGCTGAGCCGCCCCTGCCGGCCCGGGACGCGTCGCTGTACGCCCTGGGATTCCTGCTGCGGGGTCCGGCCCTGGCCCTGGGCGCCGACGGGGCGATCAGCACCAACTTTGCCGAAGGCATCGGTTCCTACGGCAGCGCGGCGCTGCGCCTCGGAGCAAAACCCTGGTCGGTCTCCGCCGTCCTGGACGGCGCGGACCAGCGCTTCCGGGGCGGCGACGGGGAACTCGCCGGCCAGGCCCTGCGGGCGGCCCTCAGACTCGACCGCACCCTGAAGGGCGGCGGCCTGGTCCGGGTATCCGCCGTCCGCCGGGTCCAGACGCCCGCGGAGGAGCTGACCACCGCCGAATTCACCCTCCGCTGGCCCAGCCCCGGGAAACCGCGCCTTCTGCGGCCCCTTTCCGTAGGGCTGGCCTGGGACCGGGAGGGACGGGACGTCCCGACGGACGCGGCGTCCGCCACGCTGGGCGCCGCGCTGGGGCCGCTGCGCGCCTGGTTCAGCGCGTCGGCCGTGGTCGGCCCGGAAAACGTGGTGCTTGATTCCTGCCGAACCAGCGTATCCACCCGGATCGGTCCCCTTCGGCTCCGGGGCGCGCTGGGTTCCGGCTGCGGGGAAGAAGGAGCACCACCGGCCTACGACGCTTCCCTTTCCCTCGGTCTGGACCTGCCCTGGGGCAGCCTGTCCTTTCGGCTTTCCGCCGATCCCCTGCCGGGGCCCGCCTCCTGGACCTTCGCCTGGCGTTTATCGGGCGGGTTTCCCTGAACGTATCCGCCGCGCCGCTTCCGGGGTCCCGCCCCTCTTGAAACTTGCTGAAATTATTACTATATTGCAACAACTGGAAGTATTTGTTTGCTTCCTTCGCAATGGCCGGTTGAACCCGTTGTATCGAGCGGGAATTAATAAGTCAAATCCAAAAACATCAGTTTTTTGATTTGTACCGATAAGAAGGCAATTCCTGTAAGGAATTGCCTGAGTCCGCTCTAAAAACAACCGGTTTCTGGAGCGGACTCATTAATGCTAAGCACGAGAGGTAGAAGACCAGATGGGCATCGAAATCATGAAGATGCGGAATATTGGAATCAGCGCGCACATCGATTCCGGCAAGACGACGCTTTCCGAACGTATTCTGTTTTATTGCAATAAGATACACGCCATCCACGAAGTCCGCGGCAAAGATGGCGTCGGCGCTACGATGGACCACATGGAACTGGAGCGGGAACGGGGCATCACCATCCAGTCCGCCGCCACCCAGGTGGAGTGGAAGGACTATACGGTCAACCTCATCGACACCCCCGGGCACGTCGACTTTACGATCGAAGTGGAACGATCCCTGCGGGTGCTGGACGGCGCCGTGCTGGTCCTCTGCGCGGTGGCCGGGGTGCAATCCCAGTCCATCACCGTCGACCGCCAGCTCAAGCGCTACCACGTGCCCCGCATCGCCTTCATCAACAAGTGCGACCGGACGGGCGCCAATCCCTTCAAAGTGCGGATGCAGCTGCGGGAAAAACTGGGCTTGAACGCGGTGCTGATCCAGATCCCCATCGGGCTGGAGGATAAGCTCGAAGGCCTGGTCGACCTGATCACCATGAAGGCCGTCTACTTCGACGGCGACCAGGGCATCCAGCTGCGCTACGCGGAAATCCCCGGCCACCTGCAGGCGGACGCGGAAAAATACCGGGAAGAACTGCTCGACGCGGTGTCCATGTTCTCCGACGAACTGGCCGAGCTGTTCCTGAGCGGCGAACCCATCCCCGAAGAAATGATCTACAGCGCCATCCGCACGGGTACCCTGGCGGAACAGTTTGTTCCGGTGATGATGGGGTCGGCGTACAAGAACAAGGGTATTCAAACGTTGCTGGACGGGGTTGTCCACTACCTTCCGGAGCCGACGGAAGTCAAGAACTACGCCCTGGACCTGGACAACAACGAAGAAAAAAGGGAACTCCGGTCGGAGGACAACCTGCCGACCGTCGCCCTGGGCTTCAAGCTGGAAGACGGCCAGTACGGCCAGCTCACCTACGTGCGCATCTACCAGGGTTCGCTTAAAAAGGGCGATGAACTCTACAACACCCGAGCCCGGAAAAAGTTCAAGGTCGGCCGCCTGGTGCGCATGCACTCGGACAACATGGAAGACATCACCGCCGGCACGCCGGGGGACATCGTCGCCCTGTTCGGCATCGAGTGCGCCTCGGGGGATACCTTCTGTTCGCCTTCCATCAACTACGCCATGACCTCCATGTTCGTGCCCGAACCGGTCATCTCTTTAGCCATCATGCCCAAGGACAAAAAGTCCGCGGACCAGATGGCCAAGGCGCTCAACCGCTTTACCAAAGAAGACCCGACCTTCCAGACCTTCGTCGATCCCGAGTCCAACCAGACCATCATCAAGGGCATGGGCGAGCTGCACCTGGAAGTCTACATCGAGCGGATGAAGCGGGAATACAAATGCGAAGTCGATACCGGCATGCCCCAGGTCGCCTACCGGGAAGCCATTACCCAGCGCGCGGAGTTCAACTATACGCATAAAAAGCAGACCGGCGGTTCGGGACAATACGGCCGCGTCGCCGGCTACATGGAACCCATCGAAAAGGTGGACTATGAATTCGTCGACAGCGTCAAAGGCGGGTCCATCCCCAATGAATACATCACCAGCTGCGACAAGGGTTTCAAGGAAGCAAAGAAACGGGGCAGCCTGATCGGATTCCCGATCGTCAACATTCGCTGCGTCATCAACGACGGCGCTTCCCACGCGGTGGACTCTTCGGACATCGCCTTCCAGCTGGCCGCCATCGGCGCGTTCCGCGAAGCCTACCACAAGGCCAAGCCCTGCATCCTGGAACCGATCATGAAAGTTTCGGTGGAAGGCCCGACGGAGTTCCAGGGCAATATTTTTGCTTCCATCAACCAACGCCGTGGCATAATCACCTCATCCACCGAAGACGGTACCTTTTCCCGCGTGGACGCCGAAGTCCCCTTGAGCGAGATGTTCGGCTATTCCACCGTGCTCCGATCCTTGACCCAGGGCAAGGCGGAGTTTACGATGGAATTTGAGAAATACGGGAAAGTTCCGACGAGCATCTCCGACACGCTCATGAAAGAGTATGAAGAGAAGCGCCGGAAAGAACAGCAGAAATAAGGAGCGGCTATGGTCAAGCAGGAACTCATTCAACGCAGTCCGGTCCGGATCTTTGAGAAGTCTATCCACGGTGGCCTCAAGATCGGCGAGATCGGCGTCATCGCTTCCCGCAAGGGAGTCGGCAAAACCGCTGTTTTGGTGCAGATTGCCCTGGACAAGCTTTTTCAGGGGAAAAAGGTCATCCACGTTTCTTTTACCCAGCACACGGATTACGTGATCGCCTGGTACGAAGATATTTTTTCGGAAATCGCCAAAAAAAAGAATCTTGAACACGCCATCGAAGTCAAGAACGACCTGGTGCGCAACCGCGTCCTGATGAATTTCAATCAGGACGGCATCACCAGCGACCAGATCCTGCGTAGCCTCCGGGCCATGATCGTGGACGGCGGGTTCAAGGCCGACGCCCTGATCATCGACGGTTTTGATTTTGCCCGGACCACGGTGGAACGCATCAGCGCCGTTAAGCAGTTTGCCCAGGAATTGGGGCTTGAAATCTGGTACAGCTGCACCGTCGGCGCGGACGAAACCGTCTACGACAAGCGCAACATTCCCTTGCTGCTCAAGGACTATGTCGAACTTATCGATGTCATCGTCGTGCTGGAGCCCAAACAAGATTTTATCCAGTTCAGCGTTTCCAAAGACCACGCCAGCTACAATCCGGCGGCGCTGGAACTCCGGCTGGATACCAAAACGCTCTTGATCGCCGAAAAATAAACTTTTTATCATCAGTCAAGCGTTTCGGTTTCATTTTTACGGAACCAGGGTTCAAAAAGGCTCCTCCGGAGCCTTTTTTTATTGCCCTCATCCTTTGCTTGGCGCCGATCATCCTTGGACTTGATACCGACCGGGGTCTATTGCGCGGCTTCAGGCAAGGGTATATAGTACGCTGAACCGGTTTACTGGAGACGTGTATGCACAGATCAAGCGGCATTCTTCTACACCCCACTTCCCTGCCGGGACCCTACGGCATCGGGGACTTGGGCAGAGGCGCCTACGCCTTTGTGGACTGGCTAGAACAAGCCGGACAGCGTTTATGGCAGGTGCTCCCCATCGGTCCTACCGGCTACGGCGATTCGCCCTACGCGTCGTTTTCCACCTTTGCGGGCAATCCCCTGTTGATCGGCTTGGATGGCCTGATCAAGGACGGCCTGCTCTTGGAGCGGGAACTCGCCGACACTCCGGCGTGCCCCCCGGAGGCCGTGGACTACGGGGCGATCATTCCCTGGAAAATGAAGAAGCTGCGCCTGGCTGCGGTACGTTTTTTGTCATTGAAGGACCCCGCAGCCGAACAGGATCTGCGGCGGTTCATCGGGGATGAATCCTGGTGGCTGGAGGAATACGTCCTGTTCATGGACATCAAGGAGCATTTTGACGCCCAAGCCCGGGCAGAAAACCGCGACGCCGCGATGTGGTCCAACTATTGGCCTTCCGCTCTGGCCTTGCACGATCCCCAAGCCCTTGAAGCCTGGCGGTCCGACGCCGGTCACGTCGAATCGATGCAAAATCGACGCGTCATTCAGTACTTCTTCTTCAAGCAATGGTACGCGTTGAAAGCATACGCCAACCAGCGGCACATCGCCATCATCGGCGATTTGCCCATTTTTGTAGCCCCCGATTCGGTCGACGTCTGGTCCGACCGCAGCCTGTTCCAGCTGGATCCGGCGGGATTGCCCCTTTTTGTGGCCGGCGTGCCGCCGGACTACTTCAGCAAGACCGGGCAACTGTGGGGCAATCCGCTGTACGATTGGAAAACCCACGAACGTACCGGTTTTGCCTGGTGGATTCGGCGGATCAAAGGCAGTTTGCGCTTCTTCGACTGGCTGCGGGTGGACCACTTCCGCGGTTTTGAAGCCTACTGGTCCGTGCCCTTCGGGGAACCGAACGCGATCCACGGTACGTGGCAGAAGGCGCCGGGACACCTTTTCTTTGACCGGCTGAACAAGGAGCTGGGTACGCTGCCCATCCTGGCCGAAGATTTGGGGTTTATTACCGAAGAAGTGCGGGATCTGCGGGATTCTTTCCATTTACCGGGCATGAAGATCCTGCAATTTGCCTTTGACGCGGCGGAAAGCGGCAAGGGATTGGATACGGAAAACGGATTCTTACCCCACATGTACGCGCCCACCAGCGTGGTATATACCGGAACACACGACAACGACACGCTGCGGGGTTGGCTGGATAAAGCCAAACCCGAAGAACGCGCCTTTATCCATTCCTACCTGGGCTACGAGCCGTCGGATCCGGTGCAGGCCCTTATCAGGCTGGCGTTCTCGTCGGTAGCCCAGTTCGCGGTGGTACCCCTGCAAGATGTTCTTGGCCTCGGTTCCGAGGCCCGGATGAACACGCCTTCCACTCTGGGCACCAACTGGCGCTGGCGGGCTATATCTTCGGCTTTTTCCGCTGCGGATGCCCTCAGGCTTAAGGAGTGGTCGTACTTGTACGCTAGAAACAGATACTGAAGCCCTTCTACATCACGCCAGGGCAAAAAAAAAGCCTGGCGACTACCTACTTTCCCACCCCTTTGAGAGG
>DYPP01000130.1:3300-4609 GCA_020719845.1 Treponema denticola | reverse complement strand
CTGTACCAGATCGGCATCGTGTTCGACGAAGTCGAGCGCAACGTGACGGGCTGGGAAGTGGCGACGGAGCTGCAGGGGTAGCCGGGATGTCTTCCGGAGCACGCGCCCGGTGGCGAACTCCTGCTCCAACCGATCCCTGTCCAAGGTAAAGCGGACGTCGTCGCCCAGGTCAGGCTGGGGTTGCGCAGGTCACGCATTCCAGCAGCGTTCCGTTTGAGGACGGCTTAGCATTGAAGCATAGATTCGAGTTATGTACCGGAAGTCTGACCGGCATGCTCGTTTCCCCAATGCCAGAGGGGCACGGAAAGGTCTGAAGAAAACGGATTTTTCTTCCTGAAGTCCGGCAGCCAGTCGTCGCCGGGCACCAGTTCCTGAAAGAAGCCGTCGTCGATGCCGAACTCGTCCAGCCAGGCCAGCACCTGGTCGGATTCCTCTTCCGCTACAAAGCGGTCCATGGGCAGACGCGCGCCGGCGGCGGCGATGGGCGTGTACTGGGTCATCAGCGAAAGCAGGGCGCCGCCGGCGGCGTTCTCGGCGAACCAGCGCAAAACCTGCCGGGTAGATTCCAGATGCCCCGGGAGCACCAGGTGGCGGATGATCACCCCTGAACGGAGCACCGATTCCGGACCGTTTTTGCCCGTCCTGCCCGGACCGTAGACCAGGGGTTTGAGCGCCACCATGCGCCGGATGGCCGCCTGGGCGGCGGCGGGGTAGTCCGGGGCGCCGAAGTAGCGGCCGGAAAGCCCGGCGTCCAGGGTTTTGAGGTCCGGCAGGTAGACGTCCAGGTAATCGGCGCCCAGGTCCACGGCTTCCACGGTTTCGTAGGCCGAGGAATTCCACAGGGTGGGTATGCACAGGCCTCGTTTCCGGGCGGCGGCGATGCCGAGGCAGAGCGCCGGAAGCGCGTGGCTGCCGGTGACCAGGTTGATGTTTTCCGCCCCCGCGTCCTGCAGCTGCAGGCATATATCGGCGAATGTCCTGGTGCTGACCGGCGCGCCCATGCCTTCCTGGGAGATTTGGCGGTTTTGGCAGAAGGTGCAGGCCAGGGTGCAGCCGGTGACAAAAATGGTGCCCGATCCGCCGGCGCCGGTGATGGGCGGCTCTTCACCCCGGTGCAGCGAGGCGGAGGCCAGGCGCAGGACGTCGGTTTCGCCGCAAAAACCCCGCCGACCGGCGGTTCGGTCTACCCCGCAACGCCGGGGACAGAGGATGCAGGAAGAATATTGCCGGGCCAGGGCGGCCTCGTCGTACGGTTCCACCCAGCCATCATACCGGCTTCCCGGAAGGCGGGTCCAGCCCGCTGCCGGCG
>DYPP01000130.1:0-3200 GCA_020719845.1 Treponema denticola | reverse complement strand
ACGGCGGCGGCGGATACGGACGCTGGTAGAAGATAATTGAAGGTACGGCTTGTCCGGGGGCGCTGAAGGCGTTAAACTAGAGGCCGGAGGACTCAATGAAAAAGACTATCCTGCTTCTGTTGACCGTCGTCGCCGTTTCCGCTTTCGCGGGCGGCAAAAAAGACGCTCCCGCCCAACCGACGGCTGCCGCCGCGCCCGCGGCGGTATCCGCCAATGGCTTGCCCGACCTCAAAGGCCGCACCATCGTCGCGGTGACCGAAAACGCCTATACGCCGCTCAACTTCATCGACCCCAAGACGGGCAAGGCCGTCGGCTGGGAGTACGACGCGGTGGAAGAAATCGCCCGGCGGCTCAACGCCAGGGTGGAATGGAAGATCACCTCCTGGGATACCATGATCCAGGCGGTGCGGGACGGCCAGTTCGACGTGGGCATGGACGGCATCACCATCAACGACGAACGCAAGGGGCAGGTGGATTTTTCCGACCCCTACATGGTCAGCGAACAATTCATGCTGGTCCGGGCGGGCGAGACCCGCTTTGCCGAAGAAAAAGCCTTTGCCGCGGATCCCAAGCTGCTGATCGGTTCCCAGGCGGGGACCACCAATTTCTACGTCGGCGTCTACAACGTGCTGGACGGGGACGAAGCCAATCCGCGCATCAAGCTGTTCGAAACCTTCGGCGCCGCGGTGCAGGCCCTGCTTTCCGGCGACGTGGACATGGTCCTGATGGACAAGGCTTCCAGCAAGGGCTACGTCGGCGCCAACCCGGGCAAGCTCAGACTGGTGGGCGGCCCGCTGGGCACGGAAGAATTCGGATTCATCTTCAAAAAGGGTTCCGACCTGGTCGGCCCCTTCAACGCCGCCATCGCAAAGATGCGGGACGACGGGACGCTGGACAAGCTGGACACCAAGTGGTTCTTTGACTACCAGCCGTGAGCAAGGCCCTGCACCCGGGGACGGGCAAACTCCCCGCCGGCACGGACGCGCGGGTAAAACTGTTTCCCGGCTTCCCCTGGTGGCTGGCCCTGATGGTTTTGTTGGGGGTCCTGGCCTTGGCCGGGGCCCTGGCTTCGCCGGACTACCGGGTCATTTTTACCGCCGTGGCCCGGGGCCTGGGCGTCACCATCGGCGTCTCCCTGGTGGCCTATGCCGCGTCGGTGCTGTTCGGCCTGGTGCTGGGCTTGCTGCGCTCCTCGCCCTTCAAGCCCGCCCGGGAATTGGCCACCTTCTATATCGAGCTGGTGCGCGGCCTGCCCATGCTGGTCATCCTCTACTATATCGCCTTCGTCGGCGCTCCGGCGCTGGCGGGCCTGGTGAACGTCGTGCTGGCGCCCTTCATCGGCGCCGGGTGGATGCAGCCGGTGCAGGGTCGGAACTTCAGCTTCGTGACCCGGGCCGTATTGGCCCTGACGCTGGGCTACGCGGCGTTCATCGCCGAAATCTTCCGGGCGGGCATCGAAAGCGTGGACAAGGGCCAGGTGGAAGCAGCCTACGCCCTGGGACTGACCCGGGGCCAGACGCTGCGCAGGGTGGTGTTGCCCCAGGCGGTCCGCAACGTGCTGCCCGCCCTGGCCAACGAGTTCGTGGCCATCGTCAAGGATTCTTCCCTGGTGTCCGCCCTGGGCGTACAGGATGTCACCCAATTGGGCAAGGTCTACGCCGCTTCGACCTTCAAGTTTTTTGAAACCTACAACGCGGTAGCCTTTTTCTATCTCTGCGTCACGGTGTCCCTCTCCATCGCCGTGCGGGGGCTGGAAAAACGGCTCAAGGCAAGGACGGGCAAAAAATGAGTTCTACCCTGGTGTTCCAGAGCGATTTCGGACTGTCCGACGGCGCGGTGGCCGCCATGTACGGCGTGGCCTTCAAGGTGGACGTCACCCTCAAGGTCCACGACCTGACCCATGACATTCCCCCCTACGACGTGTGGGAAGCCTCGTACCGGCTGGCCCAGACGGTCAGCTACTGGCCGGCGGGAACGGTCTTCGTATCCGTGGTGGACCCGGGCGTGGGCAGCCGGCGGCGCAGCGTGGTCGCCCGCACCAAGGACGGCCAGTTCATCGTCACCCCCGACAACGGCACGCTGACCCACGTCAAGACGCTGTTCGGCCTGGCCGAGGTGCGGGAATTGCGGGAAGACACCAACCGGCTTTCCGGCTCGGAGCTTTCGTACACCTTCCACGGCCGGGACGTGTACGCTTTTTCCGGCGCCCGGCTGGCGGCGGGCCTCATCGGCTTCGACGACCTGGGGCCGGCGCTGGATCCCGCTTCCGTCGTGGAGCTGCCCCTGGTGCCCGCCCGGCGGGAAGGGGACATCGTGTCCGGGACCATCGACGCCCTGGACGTGCGCTTCGGCAGCATCTGGTCCAATATTCCCCACGCCCTGTTCAGCGGTCTGGGCATCCCCTACGGTGGCCGGGTGGAGATTTCCCTGCACAACGATACCCGGGAAGTCTACCGCAACACCATGACCTATGGGCGCTCCTTCGCGGAGGTCAACGTGGGCGAACCGCTGGTGTACATCAATTCCCTGCTGACCGTCGCCGTGGCCATCAACCAGGGCTCCTTTGCCAAGGCCTACAATATCGGCACCGGGCTGTCCTGGAAGATTTCCGTCCGCAAGGCGCCGCGCATCGTCTACGAATAGGATTTTAAAAGCGAACTTGGACGAGGGCCCGCAACGACTATATCGCCTGAGCCAAGGATGGCGAAGGCGATTCTTTCATCCTTTCTCTGCCGCATTTTCAAAGGTATTTTCACAATCTCGTCTAGTTATGACTGTATCGTAAAGACCAACATCTTCCCCTTGATGTTTATCTATCCCAACATAAACCAAACTGGCATCTTCGTACCTCTTGAACTTGTGGCATCATTCATAAGTGCGCTGTTGAAAACCCCAAGACTGACTAAAAGTTCAAAGTCTTTTACAGTAAGCCCAGTGATCTTTTTGAATAGGCTGGGTTCAAGCTGGGTAATGACATCCCGCAAGCTACGTTCACGGCAGTATAGTCAAATACATAAAGACAGGAATACGGGTAGCAAATGAGGGTTTTTCAAAATGCAGACGCATTTTGAAAAAGCTACCTTATTTTGCGGCATTTGCGCACGGTTTCAAAGAAACCGGAGCAAATGCGGAGGCGCTCCCTCCAGCCCGCCTACGGACGCTGGCGGCGCCCATCCTGGGCGCCTTCCGGCGCTACCGCG
>DYPP01000035.1:19163-26880 GCA_020719845.1 Treponema denticola | reverse complement strand
GGCTTTTCCCGGCTTTTCGGGTCGCTGGTGCTGAAGCCCGGCCTGGGCGTGGAGGCCGCCTGGCTGGACGACGCCTTCAGCTCCTGGGCGGTGCTGCCGGCGCTGGCGGCCTCCTGGTACCCGGGTTTTCCGCTCAGCGCCGCCCTTTCCGCGGGCTTCCGGCGGACCATCGACGCCGCCGCCGAACCCACCGACAGCTTCCCCTGGACCCTGGAACTATCCGGAGAACCCACCGATCGTTTCGGGTTTTCCATTTTCTCCGCGGCGGAGCATACCGCCGAAGCCGTCGCCGGCCAGGCGGCGCTGGAATTGACCTTCAACCTGCCGCCCGCCGGGCCGGCGACCAGCTGGCTGTTTTTGGCCGGAACCCTGGACTACGACAGCGCCGAAACCGAGCCGCTGGCCGGCTGGGAGCTGCGGTCCGGTCTGACCATCCTGTTTTGAACTCCGGCGGCGCCGGCGGCGTGTTGTTTTATCCCGCGCTTTTGGCTATCTTATAGGCTGAAGATAGACCGAAGAAGCCAAACGCCAAGGATGATTCGTATGCCCAGGGAAGAAGGAACCGGCACCGGCCTGGCCGTCAAACCGGAGGAATTGCTGCAGGAACCCGAAGAGTTCCGGGTTATCCTGCTGAACGACGACTTTACCGCCATGGAGTTCGTGGTGACCGTGCTGGTTTCCGTTTTCCACAAGGAACGCCGCGAGGCAAACCGGATCATGCTGGACGTGCACCGTAAAGGCCGGGGCCTGGTGGGGACGTATCCCTGGGACATCGCCACCACCAAAGCCGATCAGGTCCATGCAATGGCGCGGGAACAGGAATTTCCGCTGCGCTGCATGGTAGAACAGGCATAGCAACAGGAGATCGGGAACGATGAAAATCAGCCGCCACGTGCAGGCTATAATCAACGCCGCGTACAACGAAGCCAAAATCAGGGGCCACGAATACCTTACTCCGGAACACGTGCTCTACGTCGCCCTGTCTTTTGCGGAGGTGCAGGAAATTCTCATCTCCTGCAGCGCCGATCTGGAACAGATCAAAAGCGGCATGGAAAACTACTTTGCCCAAAAAGTGCCGGTGATCGAGAATACCGAACCGACCCAGACGGTTGGTTTTCAGAGCGTGCTGGAACGGGCGGTGCTGCAGAGCCAGTCGGCGCAGAAAAACGAACTGGACGTGGCGGACATTCTGGTGTCCCTGTACGATGAGGAGCGCAACTACTGCGCCTACTACCTGCGCAAGGCCGGCGTCAAGCGGCTGGAGCTGCTGGACGTGCTTTCCCACGGCGGCGTCCTGGACGGGGAGCCGGAATTCTTCCCCAAGCCCAGCCCGGACCAGCCGGAAAAGAACGAAACCGACGGCGAAAGCGAAGAGCCTTACGTCGACGACGGCCAGGCGGCGCGGGCCAAACCGGCCAAAAAGACCGCCCTGGAGCGTTTTGCGTCCGACTTGACCGCCCTGGCCGCGGAAGGCAAGCTGGAGCCCGTCATCGGCCGCGGGTCCGAACTGGACCGCACCGTGCAGGTGCTCTGCCGGCGGCTCAAGAATAACCCCATCCACGTGGGCGATTCGGGGGTGGGCAAGACGGCCATAACCGAAGGTCTGGCCCAGCGCATCGTCGCCGGCCAGGTGCCGCCCACGCTGAAGGGCTTTTCCCTCTATTCCCTGGACATGGGCGCCCTGGTGGCGGGGACCAAGTACCGGGGGGATTTTGAAGACCGCATCAAGAAAGTGGTGGAAGAGCTGCTCAAGAAGGAGCGGGTGATCCTTTTTATCGATGAAATTCATACGCTGGTGGGCGCGGGCTCCGTGTCCGGGGGGTCCCTGGACGCTTCCAACCTGCTCAAGCCGGCGCTGACGTCGGGCAAGCTGCGCTGCATCGGCAGCACCACCCACGAGGAATACACCAAGTACTTTGAAAAGGACCGGGCCTTGTCCCGGCGCTTCCAGAAGATCGACATCAACGAGCCCTCCGAAGCCGACGCCATCGCCATCCTCCAGGGACTGCGGTCCAAGTACGAGGACTACCACCAGGTGCGCTACAGCGACGCCGCCCTGGAGTCGGCGGTGCGCCTTTCCGCCCTGTACATCACCGAGCGCCGCCTGCCGGACAAGGCCATCGACGTCATCGACGAAGCCGGCGCCTTCGCCCGCATCGAGGCCTTCAAGCGCCGGGACCAGGACGCGTCCGACGGCTCCGTGCCGGCCGCGGCGGACGGGGACGGCCCGGCGGAAGCGGTGGAAGTCGTGGACCTGGACGTGGCCCAGATCGAGACCGTCGTGGCCCGCATCGCCCGGATTCCCGAACGTTCCGTGGGCGAGTCGGAGCTGGACCGGCTGCGCAACCTGGAAGGCAGGCTGAAGGTACGCATCTTTGGCCAGGACGAGGCCGTGGACGCGGTGGTCAAGGCGGTCAAGCGCTCCCGGGCCGGGTTCCGGACTGCGGGCAAACCGGTGGCCAACTTCCTCTTTGTCGGCCCTACCGGGGTGGGCAAGACCGAGCTGGCCCGCAGCCTGGCGGACATCCTCGGCGTGGCCCTGCACCGCTTCGACATGAGCGAATACCAGGAAAAGCACACCGTCAGCCGCCTGATCGGGTCGCCCCCGGGCTACGTAGGCTATGAAGAAGGCGGCCTCTTGACCGACGCGGTGCGCAAGCAGCCCCACGCGGTAGTCCTGCTGGACGAGATCGAGAAGGCGCATCCGGACATCTACAATATTTTGCTGCAGATCATGGACTACGCCACGCTGACGGACAACAACGGCCGCAAGGCGGACTTCCGCAACGTGGTCTTCATCATGACCAGCAACGCCGGCGCCCGGGACATCGGCCGCAGCCTGATCGGCTTCGGCGAACGGATCGAAGACGAAGGCGCGGTGCAGGGGGCGGTGGAAAAGATCTTTACCCCCGAGTTCCGCAACCGCCTGGACGCCACCGTGCCCTTCCGGCATCTATCGGCGGCGGTGGTCGTGTCGATCGTCCAAAAAGAGCTGGACGCCTTCCGGCAGCAGCTGGCGGAAAAAAGCGTTGCCCTGCAAACCAGCGAAGCCTGCCTGAACCAGCTGGCCGCGGAAGGCTACAGCAAGGAATTCGGCGCCCGCAACGTGGGCCGCCTGGTGGAAGACAAGATCAAGGCTTTCTTTGTGGACGAAGTGCTGTTCGGCCGTCTGGCCGGCGGCGGAACGGCCCGGGCCGACTGGCAGGACGGGGAATATCGCATCGAGGTCGTGGTCTAGATGTCCGGACGGCCCTTCCGTCCCGGCCCGGATCCCGATTTTCCCGTTCTTTCCGAAAGACAACGATTTGCGTTCCCCGACCCGGCGGATGCCGAGGACAGCGTGGTCGGCGTCGGCGGCAACCTGTCGCCGGGCATGCTCCTGTCCGCCTATGAGCAGGGTATCTTTCCCTGGTTCAACGAAGACGATCCGGTCATCTGGCAGTCCCCGGACCCGCGTTTTTTGTTTTTCCCGGATACGCTCCACGTTTCCCGTTCCCTGGGCAAGCTGCTGCAGCAGGGACGTTACCGGGTGACCTTCGATCAGGATTTTGCGGCGGTCATCCGCGGCTGCGCCGGCGTGCACCGGCCCGGGCAGGGCGGCACTTGGATCACCGCGGACATGATCGCCGCCTATACGGAACTGCACCGCCTGGGCTGGGCGCACTCCGCCGAAGCCCGGCTGGACGGCGAGCTGGTCGGCGGTTGCTACGGCATCCGGCTGGGCCGGGCCTTCTTCGGCGAATCCATGTTCGCCCTTCGTCCGAACGCTTCCAAAGCCGCGTTCATCTCCCTGGCGCAGTTCCTGTTCGCCGACGGCGTCGACTTCATCGACAGTCAGGTAGCCACCGACCATACCCGCAGCCTGGGCGGCCGGGAGCTTTCCCGGCGGAACTACCTGGACCTGCTGGCCCGGGCCCTGGCGGGCCCCCGGGGCGACAAAGAGGATCGGCGTGGTTCCTGGTTGACAAGACCGTACGCCGCTACTAGACTTGATCACGTGAAAGACGCAAAGAACGTATTGATTCTGGTGGATGGCGCCCCCGCGACGCGCAAGGTTGCCGACCGCATCGCCGCCGGGCTCAAGGGCCTGCGGGTGGTGCTGATGGAAGCCGCAGATTTTGCCGCCACCGACCTGCTCCCGGCGGACGCCTGCTTCATCGGCTGCGAAAAGCCCAAACCCGCCGGTTTCAGCGAACTGGAGCGTGTTCTGCGGGGCATCAACCTGGCGGGCAGACCCTGCGGGCTTTTTTCACCGGCTTCCGAGGCGGCCGTCGTCTACCTCAAAACGGTCATCGCTGACGCGGAGCTGCAGGTCAATCCGGATTCCTTTCTGGCGGATCAAGAAAAGACATCCAGCCGGGAGCTGAAATCCTGGGTGGAAAAAACCCTGGGACGGAGTTGAATCCCGCCATGCAAACGCCCTTCGATCTGGACGCGGCCATCCGTAAAGTGCCGGATTTTCCCAAACCGGGCATTCTTTTTTACGATATAACCAGCATCCTGGCCGAACCCCGGGCCTTCAAGTACTGCATCGACGCCATGGTGGAGATGTACGCGGGCAAGCAGGTGGACGCCGTGGCGGCCATCGAATCCCGGGGTTTCGTCTTTGCCGCGCCCTTTGCCGACCGCTTGGGCATTCCCCTGATCCTGATCCGCAAAAAGGGCAAACTGCCGGGCAAGACGATTTCCCAAAAGTATCAACTCGAGTACGGCGAAGCGGAGATCGAAGTGCACCCGGCGGACGTTCCCGTGGGCAAGCAGGTGCTGGTGGTGGACGACCTGATCGCCACCGGCGGGACCCTGCGGGCGGCTACCGACCTGGTCGGCGCCGCGGGCGCCAAAGTAGCGGGTATTTTCGGCGTCGTGGGCTTGCCCTTTCTGAACTATAAGGCCCTGCTGGGGTCCATCCCCATCCGTACGCTGATCGAGTACCACGGCGAGTAGTTTACCCCCGCCGCGATTGACAAAAGTAGTTGATAATGCTATTTTTTCACCGCGTTCCACTCCCCGGTTGTGTAATGGTAGCACGGCAGACTCTGGATCTGCTTGTGGGGGTTCGAATCCTCCCTGGGGAACAATTCCTCCCGGCCCCTTCGTCTATCGGTTAGGACATGAGATTCTCAATCTTAAAAGAGGGGTTCAATTCCCCTAGGGGCTAGCGCAAGTAGAGGCCGACCGTCAGGTCGGCTTTTTGCTTTGATGCCCCTAGGGGAATTGAAACTCGCCGCCGCGCGACCGGAGGGGAGCGGGAGGCGCAGGGATGCGCCGACAGGCGGCGAGGCGGCCTGGAGGGAGGGGGCAGGAGGCCCCCGACCGGAAGGCAATTCCCCTAGGGGCTAGCGCAAGTAGAGGCCGACCGTCAGGTCGGCTTTTTGCTTTGATGCCCCTAGGGGAATTGAAACTCGCCGCCGCGCGACCGGAGGGGAGCGGGAGGCGCAGGGATGCGCCGACAGGAAAATCGTTGACCGATGCACCGTCGGCAACGTATAGTTGAAGTATGCAGGAAGGCGGCACTTTTGACCGGTTGGCGGCGGGACTCAATCTGGAGGAGCGGCGGGAGCTGTTCGACAAGCTTTCCGCCCAGCAGGAATTGTCCCGGGACTTGCTCTTTCGCGAAGATGAGCTGCCCGCCAAGGTGGACCTGGAAGGCCGCTACCGCGCGTCGCCCTGGTACTATCGGTCTTTCCTGTTTCTGGTAGGCTTGTTCAAGAACAAGCCCCCCCTGCGGGTATTTGAAGATCACCTGATCGCCAAATTGGGCGTGGCCATCGAGGGCCGGGCGCCGGGCTTGTTCGACCACCGGCGCACGCTGCTGCTGCCGGGTCTGCTGGAAGAACTGGGCTACCTGAAGCAGAGCGCCCGCTTCTTTTACGATGCCCTGGACGCCGGGGTCGGCCGGGACAAGGGCGCCTTTTTCTCGTTCCTGGCTTCCATCGAACTGGATTTTGTGCACCGCCGTCTTTTGACCGAGGTGGACCCCCGCAACATCGCCGAGAGCAATTCCTTTGCCCCGGAATCCGAGATCCGCCAGCAGGCCAACCGGGCGCTGGAAGAGATCCTGCAGTCCATCAACGAGGACGAACGGCGCACCATGTACCGCAACGCCCGGTCCCTGCACTGCCTGCGGGAATTGTCTTCTTTCCTTTTCGACCGGCTGGTAACCGCTTTTTCCGGGGATCCCACCGTGGATGGTCCGGTCTGCCCGGGCTACCTGGCCCAGGACCAGCTATCGGCTCTGAACAACATCCTCTATTCCCTGCAGGAGCCGCCTTCCCTGGCCCTACTGGAGTCGCTGTTCGTTTTTGTGCTCCAGGACCGGCTGGGCGAAAAGGACATCGACATCGGCGTCGAAACCCGGGCGCTGTTGGTCAAGGCGGAAGAATCCCTGACCCGCATCCGGCAGTTCAACCGGCGGGTGCCGCTGACGGCCATCCTGCGCTGCACCAGCCGCAACCTGGCTTACCTGCCCCAGGTGGTCTCAGGCGGCGAGGATTGGTTCGCCGTGTACCGGGATCACTGGAAGAAGAATCTGGAGGAACGGC
This sequence comes from Treponema denticola, assembly GCA_020719845.1. Classification (GTDB taxonomy): domain Bacteria; phylum Spirochaetota; class Spirochaetia; order Treponematales; family Breznakiellaceae; genus DYPP01. Next base: position 20,338 of record DYPP01000035.1, on the reverse strand, counting down.
TGACCCAATACCTGCGGGAGCGGCGCCGGACGGAGCTGGCCGAAGTCTTCAACCATTTTTTCAAGGGCGCGCCGCTCAAACCGCTGGACAACGCCGTTTCCAGCGCCAATCCGGGCGGTTTTCCCCTGCGGCGTTCCTTTGCGCTCATGTTCCTGGCGGCTTTTTATCAGCACATTCTGATCGACGAGCTCAACAAGGTGCTGCGGCCGATCCTGGTGGACGGCGAGTTCTATAAACGCGAAAACCGCGCCGAGTTCACCGATGCCTACAACGAACTGCTCAAGCTCGGCGACGCAATCCGGGCCCTGGACATCAAGCTGGCGCCGGACGGCGAAATCGGCAGACGCTACGCCGCGGTGCAGGCCGAGTTTTCCGCCCTGGCCTTCAAACGGCGCCAGCAGCAGAGCCTGACCCAGGATGCCGCGGATGAGGCGGCGGGCATCATCGACCGGGCGGGCAACGCCCTCAGGTCCCTGATCAGCATCTTCAACGGCCTGGTGAACGGCGACGCCGGCGGCCGCTACGACTCCCTGGCCAACCTGGGCAGCCTGGCCGGCAAGGGCGGATCCTACACGGCGACGCTGCGCGGCGCTTTACAAAAATTCGAGAAAACGGTACAACTCCTGGGCGAGATCGAGGCGATGGAAGCGGGACGGTAGCGGTGCGGATCTATCCCTTCAACCTGGATATTCCCGACAATGTTCCCTACGCGCGTTTTTCCTTTATACAGGATGGCCGGCGGGTGCCGGATTTTTCGTGTTTGATCTCCGTCAAAAGCGCCGGTTCCATGACCCGCGCCGGGGAAGGCGAAAGCCCCGCCCGCGCCGCCTTATGGTCGGTCCTGGGCATCGATCCCCGTTTTGTGCACGCCCCGGCGCAGACCCATTCCCGGGAGGTGCTGGTTGCCCAGGGTCCGGCAGGGCGGGTGGGGGAAGCGGATGGCCTGGCCAGCGCCGACCCGGCCTGTTTTCTGTCCGTCACCGTCGCCGACTGCCTGCCGATTTATCTGCTGGATACGGAGCACGGCGCTTTTGCCCTGCTGCATTCCGGCTGGAAGGGGACCGGGATCGTCAACCGGGCGCTGGAAATGATGGCCGCCCATTGGCAGACCCGAGCTCCGGCGGTGGCGGCGGTGCTGGGTCCCTGCATCAGCGGCGCTTCCTACGCCGTGGACC
>DYPP01000035.1:0-19063 GCA_020719845.1 Treponema denticola | reverse complement strand
CGGCGGCGAATACCCCCTGGGGCCGGTCGTGGACCGCCGCCGGTTCATCGACCTGCAGGCGGCCAACGCGCGCCTTTTGGCCGCTGCGGGGGTCGGCGACGTCGCCGTCTGCCGGGATTGCACCTACCGCGACGAACGCCTGGGCTCGTTCCGCCGGGAAGGCAAAGAAACGTACACCCGCATGGCCGCCGTGGTCGGTCGGCTTTAAAGGAAATAATATGCAGGACACCAAAGAAACGCTGAAAATCCGTCTGGTCGCCGCGCTGAACCAAACCGCCCGGGAAGCCGGCGCGGCGCCGGAGATCGACGCTTCCCGGGTCATCGCCGAAGTGCCGCCCAAGCCCGAACTGGGGGACGTGGCCTTTCCGATGTTTCCCTGGGCCAAGGCGCTGAAGAAGGCTCCCCCGGCGATCGCCCAGCGCGTAGCCGCCCTGTTGGCCGCGGACCCCGCCGTCGTCGCCCTGGGCGAAGCCTTTGCCGCCGGGCCCTACGTCAACCTGCGCCTATCCCGGCCGGCGGTGGTCGCGGGGTTGCTGGCCGCGGCGGCGGATCCGGAAAAGCCCCTGGGCCGACCGGGAACGCTGCGGGGTCAACGCATCATGATCGAGTTCTCCAGCCCCAACACCAACAAGCCCCTGCACCTGGGCCACCTGCGCAACGACGTACTGGGCGAAAGCCTGTCCCGCATCCTGGCCGCTGCGGGCGCGGAGGTGCGCAAGGTGTGCATCATCAACGACCGGGGCGTGCACATCTGCAAATCCATGCTGGCCTACGCCGAAGCCGGCCAGGGCCGGACGCCCGAGGCCGAAGGGGTCAAGAGCGACCGCTTTGTCGGCGACTGGTACGTGGCCTTCCACGCCCTGAGCAAGCAGGACCCGGGCGCCGAGGGCCGGGCGCAGGAACTGTTGCGCAAGTGGGAGTCCGGCGACCCCGAAACGGTGAACCTCTGGAAAAAGATGAACGCCTGGGCGGTGGCGGGCATGAAATCCACCTACGAACGCACCGGGGTTTCCTTTGACCAGTACTATTTTGAAAGCCAAACCTACCTGGAAGGCAAGGACGAAGTGCTCAAGGGGCTGGAAAAAGGCCTCTTCTACCGGGCGGACGACGGGTCGGTCTGGATCGACCTGACCGAAGAGGGCCTGGACAAGAAGGTGCTGCTGCGCAAGGACGGCACTTCCCTGTACATCACCCAGGACATCGGCACCGCCATTTCCCGCCGGCGGGACTGGCGCTTCGACCGCCTGGTGTACGTGGTGGGCTCGGAACAGCAGTACCACTTCAAGGTGCTGTTCAAGGTGCTGGCCAAGCTGGGCTTCGACTGGGCGGCCAACCTGCACCACATTTCCTACGGCATGGTCAACCTGCCGGAGGGCAAGATGAAGAGCCGGGAAGGCACGGTGGTGGACGCCGACGACCTGATCGACAGCCTGCGCGACCTGGCGCTGAAGGAAATAAAGGAAAAGGAACGGGAAGCCGCAGTGGGCGACGTGGCGGCGGTGGCCGAGCGCGTCGCCCTGGGCGCGCTGCACTACTACCTGCTGCAGGTGTCGGCGGCCAAGGACATGCTGTTCAACCCCCAGGAATCCCTGGCCTTCAACGGCAACACCGGGCCCTACCTGCAGTATATGGGCGCCCGCATCTCGTCGATGCTGCGCAAAGAGGCGGGCAGCGCCGCAGAAAAGGGACGCGTCCGGCCGGAGCTGCTGACCGGAGAAGCCGAATGGGCGCTGGTCAAGACGCTGGCGGCCTACGCCGAAACCGTGGCCGGGACGGCGGAAAAACTGGACCCCTCCCTCTTGGCGGCGTACCTGTACGAGCTATCCAAAAGCTTCAGCCGTTTTTACCACGACTGCCCGATCCTCAACGCCGAGGACCCGGACCTGGGCGCTTCCCGGTTGGCCCTGTCCCGGGCGGTGCTCGGCGTCCTGCGGGACGCCCTGGGCCTGATCTGCATCCCCTTTCTGGAAACCATGTAGGAGCTCGAAAAACCGACGTTCATCGAGCTCATGTTGAATAAAAGTCGGCTGACCCAGCCCGGGGACGGGCGCCGCGGATCTGCGGCTGCGGCCGCGGGATTCCGCCCCTCCCCGGGCTGGGCACCGTTCGGCGGGACTTCAGCGTTCCAGCCGGTAGCGTCCGTAGCCCGTATCCGCCAGGCCCAGGTACCTGATCCCCGCGGGGGCGGCTTTTTCGCCCAGCGGCGAGGTCAGGAAGACCACCGGTCCGGAGCCCGCGGGCAGCTCCAGGCGCCAGTTGCCGTCCGTCCGGGGCGACAGCGTTCCCTTGGATTCGATGTACTTGAGGATGACCTGGCGGCTTTCGTCGGGGGATGCCAGCACGATGCGGGAAGGATTGACGTTGGGGAAGTTGCCGCCGCCGTTGGCCCGGTAGTTGTTGGTGGCCACGATGAATTCCTGGTCGGCGTCGATGGGCCGGCCCTGGAAGCGGAGATCCCGGATCCGTTCGCCGCCGCCGTCCTTGGGCGTGCCGTCCTCGTTGTAGCGGCTGGGCGCGGAAACGTCGACGGTGTAGGTGACCCCGTCGATCACGTCGTAGTTGTAGGTCGGGAACTTGTCGTTGACCAGCAGCTGTTCATCCTGGACCGCCGCGTCGATGCGGTTGAACTGGCCGGCGCTCATTTCCAGCCATTCCTTTATTTCCGATCCCTTCAGCTTGATGATGGTGATGGTGTTGGCGTAGACGTACAGGTCGGCGATGTTCTTGACCGCCAGCGGGCCGGCGGGAATGTTGGTGTAGTACTTGGGCCCCTGCCGTCCGCCGGCCTTGAAGGGCGCCGCCGCGGACAGGATGGGCAGTTTTTCGTATTCCGTGCCCTTGAGCGCCCGCTCGGTATAGAATTTCTGGGCTTCGTTGATGATCTGCACCGAATAATCGTCCCGCACCAGGGCAAAGAAGCTGTTCAGCGGAGCGCTCAGCGCGCCGGTGGAAGCGCCGCCGGGAGTGCCGTCGCCGATGGGCGAACGGATGTAGGCCAGCACCTGCTCGTGGGTCGCCGCCAGCAGGGAAGCCGTCAGGGCGTCGGTGGCCATCAGGCTGGCCTTCTTGGCCGCGTCATAGGCCGGCAGCAGCCGGGCGCTGCCGGAAGTCCGGGTCCAGACCGGCCCGACCTTGGTGAGGGTCAGGTCGATCTGCCCCAGATTGTCGGCGAAGCTGCCGGGCATGACCACGGGGATCCCGTTGATCGTGCCCTGGGGGATATTGGCCCCGGAAAGCTTGGCGAAGGCCGGGCTGGGGAACTTCATGTGGGCGTGTCCGGTGATCACCGCGTCCACCCCGGGGATGCGGGTCAGGTAGTAGCCGGCGTTCTCTTCGCCGCCTTTGCGCGGAAAGTCGCTGATGCCCGTATGGGCCAGCAGGATGACGACGTCGGCGCCGGCCAGCTTCATCTGGGCTACGACCTTGACCGCGCTGTCGTAGATGTCCCGGGTTTCCACCTTGCCCCGCAGGTGCGCTCCGTCCCAGGACATGATCTGGGGGGGCGCGAACCCGCTGATGCCGATTTTTACCGGCTGCGCCGCGCCGTCCCGGTCGGTCAGCGTCCGCTTGAGAATCACGAAAGGCGTAAAGTAGGGGGTTTCCGATCCGGGTTTGACGATGTTGGCGGAAACCACCGGGAACTGCGCCCCGGCGATCACCGATTGCAGGTACGGTAGGCCGAAATTGAACTCGTGGTTGCCCAGGGTGATGGCGTCGTAGCCCATGTAGTTCAACAGGTTGATGATGGGACTGGGTTCGCCGGCCTTGACCGGCGTCTTGGCCAGCAGATCCCCCAGGGGGTTGCCCTGGATCAGGTCGCCGTTGTCCACGAGCAGGACGTTCTTTTTGGTCCGGCGCTCGTTGTTGATGGCCGAAGCCAGTTTGGCCAGCCCGTACTGTTCGGTGGGCATGTCGGTGAAGTAGTCGTAGGCCAGATAGTTGTTGTGCACGTCCGAGGTGGCCAGCACGGTCAGGTCGATGGTCTGGGCAAACACCAGGGCGGTCTGCGCCAGCAGGGCCAGTAAAACGATCAATCTGCGGGTCAAGCTGCTTTTCATAAACGCTCCTTGGGATGATGGTTCACCTTACTATCCAGTATAGGACCTTAAATTCGGTATGAACAGGGTTAAAATTCGGTCAGGAATGCTCTTGGTCCGCCCGCCGGTCCCGAACGCCGGCGATGCTATTGACGCGTACCGCCGCTCCGGTGTATAAAGTCCGGAGCACAGCAACCGTTACAATAGAGGACGACAGGCGATGTACGCATTGGTAGAATTCAAGGGTAAGCAATACAAGGCCGAAAAAGGCGCTTTGATCAAGGTGGACAAGCTGGATGCCGCTATCGGCGCCGCAGTCGACATCGACTCGGTGCTGTTGGTGTCCGGCGATGCCGTTTCCGTCGGCGCGCCCTACGTCAAGGGCGTCAAGGTGACGGCGACGGTGGAGAACCACGGCAAGGGCGACAAGATCATCGTATTCAAGTACATGCCCAAAAAAGACTACCGCCGCAAGCGGGGTCACCGGCAAGAGTACTCCCTGATCCGCATTCAGGATATTATCGGGGCATAAACCGTCATGATCATCGTCGACGTGGCCGTAGACGACCGGGGACGCTTGAAGTCCTGCCGGGTTGAAGGGCACGCCGGCGCGGGACCCCGGGGCGGCGACGTCGTCTGCGCCGCGGTTTCCATACTGGTCAGGACGGCCATCAGGACCCTTTCCGGGGCGGAAGGGGTGACGGTCCGCGGCGGCGCGCCCGATCGGGGCGCGCTGTGGCTGGAAACCGACTGCGCGGCCGGGGGCGGAAGCTACCTGGACGCGGCGGGCGCCTTCCTTGTGGAAGGCTTGAAATCGGTTTCCGACGATTACCCGGATCATTGCACGGTGCGGATACGCACGGAACGGAGGTAACGACATGGCACGTAAAAAAGGCGGCAGCGGAGCAAAGAACGGCCGCGATTCCAATCCCCAGTACCTGGGCGTCAAGCGGTCCGGCGGTTCCATCGTCAAAGCCGGCACCATCATCGTGCGCCAGCGGGGCACCAGGATCCACGCCGGCGACAACGTGGGCTGCGGCAAGGACTATACGCTGTTCGCGCTGGTGGACGGCACGGTTTCATTTTCCCAGCGCCGGGGACGCAAGCTGGCCGGCGTAGTCGGCGCCGCGGCCGCCGAATAAGCTACCGGGTACGGGAAATCCCCCAGGATTGCCCGATCGAACGCGCGGCGCGTCCTTGAGGGCGCGCCGTTTGTTTTTAATGGATATATGCAAAAATTTGCCGACGAAGCGTTGATTGAAGTCTCCTCGGGCAAGGGCGGCAACGGATGCGTGTCATTCCGGCGGGAAAAATACGCCGCCATGGGCGGGCCCGACGGCGGCGACGGCGGTCGGGGCGGAGACGTGATTTTTGAGGTGCGCCGCAACCTGCGCACCCTGGCGCACCTGCGCTACAAACAAAAATTCCACGCCGAGAACGGCCGGGACGGCGAGGGCACCCAGCGCTACGGCCGCAACGGCCTGGACATCGTCATACCCGTTCCCCCGGGCACCATCGTCAAGGACGCGGAGACGGGCGAATTGGTCCGGGACTTCGGTGGCAACGAAGGCCGTTTTACCTACCTCAAGGGCGGCAACGGCGGTTGGGGGAACATCCATTTCAAGTCTTCCACCAACCAGGCGCCCCGCCGGGCGCTGCCGGGCCAGGACAGCCAGGTGCGCCTGTTGAAGGTGGAACTGCAGGTCCTGGCGGACATCGGCTTTGTGGGCTTTCCCAACGCCGGCAAATCTTCCCTGCTGGACCGCTTTACCAACGCCCGGCCCAAAATAGCGCCCTATCCCTTCACCACCAAGATTCCCAACCTGGGCATGCTCAAGCTGGGGGATCGGGATATCATCCTGGCGGACATTCCCGGCCTGATCGAAGGCGCCTCCGCCGGCGCGGGGCTGGGCCTCCGCTTCCTGAAGCACGTTTCCCGGGCCGCGGGGCTGGCGTTCCTGATCGACCTGGCGGATGACAACTACGCGACGGCGTTCGACACGCTGTTGGCGGAACTGGAAGCTTTTTCTCCCCTGCTGGTCCGGAAAAAACGGTTGCTGGTGGGCACCAAACTGGACCTGGAAGGCACGGAAGACCGCCTGGCCGAACTGCGCTCCAAATATCCGGCGGAACAGGTGCTGGGCATTTCCATCTTTTCCGGACAGGGGCTGGGCGAACTGTCCGCCGCCTTCGGCGCCCTGGTCGGTTTGATGGATCAGGCGGAGGCGGCGGCAAAGTGAGGCTGGCCATACTGGGCGGGAGTTTCAACCCCCCCCACCTGGGGCACCTGGCGCTGGCCGACGAGGTGTTGTCCACCCTGGACTACGACCGCCTGCTGCTGATTCCCTCGTACCGGTCGCCGTTGAAAAAAGAGAACGAAGGCGCTACCTCGGAAGACCGGCTGGACATGCTGGCGGCTTCCCTGACCGGAGAGGACCGCATCGGCGTGGATGACTGCGAAATCCGCCGCGGCGGCCTGTCCTATACGGTGGACACGATCGCCGACCTGGAACGCCGCTACCGCCCGGAGGGCAAGATCGGCCTGGTTCTGGGCGACGATCTGGTCGACGGCTTTGCCGACTGGCGGCGGGCGGACGAAGTGGCGGCGCGCACGGACCTGATCCTTGCCCGCCGGAATGCCTCCGGGGCGGCCCCCTTCGGCTATCCCCACCGGCGGCTGGCCAACGGCGTCGTGGCGCTTTCTTCCAGCGCCCTGCGGCAGCGCATCGCCTCCGGCGGGGCCTGGCGTTTTCAGGTGTCCGGCGGCTGCCGCCGGATCATCGAAGATCGTGGCCTGTACGGGTGCGCCCGGAAAACCGGGGGCGGCGGAAAACGCGCCCTGATCGCCCTGGTCGAGGCCGCGGCCCGGCAGGACCTGGATACGGACCGGTTCCTGCATTCCCGCCAGGTCGCCCTGCTGGCCGCCGACCTGGCGGAGCGCTTCAGCCTGTCCCGGGAGGACGCCTACCTGGCGGGCATCGCCCACGATATGTGCAAACGCTACCCCGGCGAGGAGCTGATCCGCCTGGCTGCCCGGGACGGGGCACCCATTTCCGGCCTGGAGGCGGGCAAGCCCGCCCTGCTCCACGCCCGGGCGGCGGCGGTGCTGCTGGGCGAGCGATTCGGCCTTAAGGACGACGCCGTCCTGGAGGCGGTGCGCTGGCATACCACCGGCCGGCGGGGCATGGGAAAACTGGCCCGGCTGGTCTACATCGCCGACAAGATCGAAGCTTCCCGGCGGAACGTGGCCGTGGAGCTGCGGGACCTGGCTTTCAGCGCCGACCCGGCGGTTCTTTTTGAAGCGGTGGTGCGGGATACCGTCGGGTATCTGCGGGGCAAGGGCCGAATGTTGTCCGCGGAGACCGAAGCTTTGCTGCGGGAAATCGGGGAAGGAAAGGGAGCATGAAGGGCGGTAAAATCGACGCCAGCGCGCTGCTGCTGCTGGCCATCCTGCTGTTGCTCATCGTCGGCGCCGGCATCACCTTCCACGCGGTCCGCACCGACCCGGTGCAGGATGCCCTGGCGGGCGATTTGGTCGTCAACACCCTGTTCGTGCTGGAAAAGGACGGCGTCCCCCTGGGCTCGTACGTGCTGATGTACTATCCGGCGACCAAAAGGGCGGCGGTTTTCGACATCCCCGGCGCGCTGGGCCTGATCATCAAATCCGTCAACCGGGTGGACCGGATCGACACCCTTTACGCTCCGCATAAAATCGACGCCTACGCGGGTGAGATCGAGAATCTTTTGGGCATCGAAATTCCCTTTTACGTGGTCATCAAGCTGGAAGCCGTCGGGCAGCTCGTGGATCTGATGGAAGGGGTAGATTTGTTCATCCCCGATGCGGTGGAAGTCTACGATGAAGCCGCTCCGGTGCTGCTGCCCGCGGGCAAGGTCCGGCTGGACGGCGACAAGGCCATGCTGTTCGCCACCTACGCGCCGGCGGAGGAGGACCCGGCGGACGGCGTAGAGCGGCGGCAGCGCCTATTTCTGGCCCTGCTGCGCCGGCTGGGTGAACAGAACGAGCATCTGGCCCGGCCGGCCGTCGCCGGGCGCTACCGCGCCCTGATGGACGTCAATATTCCGCCCCGGTCGCGGAACCGCCTGTTCGACGAATTCATGAACATCGACGCCGACCGGGTGGCGGTGCAGGCCGTGGGCGGCAACCTGAAGGACGTCTCCGGCCAGCAGCTGCTGTTTCCCTACTACGACGGCAGCCTGATCAAGGAAATCGTCAACCAGGCCTTGTCGACGCTGACGCGCCGGAGCGACGCCTCGGTTTCGGAGCGCGTGTTCACCGTAGAGGTGCTCAACGGTACGCCCACCTCGGGCTTGGCCCGGCAGACCGCGGAATTGCTCAAGGGTTTCGGCTACGACATCCTGACCGTGGGGAACGCGGATCGGGGCGATTACGAACAGACGGAAATAATCGACCGTTCGGGCAACGTGGACATGGCCAAAAATTTTGCCGAGGTCATCCGCTGCCGGACGGTGCGGTCCGAGGCGCGGGAAGGCGGCGATGGCGCTGCGCCGATTTTTGAATACAAAGCGGATTTTACGATCATCATCGGGAAGGATTTCAATGGAAGATACGTTGTCGAATAAAGACGCCGCCCTGGCGATCGGCTCCCTGCTGGCGGAACACAAGGGCCTGGACGTTGCCGTCCTGGACCTGTCGGCGCTGCGCACCTGGACGGATTATTTTGTGCTGGCCACGGTGACCAGCCATACCCACCAGCAGGGGCTCCAGCGGCACATCAAGGAGTTCGCCGTCCAGCGCAACCTGGAAATCCTGCGCCGCCAGCGCAAGGCCGCGGCGGAGGATGAGTGGAACCTGATCGACATGGGCGGCATCGTCGTCCACCTGATGACCGAGCGCGCCCGATCGTTCTACGATCTGGAACGCCTGTGGAGCGAAGCCAAGGTGCTCTGGCGGGGAGGGGCATAAAAAACCGCCCCGGGGGCGGTCTGGCGTCATTCGATAAGCTCACGGCCGGAAAATCGAGACGGATGCGCGGCTTTATTCGTCGAAGTCGTCGTAGTCCACGTCTTCTTCGTAGTCGAAGTCCGCATCCTCCTCATCCTCAAAGGCTTCTTCCTCGTCATCGTCGAAGTCGTCGTCATCGTCGTCGAAATCGTCATCGAAATCGTCGTCGATGTCTTCGTCTTCGTCCATGTCGTCAAAGTCCTCTTCCCCGTCGGTCTCTTCTTCGTCCAGATCGTCTTCATAATCATCGTCAAAGACCGCGAAAGGAAAGGGGACGCCGTCGGCTTGCCCGGTGGTGAAAGGAACCAGGGCGAGCATCTGGTCGGTATCGATGGCCTCGTCAAGAACCATAATCTACTCCGTTAGGTACTGATATTTCCCTTGAAACATAAGGGAGACATTCAGTATCTGTCAACCGTTTTTACGGCGCAATGAACAATATTTTTCCGCCGCCGCCGCACCTAGGCGGCTTGGTGGTGCTTGAGGGATAAAATGAAAGAAAACGTGCCAAAGTTGCCGGAAACGGTATAAAAGTGCTCAATATCGTTGCCGGCCAGGACCGCCCGCACGCCGTTGCCGGACAATACCGTCGGCGGGGTGATCAGGCAGTCCAGGCCTGATTCGGCCAGCAGCACCGTCGCCTTGCCGCCCATCTGGTTGCTGATCTCCGCCAGCGCGGATTTGCGGTACTGCAGATCCCCGGGGTCTTCGCCGTGCATGCCCAGGTGGCCGGACAGCTGGCGGACAAACGCGACCGCGGCGTCGTGCCCAAAATGAAAGACCAGGTGCCCTTTCAGGTCACCCACCAAACCTACCATGGCCAGTATTTCCGGGTCCGCACCTGCGGCTGCGGCCGGGGTCGGCGCGGCGGCGGTTTGGATGCGGATGCCGCCAAACCCTATCTCCGCCAGCACCAGCTCAAGGGCGCGGGTAAAAGTAGACGCAACGTTTGTTTCCACGTTACTGAGTATAGTTCCGCCGGATACGGGCGTCAACGTAAAAAGTCGACTCCGGGAGCGTCTTTACAAAGAAAGTTATTTCGGTATAATGTCAGCACGTCTATGCTGGATGGAATACGTGTTGCGGCACCCTGCAAGATCAACCTCCATCTGCGCGTTTTGGACCGGCGGGACGACAGTTTCCACGACCTTGAAAGCGTTTTTCAGGCGTTGTCGATCGGGGACGAACTGCGTTTTGCATCTTTGAAAGAACGTTCCATCTGCGAACTGCGCATGGCCGGTTCGGTGCCGTTGGAACAGAATAGCGTCTTCAAGGCGGTGGCCCTTTTTCGGGCGGTCACCGGTTTCGACGGCGGTCTGCGCGTGGACGTGCGGAAAAGGATTCCCCTGGGCTCCGGCCTGGGCGGCGGGTCCTCGGACGCGGCGGCGGCGCTGCTGGCCCTGGATGCCCTGGCGCGGACCCGCCTGGACCGCGCTGTGCTCTTGCGCATGGCTGCGGAGCTGGGCAGCGACGTGCCCTTTTTTCTGCGCGCCGGAACCGCCTTTGTCCAGGGACGGGGAGAACGCGTCCGGGACTTGCCGACACCGCCGGGTTTGCGGGTGGTGTTGGTGAACCCCGGGTTGCACAGCGATACCCGGGAAGCCTTCCGGTTGCTGGACGCGGCCCGGGCGCAGCACGCGGTCCCCGCCGTCGAACCCTTGGGCGAAGCCGCCGTGGTGGCCGGATTGGCAAAAAACGCCGCCGAATGGCCCTTCGGCAACGACTTCCTGCCGGTTTTGCTGCGGTTTGCCCCCCCGCGGGCGGCGGAAGCGTACCGGCGGATCCTGACGGGCCTCAGCGCGGCGGGAGCGGACTTTGTGTCCCTTACCGGTTCGGGATCGACTTGTTTCGGGGTTTTCCATGACCAGGAAACCGCCCAAAAAGCGGTTTTGAAGCTCTCCGGCGATTGGGATTACGTGCATTTGACATTTCCGCTTGCGCGTGCGGCGGATAGGGTAGTACAATGACCGTATGTCCAAACCTGTGGCCGTAATCAAAGAGGAGATGCGTCATGGAGATCACCGACATCAGGATCCGCAAGGTGGCCGGAGAGGGTAAGCTGAAGGCGTACGTGACGGTTACGTTCGACGACTGTTTCGTCGTTCATAATGTAAAGATAATTGAAGGAAAGAGCGGCGTGTTCATTGCCATGCCGAGCAGAAAGACCAGAGCCGGCGAGTACAAGGATGTGGCCCACCCCATTCATCCCGAGTTTCGGTCGGAATTGCAGAACAAGATACTGGAACTGTACGATTCCGGGAACGTACCGGATGATCCGAACGTAGAGTTGTAATATTGGGACGTCGGCAAGTGGTAAGCCACCGGGTTTTGGCTCCGGCATTCGCAGGTTCGAGTCCTGCCGTCCCAGCTAAGCAAGGCCGTCCCGCGATCGGGGTTGTACGGCCAGGGAAGGAGTAACGATATGGATCAGGTAGTGATAGCGGCCAAAAACAGGGCCGATACGGGTTCCGGCAACGCCGGCCGTCTCCGGCGCGCGGGTCAGATCCCTGCGGTCATGTACGGAAGTTCGGGCAAGGTGTACAACCTGGCGCTGGACTCGCTGGAGTTCATCAAGAGCACCAAGGGCATCTCCGAAAGCACCATCGTCAAGATCAACCTGGACGGCCAGGCCCACGAGGCCTTTGTCAAGGACAGCCAGCGGAGCATCCTGGACGGCAAAATCCTGCACGTCGACTTCTACGAAGTCCAGAAGGATACGCTGTTGCGCGCCAAGGTGCCGGTGCACGTCATCGGCACCGCCGTCGGTACCCGCGAAGGCGGTATCCTTGAGGCGCCGCTGCACGAGCTGGAAGTAGAATGTCTGCCCCGGGACCTTCCGGAGAAGATCGAGGTGGACGTATCGGCCCTGAAGGCCAACCAGTCCATCCACGTCCGGGATCTGCAGCTCCCGGCGGGGGTCAAGGTCATTTCCAACAGCGATCAGGTTGTTGCCTTGGTCAAGTACGCCAAGGCGGAAGTGGTGGAAGCGGAAACCGCTGCCGCCGCGGAAGCAGCCGCTGCGCCGGCCGCCGCCGCGCCCGCCGCCGCGCCCGCCGCCAAGTCCTGATCCGTCCGTTCGGAACGATTTCGGGCCGTCGGTTCCCCGCGGAACCGGCGGCCCGTATTTTTGGAGCATGCCATGGAAAGCGTCGTGGCCTCTTTTGAGTCCACGGTAGACGACGCTCTCGGACCCCTGGACGCCGGAAGCCTGCTGTTGGTCTCGGTCTCCGGCGGCGCGGATTCCACTGCCCTGCTGCTGGCCCTGGCGGCGTTGCGGCAAAAACGGCATTTCAAGCTGCGTTGCGTCCACGTCGACCACGGCTTGCGGCCGGCGGTAGAGACGGCGGCGGATCGTCGGGCGGTGCTGGCGCTGTGCGCCGACCTGCGGGTGTCCTGCCGGATCGCCGCCGTTCCCCGGGGCAGGATCGCGGCTACCGCCAAGGCCGAAGGGATCGGCCTGGAGGCGGCGGCCCGCAAGTTCCGCCGCCGGGTCTGGAAGCGGGAGCTGCGCCGGACCGGGGCCGCCCTGCTGGCGGTGGGGCATACCCGGGACGACGCCCTGGAGACGGCGCTGCTGCGTTTTCTGCGCGGCTCCGGTCCCGCCGGACTGGCGCTGATGCCCGTACGCCGATCCCCCATCCTCCGGCCGCTGCTGAACCTGACCCGGTCGGACGTCCTGGCCTACCTTTCCGCCCGGGGCGTTTCCTACCGGACGGATTCCACCAACGCCGACACGGCGTTCCTGCGCAACCGCATCCGCGCCCTGCTCGTTCCCCTGCTGGACGAACGTTTTTCCGGCTGGCGCGGGGCGGTGCCGGCCGGTGCGGACACCCAGCGCCGGCTGGCGGATTTTCTGAAGACCGAGAGCGACCGGCGGATACGCTGGGAATATTTTGAAGACCCGCCGGGCACGGTAGGGCTGCGCTGCGCCGCGGACTCCTTCTACCCGCAGGCCGCCATCCTGCGGGAAGAAGCGCTCTACGCGGGGATCAACCGCCTGCGGGGGGAATTGCGGCGCCGGGCGCGGGGGCTCCCGGCGGCGGATGCGCCGCGCCGGGCTTCCGCCCCGCCCCGGCGGGCGGCGCTGCGGCGGTTTGCCGCCGGGACGCTGGCGACCCTTGACCTGGGCGGCCTGCGGCTGGAACGGCGCGGACCCTGGGTGCGGCTGGCCGCCGCGGTCCCGCTTGAGCGGTCCTTCGCGCTGCTGATCAGGGGCCCCGGAGCGTACGCCCTGGCGGGGGGCTTGCTGCGGGTGGAAGCCGACGCCGGCGCGGTGGACCCGGCGGATGATTCCGGCTTCAGCGCCGAGCCGCCGATCGTGGTCCGGCGACCTTTTCCGGAAGACCGCATCCGTTCCGGCGGACGGCTGCGCCGCCTCGGAGAAGTACTTGATAGGACGGAACGTTCACGGTATACCGATAGTGTGGTAGCCGAGGATCGCGCCGGCATCGCCGCCGTGGTCAACCCGCGGCGGGATGCGCCGGAGTCCGTGGTCCGCCGGGATTCCAGCGGCGCCGCCGCGACATCTGGTCCGTATTTGCGCGTGTATTGGCAGCCGGCGCACGAGACCGGTTATTCTTTGTCCCGGGGGTAGTATGCTCGACGATCAGAATGATAAAACGCCGCCCCGGTCTCCTTTGAGCGGAGGCCGGGCCAATCGTTTTGCCCTGGTATTTTTTCTGGGAGTGGTGCTCGTTTTTTCCGTCTTTTTCTGGCATACCGATTCCGGCGGGGTGCAGGAAATTCCCTATTCCACCTTTACGGCCTACCTGGACCGCGGCGAGATCGAAGCCGTCAAGATCCTGGACGGCAACGTCATCGAGGGCACCGTCAAGGGCGGTTCCGGC
Organism: Treponema denticola; assembly: GCA_020719845.1. Classification (GTDB taxonomy): domain Bacteria; phylum Spirochaetota; class Spirochaetia; order Treponematales; family Breznakiellaceae; genus DYPP01. Next base: position 5,195 of record DYPP01000035.1, on the reverse strand, counting down.
GAGTTGGTGCAGTTCAAGACCCTGATTCCCTACCAGGACGGCCAGCTGATCGCCAAGCTGCGGGAAAAAGACGTCAAGGTGTCCGGAGCGGTGAGCGGGATCACGCCGATGCGCGTATTTGTGGAATTCCTGCCCTGGATCATCGGTTTCGGTTTTATCTGGTTCATGTTCCGCAACGCCCAGGGCGCGGGCAACAAGGCCTTCCAGTTCGGCAAGAGCAAGGCCAAGCGCTACCTGGAAACGGGCAAAAAGATCACCTTTGAGGACGTCGCCGGACAGGAAGAAGCCAAGTACGAATTGCAGGAAGTGGTGGCCTTTCTGCGGAATCCGCAAAAGTTCACCAAAATGGGCGCCCGCATACCCAAGGGCGTGCTGCTGGTGGGCATGCCCGGCACGGGCAAAACGCTGCTGGCCAAGGCGGTGGCCGGCGAAGCCGGGGTGGCCTACTTCCACATGTCGGGTTCGGACTTTGTCGAGATGTTCGTCGGCGTCGGCGCCAGCCGGGTACGGGACCTCTTTGAGCAGGGCCGCAAGAGCGCGCCCTGCATCATCTTCATCGACGAGCTGGACGCCGTGGGCCGCACCCGGGGCGCCGGCTACGGCGGCGGGCATGACGAGCGGGAACAGACGCTGAACCAGATGCTGGTGGAGATGGACGGCTTCGATTCCAAGGACGGGGTCATCCTGCTGGCGGCCACCAACCGGCCGGACGTGCTGGACCCGGCGCTGCTGCGGCCCGGCCGCTTCGACCGCCAGGTGGTGGTGGCCATGCCGGACATCAAGGAACGGGAGGCCATCCTGCGCATCCACGCCGGCAAGGTGCCCCTGGGCGCGGACGTCGAGCTGGCGCGCATCGCCCGGGCGACGCCGGGCACCAGCGGCGCCGACATCGCCAACCTGGTCAACGAAGCCGCCCTGTTCGCGGCCCGCCAGGACAAGGCGGCGGTGGAAATGTCCGACTTCGAAGAAGCCCGGGACAAGGTGTTGATGGGCGTCGCCCGTAAATCCCTGGTGATGTCCGAAAAGGAACGGCGCATGACCGCCGTCCACGAAGCCGGACACGCGCTGCTGCATTACTTCCTCAAAAACGCCGATCCGCTGCACAAGGTGACCATCGTGCCCCACGGCCGGGCGCTGGGCATGGCCATGTCCCTGCCCCTGGAAGACAGCTACAGCCGCACCCGCAAGTGGATCGAAGACCGCATCACCATCATGTACGGCGGCTGGGCGGCGGAAAGCCTGATGTACGGCGAAACCACCACGGGCACCAAGCAGGACATCATGCAGGCCACCGACCTGGCCCGGAAAATGGTTTGCGAGTGGGGTATGGCCACGGAGATCGGACCCGTGGCCTATGGACAGGAAGACGAGCCCATCTTCATCGGCAAGGAAATAGCCCAGCATAAGGACTACTCCGAAGATACCGCCCGGCGCATCGACGCGGCGGTCCGCAAGGTGCTGGAAACCAGCCTGGCCGACGCGCAGGGCATTCTGAAGGAACACGAAAAGGAACTTTCGGATCTGGCGGAAGCCCTGCTGACCCGGGAGACCCTGGTGGACGACGAGGTGCGCGCGCTGGTCGGTCTGCCCCCCCGTCCAGCGACGGAGGTGTTCGCCGCCGGCGAGCCCGTCGGGGAAGCATGAAGCGCCGCCGCTGGTTCGTTCCGGTCTGCCTCGGCGTACTGCTGGCCGGGTCCCTGGCCGCCCAGACCGGCGGGGACGCGACGGGCGACGCGGCGGTGGCGGAAAAATATGTGCGCTGGTCCCTGACCGCCCTGGAAGAGGGCCGCTGGGCGGAGGCGGAACAAGCCCTGGCACGGGCCGGCGACTTTGCCGCCGTCTCCTCCGACGCGTCCTACCTGCTGGCCCTGGTCCGGTTTCAGCTGGACCGGCCCCTGGGGGCCGTACTGGAATCCGTCCGCCGCGCCCGGGAAGCCCGCCGCTGGTCCCGCTACGGACCGGAACAGGGGCTGTTGCTCGAAGCCCAAGCCTTGATTGCCCTGCGTTCTTTTTCCGAAGCCCTGGACACGCTCGGGGCGCTGTCCGCCGGCGCCGACGCCGACTGGCTGCGCGCCCTGGCCCTGCGCGGCCTGCCGGACGGCGCCGGTTTCCGCCGGCACCTGCGCGCCGCGCTCGAATCCTATCCCCAGGACCCCCGCTTTGCCCGGCTGACGCTGGAATACGCCGCCCGGCGGCTCCCCGGGGAGGGGGACCGGGCTTTGGTCGATACGGTGCTGAAACGGATACCCGTGCTGGCCGGGGTGGAACCGGCCCTCGGCTACCTGGCCGCGCCCTTTGTGCCGGATCCCGAATCCCGGCGACGCCTGGTCGCCGCCTACCGGGCCCTGGGTCCGGCCGAAGCGGCTTCGATTCCCGCCGCCCTGGAACTGGGCTTGATCGATGGGGGCACGGCTATCGCCGAATTGTACTCAGGCAGCGCGGCCATCGATGCGGCGCTGGTCCGGCGGGTCTGGGCCCTGCTGCGGGCCGATTCCGGCCGGCAAGCCTTGATCCGGGCGGCGCTGGCCTACTCGGGCGCGCTGACGGAGGATGCTGACCGGGACGGGCGCCCCGAAGCCCGGGTCGTCTACCGCCGGGGCGCGCTGGAGCGCTATGATTACGACGGCGACCAGGACGGCATCCCCGAGCTGAGCATCGATTTTGCCGACGACGCGCCCCGGCAAGCCCGGGTGGCCGTGTACGGGCAATCCCGGGAAGGCGCCCCGGCCCGGCCGGTTGGTCCGGAGGAATTGCGGACGGCCGTTTTCAGCTGGCAGCAGTACCCGCTGGTGGCGGAGGTTAGCCTGGATTCGGTCCGCTACGTTCCCGGACCGGGCGCGTATTCCTTTGCGCCGGTCCGGCTGGTTCCCCTGCTGTCTCCGGGGGACGCCCCCTTGCCCCGCCATCCTGAACGGGAAGCGGGTCTGCCCGTGGTGACCGAACGGTCCCTGGTGTCCTTTTCCGCCTACCTGGAGCGGCCTGCGGCGCGGTCCGACGCGTCCCGGGAGCGCGTCGACCTGCTGCGGGGCATCCCCCTGCGCCTGGTCGAAACCCGCAACGGACAAGTGCTGGGTATTCTGGAATTCGAACGCGGGCGACCGGTCTCGCAGCGCCTGGACGCGGATGCCGACGGCCGGATGGAAACCCGGCGGCGCTTCGATCCCGCCCAGTGGCCGGCGGAGGACTTCTTCGATCCCCGGGAAGCCAGGGATTACGCCGGGTACGCCGTGTCCAGCGAGAGCGACTGGGACGGCGACGGGTTGTACGAATACGGCGAACGGCGGCTGCCCGACGGCGGCGTGGAAGGTTCCTGGGACCTGGACGGCGACGGCACCCGGGAACGCGTCCAAAGGATACCCGCGCCATGAAGAAAGGGCTGGTTTTTCTGCTGCTCCCGCCGGCGCTGCTTTTGGGTTGCGCCTCGGCGGAGGAGCGCCTGCTGCCGCCCCCTTCCACCCAGGAACTCCGGATCGATGACCTGGAACGGATGGCGGCCGAAAGTCCCGTTGAAGCCCTGTACCTGACGGCGGTCTACGAGGAACGGTACGGGCCGGGGGCGGAGTCCGCCGCCGTCCGGACCGGCGCCATCGCCCGGCTCAAAGAGCGGCAGATCGCGGCGATCGCCGAAGACCGCTGGATCGACGCGGTTTCCCTGGCCCGGTCGTTGGCCGCTCTGGGCATCGTGGAAAAGGATCTTCCCGACGAGGCCGAGCTGTACCTGCGCCACGCCCGGTCCTTGGCCGCCGCGGACCAAACCCTGGCCTCCTTTCTGGCGGCCCAGCGCGCCGACCGCCTGCGGCCCCTCTCCGGCGCGGACGCCGCCGCGTTCCTGGAGCGGGCGGTCGCCGCCGGACAGCGCCGCACCGCCGCCTGTTTTCTGCGTTCCGCCCAGGCCGCCGGCGTGGCGACCGACCCGGCCCTGCGCACCTTTGCCGAAACCCCGGACAGCGCCGCACAGATGATCAAAGGCGTGGCCACGGTCTGGGTGGACCGGGGCATCAAGATCGAAAAAGGCCGTGGCCTGCCGGACCGGGTGATCGGTTCGGCCTTCTTTGTGGACGCCTCCGGGCTGGCGGTGACCAATTACCACGTCATCGCCAGCGAAGTGGATCCCGAGTACGAAGGATATTCCCGGTTGTTCATCCGCCTGGGGGACGCCGCCAGCCCGCGCATTCCCGCCAAGGTCGTCGGCTGGGACCAGGCGCTGGATTTGGCGGTCATCAAGGCCGAAATCGAACCGGAATACGTGTTCTCGATCCTGGACGGCGCGGTGCCCCGGGTCGGCGAAAGCGTCTACGCCATCGGTTCGCCCGCGGGGCTCGAAAAAACCGTTACTTCCGGCATCGTATCCGCCCTGGGCCGCCGCTTTCTGCAGATCGGCGACGTGATCCAGATCGACGCCGCGGTCAACCACGGCAACTCCGGCGGACCCGTGGTGGACGCCGCGGGGCGCCTGGTGGGCGTGGTCTTTGCCGGCATCGAGCAGTTCGAGGGCCTCAATTTTGCCGTTCCCGCGGCCCGGCTGACCGCGGCGCTGCCGCGCATGCTCCAGGGGGGCAAGGCGGAGCGCCCCTGGCTGGGCCTCAGCCTGGGGGAAACCCGGGACGGGCTGGAGGTGGTCTATGTAGCCCCCTTTACCCCGGCGGACGAAGCGCGGCTGGAACAGGGCGCGGTGATCGCGGCGATCAACGGCCAAAGTCTGACCGCCCCCCAGGGCAGCCGCATCCCCGAAGCCCAGGACCTGCTGTTCCCCGGCCGACCCGGCGAATTGGTCACCCTGCAGACCGCGGACGGCCGCACGCGCCTGCTGATGACCGCGGTCCGGCCAGCCCTGCCGCTGGCCCAGGCCGCCAAGAACGACAGCCGGGAGCGGATGGCGGCGCCGCTGTTCGGCCTGATCCTGGCGCCTTCCGCAGCGGGCATCATCAATCCGGCGTACCTGGTCAGAAAGGTCGTGCGCGGCTCCGTGGCCGACGAAGCGGGCTTGTCCGAGAACGACCCGGTTTCGCTGCGGGGCTTCCGGGTGGACGAAGACAACGGCGTGGCCTACCTGGAGCTGAACGTCAAGAAGCGCCGCATGGGCTACCTGGAGACCACGATGCGGCTACCCGCCCTGCTGGATACTCCGGACACGCTCTAGGACATTGTACATCTTAAAGTGACGGATATAGTCGTCGTAGCTTCACCCTGGCATC
>DYPP01000129.1 GCA_020719845.1 Treponema denticola | reverse complement strand
CGATATTAAGGTAGCTGTCCCGTAACTCCCTGAGTTACGGGACAGCCTCAATTCGGCGTCCCCGATGGCCTGCAGTACGCCTTCCGCGTCCACCGGCGTCCGGTCGTAGACCCGAAGGTCGCAGAGACTTTCCAGCCCAGCTTAAATCGCCGGGATTGAGGGTATACCCGTCCAGTACCACCGCTTTCATCGCCTACCTCCCCGGGGTTTTACCCCGCTTCCTTTCTACCAGCGTCCGGGTGCGGTCCGCAATTTCCTTAAAGTAGGCCGTCAGCAGGCGGTGGTCCTTCTTGCCCGGCGCGGACTCCAGGCGGCTGGAAGCGTCCACCAGCTCCGGTCGGTAGGCGTCCAGGGCGGGCCCCACGGTGCCCGGCCCGAGTCCGCCGGCCAGCCAGACCAGCGTCCGGTCCGCCAGGGCCGCCGCCAAAGCCGGCGGGATCGCGGCGCCGCTGCCGCCGGCCACACCTTCTACCCGGGCATCCGCCAGGACCCGGGGCTCGCCGTTTTTCCGCAATAGATCATAGGCCTCCAGATCCGCCGGCCCGCCGAGGCGTACGGCGGCGTAACGCCCGGCCTGGCAGGCCGGATCATTCGCCGTCAAAGCCCGGTCCAGGGCGGCCAGAGCGGCCGGCGTCGGATCGCCATGCCATTGGATGGCGTCCAGCGCGCCCTCCCGGGCCAGGGCCAGCGCTTCTTTGGCCGGCGCCGTATCCAGTTCGGTGATCACCCCGACCAGGAGCGGCCCGTCCGCGGCGGACCGCCGGGGTTCCGCCGCCAACAGGCGGCGGGCTTCCCGCACCGTCGCCGCCGAGGCCGCCCGGGGACTGGGCGCAAAGACAAAGCCCAGCAAGTCCGCGCCCAGCCGGTCCGCCGCCAGGGCATCGTCCGGCCGGGCCAGACCGCAGATTTTAATCAAGGGCCGGTAGCCAGGGGGGGCCGCCGATCCGACAACCGCGGCGCGGCGTTCCGCCAGCCGGCGCCAAAACCGGCCGACGCCATCGGCCGGGGCGTCCAGAAAGGCCGCGACGATGCCCGCCGCTCCGGCGCTGTCCCGGGCGACGCCTTCGCCCACCAAGATGCCCTTGAAGCCGAGCCGGCCCGCGTAGGCGGCGGCCCCGGGGCCGTCGATCCCGGATTCGTAGACCGCCGGAACGCCCAGCCGGCCCAGCAGGGCGGCGGGCACCAGCGGGTCGATGGCGAAATTGGCCAGGTCCCGGGCGTTCACCCCCGCCACGAGCAAGTCCGGACCGGTATCCCGGACCAGGGCAGCCAGTTTTTCGGCGTCTTCTTCATCCCGGACTTCGATCAGCGCCGTCATGCCCAGGCCGCGCACCCGGGCGGCCATCCGGCCCAGCAGATCCGCGTCCAGCAGCCGGGCGATGAGCAGCACCGCGTCGGCCCCCGCCCGGTAGGATACTTCGATCTCTTCTTCACTTAAAAGAAAATCCTTGCGGAGAAAGGCCAGGTCCCGGCGAGCCGACGATACCAGCACCAGGTCCCGGAGCGACCCCTTGAAATAGCGCGTCTCCGTGAGCACCGATACGGCGCGGGCGCCCGCGGCGGCGTAGGCGTCCACCAGCGCCAGGGGATCCAGGTCGGCGGCGATGTCCCCCCGGGAAGGAGAAGCGCGTTTTACTTCCAGGATGGCGCCCTTCTGCGGCAAAAAGGGAACCACCGGCCGCAGGCGCGCCGCAGGCAGGTCGCAGCCCAGCTCAGGGCCCAGCCGGTCCAGGTCCCGCCGCCGGTCGGCGACGATGCGGTCCAGGATGTCAGGCATGGGCGTCCGCCCGCAGCTGCTCGATCTTGGCGGCCACCTTGCCCGAGGCCAGAGCCTCGGCGGCGATGTTGGCCCCTTCCTGGATGGACGCGACCCGGCCGGCGACGTAGAGCGCGGCGCCGGCGTTCAACGCCACCGCGGCTTCCAGCGCCGGCCGACCCGCGCCGCAAGCCAGGTCCCGGGCCAGCCGCGCGTTTTCGGCGGCGTCGCCTCCCGTCAGTTCTTCCGCCCGGTAGGCGCCGAACCCGAAAGCCCGGGGATCGAACACGGAACGCCGCACTTCGCCGTCCGGGCCGATCTCCACCATGTCCGTCGGCGCGCAGGGCGAAATTTCGTCAAAGCCGTCCTGACTGTGGACGGTCAGCACCCGGCGCACCCCCAGCAGCCGGGCCGCCCGGGCCACGGGTTCCAGCAGGGCCTGGTCGTAGACGCCGATGATCTGGAAAGCCGCGTCCGCCGGGTTGGACAGGGGCCCCACCAGGTTCATGATGGTCTTGATGCCCATGGATTTCCGCGCCGGCGCCGCGTGGCGCATGGCCCCATGATACAGGGGCGCGAACAGGAAGGCGAAGTTGGTGGCCGCCAGCTGCCTATAGGCCACAGTAGGGCTGATGTTCACCGGAATCCCCAAAGCCTCGTAGAAGTCGGCGCTGCCCGAATTGCTGGAGACCGCCCGGTTGCCGTGCTTGGCCACCGGGATGCCGCAGGAGGCGGCCACCAGGGCGGCCATGGAACTGATGTTGAACGAACCCGTCCCGTCGCCGCCGGTGCCGCAGGTATCGGTCAGCTCCAGCGGGGCCGGTAAATCCGCCGGCCCCGCCCTGAAGGGCGTCTTCTTGCGCCGGAGCACGGCAGCGCAGCCGGCGATTTCTTCCGCCGAGGGTCCCTTGGCGGCAAGGGCGGTCAGCAGGGCGGCGATGCGGCCCGTATCCAGCGCGCCGTCGGTCAGGTCTTCCATGAACGACTCCGCCTCGTCCTGGGCCAGGTCGACGCGGCGCAGCAGCTTGTCCAGCGTCGCCTTGTAGGCAAAGGGCTGGCGGCGGTAGTGCAAAAAGGCCAACAGCAGGCTTTCACCTTCCGTCGAAGCGATGGATTCCGGATGGAACTGGACGCCCTCGACCTCGAACCGCCGGTGCCGCACGCCCATGATGTCCCCGTCGGAGCTGCGCGCGCTGATTTCCAGGTCCGAGGGAAGCCCCTCCCCGGCGATCACCAGGCTGTGGTAGCGCGTAAAGGTCCCCTTGGCGCCGATGGTGCGGTATACGCCCCGGCCGTCCAGGGAAATTTCTTCCGCCTCGCCGTGGCGGATCCGTTTGGCGCCGATGATCCGGCCGCCGAAAGCATAGCCGATGGCCTGATGGCCGAGGCAGACGCCCAGGATGGGAATCTTGCCGGCAAAGTGGCGGATGGCGTCGACGCTGATGCCCGCGTCCTCGGGTCGGCCGGGGCCGGGGGAGATCACCAGACGGCTGGGTCCCAGCGCGTCCAGGCCGGCCAGGTCGATCCGGTCGTTGCGGATGACCCGGACTTCCTCGGCGGCAAGCCGGGCCAGGTACTGGTAGATGTTGTAGGTGAAGGAATCATAGTTGTCGATGATGACGATCATCTGCCGCCTCCGGAGAGCGCGCCCCGCAGGGCAGCCAGTTTCTCGTTGGTTTCTTCCCATTCGCGTTCCGGCTTGGATCCGTAGACGATGCCCGCGCCGGCCTGCAGGTACCACCGGCCGTCCTTGACCAGCGCCGACCGGATGGTGATGCAGGTATCAAAGCCGCCCCGGGTGTCCAGGTAGCCCACCGCCCCGGCGTAGAAGCTGCGGTCCTGGGCTTCCAGCTCGGACACGATCTGGATGGCTTTGAGTTTGGGCGCCCCGGACACGGTCCCCGCGGGAAACGCCGACCGCAGCACGTCGTAGGGCGACAGGGCCAGGTCGGGGATGCCCTCCACCTCGGACACCAGGTGGATGACGTGGGAGAACTGCTCGGCTTCCCTGTTTTTGGTCACCTTGACCGAACCGGGCGCGCAGACCCGGCCCAGGTCGTTCCGAGCCAGATCCACCAGCATCAGGTGTTCGGCGCGCTCCTTGGGATCCGCCAGCAGTTCCTTTTCCAGCGCCCGGTCTTCGTCGGGGGTTTTGCCCCGCCGCCGAGTGCCCGCGATGGGGCGGATGTAGGCGCTGCGTTCCCGCAGGCGCACCAGGCTTTCCGGGGAGGCGCCCAACAGGGTGTAAGCGCCGAAATCGATATAGAAAAGGTAGGGCGAAGGGCTGGTGGACCGCAGGCGGCGGTAGCCTTCCAGCGGCTCCAGGGCCGACTCGGCCACCAGGCGCCGGGAAAGCACCGCCTGCAGCAGGTCGCCGGCGATGATCCGCTCCCGGATGGCTTCCACGCCGCGCATAAAGACCCGGCGGTCCGCTTCCTCGTCGCCGACGATGCGGAAGGGCACCGCCTCGGCCGGCGCCGCCAGGTAGGTAAAGTCCAGGTCGCCCAGACGCTTGCGCACCTCCGCCAGGCGGGCCTGCAGGTCGATGGCGTGCTCTGCGTAGTTCAAACCCACCAGATGGATGGTATCCGTATAGTGGTCGAACACCAGGTACAGATGGCCGACGATGAACTCCGCCTCGCTCACTCCGATGGCATCGGGTTTTTCCGCCACCGTGGCCGTGTCGCAGCGGCGCACGAAGTCGTAGCCCAAAAAGCCGATCCCCGCGGCGGGAACGGGCAATTCCGGCGCCGCCCCGGCGTTCTGGGCGGCGATGGCCGCCAGGGCGTCCAGAATATCCGCAGGCCGGCCGTCGGGCAGGGTATATTCCGGCAGCACCCGTTCCCGGCCGTCCAGTACGATCACCACCCGGTCCCGTTCCTGCCTGACCCGGAAGGCCTCGTCCACCAGGATCAGGGAATAACGTTCCCGGCCCTGCTTGAACGACGCGGATTCCAGTATCCCCCGGGCATTCAGCTTTTTGGCCAGCGTAAACGGCGTAAACCGTTCCCCCGGCAGCGTCGTCAGCACCTCGTCTCCCCGTTTTCCGCCCACCGGATCCTCCAGATGATGTTTCTATATAAAGAAACATCGGGTGAAGCGAAGATAGCCTTTCTTTTTGATTCTGTCAATAGAAACA
>DYPP01000128.1:3141-4895 GCA_020719845.1 Treponema denticola | reverse complement strand
TGTACTCCCGCCAGAGCGGCGGCGGGATACGGCGTGGCTGGTACCCCGAGACATCTATGATTTCAATTCCGTTGTCCGGTTTCGCCGGAACCTCCGCCGCCTGAACCCATTTGTTCCGCTCCTCTCGCATCCGGTTGGAATACCAGCCATGATACCGCACCAGTTGAAAGCTCTTATCCGGAATGTGTTGCGTTATCGCCGCGATAAATTCCTCGGCGCTGAACAGGGCAAAGTTCTTCTTGTTCTTGCCATGGGTCATCTTCGAACGGTAGATCACCATGCCGCTCTCAGGGGTGTAGCGCAGTTTGGCCGTGGAAAAGGGATTGCGCAGGATATATCGCGCCAGGGTGGTCAGACCGGCGTCATCTCCCCGAACCACATGCACGGAATTGTCCACACTGAAGGCCGAGACATGCCGCCACTGCATAATCCGGGCGGATAATGGCTCATCTGCAGGACGAGCCATTATCCGCACCAGTTTATTTTTTCATCATTATGTTCTGCTGTTCCATCATCCCCTGCATCATCTCCTGCATCATCTGCATCCTTTTTTCCATCATGCCCATACATTGCTCCATCATCATCCCCTGGCCGCCCATCATTCCGCCTTTGCCGCCCATCATCATCCCCTGACCACCCATCATCCCGCCTTTGCCGCCCATCATGCCCTGCATGGCCTGCATGCCCTTCTGCATTTCCGCCATGTGTTCCTGCCGGAGTTTCTGCCGCTCGGCCGGGGTTTTCGCCTCCATCATTTTCTTGCGCATCTCCTGCATGCGCTGCATGCGGGCATCCATCTCCTGCATCATCTTGTCCGTGGCGGCCTGGTCCTGGGCCGCCTTCTCATCCGTCATGGCCTGTGCCGGGGCGGCAGACGGTTTGGCCGCGCCGACGTTCTTGTCCGCCTCATGATGCTCGTCAACGGCACAGGCAGGGGTTACGGCGAAGGCCAACAGCAACGCGGTTCCGATCAGCATCTTTTTCATGGTGCTCTCCTTAGTTTTCTTTGATTGCCATGCCTGGAAGCCCTCGCTGCCAGGCCCATTCGGGTCTCGAAACAATCACCGCTTCTTCCCGACCCGGGGAAAGAACGCGGGAGTGGCTCTTTTATACCGTTCGTATGCCTCGCCGAACCCGGCCAGGGCCTCGGTTTCCTCGCTTCTCGCCAGGCGGGCATACATCCAGACCAGCACCGGGAACATCGCCAGGGTCAGCAGGGTCGGCCACATGAGCAAAAAACCGAACATGATCAGCATGAAGGCGGCGTACTGGGGATGGCGGACATAGGCATACGGGCCGGTGGTCGCAAGATTATGGCGTTGCTGCGCCGCGAAGAGAACCTTCCAGGCCGATGCCAGCAGAAAAAAACCGGCAAAAACGAGGAGATTGCTTGCCAGGTGAATCGGGTTGAGGTGCGGATCTCCCTTGAGCCCCAGAATCGTGTACCAGAGGTGCCCGGCGTCATGGCCGAAAGGGTCCAGGCCGGGATAACGGCTCGCCAGCCAGCCGGAAAGAAAATAAATGGTAAGCGGTACGCCGTACATCTCGGCGAACAACGCGACGATGAAGGCGGAAAAGGCCCCGAAGGAGCGCCAGTCGCGCTTGGTCTTCGGTTTGGTGAAACTGAAGGCGAAGATGATAAAAACCGCCGAGTTGATGATGACCAACAGCCAGAGCCCGTAGGCCGGAGCAGCGTGTTCCATATTACCTCCGTTTGTCTTTTTCCTTATTTCCTGTCGCCTGCTCATGGCCGC
>DYPP01000128.1:0-3041 GCA_020719845.1 Treponema denticola | reverse complement strand
TGCTCATGGCCGCCATGGCCCCCGCCGTGCATGAACAGGTGCATGAGAGGGCAGAGCAGCAGGAGCAGATAGGGAAGCGCTCCCAGGATATGCACCTCATGCTCCGTGTACAATCCCAGCAGATGGGCCTTATGCTCCATCACCAGGAAAAAAGCGGCGATCGCCATAAAGCCCGCCAAGGCCATATTTGCCCTGGACCTGTTCGAATTCTTTTGCTGACTACCTGGGTCGTCCATGCGCATCCTCCCTTTCTGTTCTGTTATGATTCCCGGGCCCATCTCCCGCCCCTGTATTCATGGCCGCCGGGTCCTTTTTTCCTCCTCTATCGCCTTGTCGATCTTTTTTTCCATGTCCTTCAGAATAAACCACAAGATCCCTGCCACGACGAGCAGATGCACAGCGGCAAAGAGCACATAGGCCCTCTTGCTGAAAACGACCCCAAGCAGGGCAAGGGAGAGCACGATTGCCAGCGGCAGCGCATAGACGGACAGGGCGAGAGCGAACCGGGTTTTCATATTTTAACCCTTTTCAGCAGCGCCGAATTGCCGACCACCGAGAGGGAACTCAACGCCATGGCCGCCGCGGCGATGATGGGATTGAGCAGACCGAAAGCGGCAATCGGGATGCCCACGCTGTTATAAAAAAAGGCCCAGAAGAGGTTCTGCTTGATCTTGCCCATGGTCGCCCGGCTGAGCCGGATGCTATTTACGACATCCATAAGGTTATCCCGGACCAGGATGATGCCGCCGGTCTCCTTGGCCACATCCGAGCCGCTGCCGATGGCGATGCCGATATCCGCCTGGGCCAGGGCCGGGGCGTCGTTGATGCCGTCGCCGACCATGGCCACCACCTTCCCTTGGGCCTGCAGTTCCTTGATGACCCTTGCCTTGTCGCCGGGCAGGACGTTGGCGACAATCCGGTCGATCCCGATGCCGGTGCCGATGGCCCTGGCGGTGCGCTCATTGTCGCCGGTGAGCATGACCACCTCGACGCCGATGTTTTTCAGGCCGGTGATTACCTCCCCGGCGTTTTCCTTCAGGGTGTCCGCCACCGCGATGAAGCCCAGAAGCGTTCCCCCTTGGGCGACCAGCATCACGGTGTTGCCCTTTTCCTCAAGCCCGGCGATGGTCGTCTCCTGCCCGGCCAGGGCGAAGCCTTTTGCCTGCATCAGCCTTCGGTTACCGATCAGGATATCTTCTCCATTATAGCGCACCCTCACCCCCTGGCCGGGGATGGCCTCAAAGGCCTCGGCTGCGGGAATGTCCAGGCCGGTCATGGCCGCCCTTTTGATGATCGCCTCGGCCAGCGGGTGCTCGGAGCCTTTCTCCGCCATGGCCGCCGCCCGGAGAATCTCCTCGATTGTGGCCGGAGACCCGGCGGCCGGGACGACCGCGGTCACCTCCGGTTCGCCCTTGGTGAGGGTGCCGGTTTTGTCGAAAACCACCACGCTGAGCTTCTCCGCCCTTTCGAGGTATTCCGCCCCCCGGATGAGGATGCCCGCCTCCGCCCCCTTGCCAACACCCACCATCAGCGCGGCGGGGGTGGCAATGCCTAAGGCGCACGGGCAGGCGATGATCAGCACGGCGACAAAGGAGAGCAGCGCCAGGGTGGCATTGCCCACCAGCAGCCAGCCAAAGGCGGAGAGGAAGGCGATCCCGATCACCGCCGGGACGAAGTAGGAGGCCACGGTATCGGCCAGCCTCTGGATCTGGGCCGTGGAGGCCTGGGCCTCCGTCACCATCTTGATGATCTGGCTCAAGGTCGTATCCGCGCCCACCCGGGTCGCCCTGAATTTGAAGGAGCCGACCTTGTTCAGGGTGCCGCCGACCACCTCGTCGCCTACCTTTTTCTCCACCGGCACGCTTTCCCCGGTGAGCATCTTTTCGTCCACCGAGGAATGCCCTTCCACGACCAGCCCGTCCGTGGGAATCTTCTCGCCCGGCCGGACAATGACGATTTCCTCCGCCATCAGCGACTCGGCGGGGATCTCGACCTCTTCCTCCACCCCTGGCGTTTCGAGACTTTTCCTCAACACCCGCGCGGTCTGGGGCTTGAGATCGAGAAGTTTGCGGATGGCGGCGGAGCTGCGCTTCTTGATGATCTCCTCCATGTATTTGCCGAGAAGAACAAAGGCGATGATGACGGCGGCCACGTCAAAATAGAGGTTCTTTTCCTCCCCCGGCAGGACCTCGGGAAAAAAGACCACGAAGGCGCTGTAGATATAGGCGGTGGAGGTGCCGAGGGCGATGAGCAGGTCCATGTTGGCCGACCTGCTTTTAATGGCGTGCCAGGCTCCGACAAAAAAATCCCTGCCGCCGAAGATCATGATCGGGGTGGTGATGATAAAGAGCCATACCCCCCAGGTGAACCAGGGCAGCCACGAGAAGGGTACCCAGGTGACGATGGTGGCGCCGGCGGCCAGCCCTAAAAATACCGCGGCCCGGAGAATGGCCAGGACCAGAACCCCGGTCAGGGCTATGGTTACCCGCCGCTTCATGGACTTCAGTTCCGTCTCCGGCGCCTCGAAGGTCTTGACGCAGCTCTCGCTGCAGAAGTAATAGGTTCGGCCGCCGACCTCCCGTTTGAGGGCGCGGTCCTTGGGAATGACCATGCCGCAGATGGGATCCTTGGCCATTTCCGCCGGCCCCCCATGGCTCTTCGTTGTCTCCCCCTCGCCCGTCCCGGCCATGGCAGGGGGCACCGCTTCTTTTTCTCCGAGAAAAGATTCCGGCGACTTGATAAATTCCGCCTTGCATCCCGGGGAGCAGAAATAATGCGTCTGACCCTCGTGTTCATAGGGCATGAACGCTTCAGGATCCTCCGTGCTCATGCCGCAGACCGGGTCGGTGTAGCGCGGCGCCGAATCGTCCGTTGGGTGCTGGTGGCCTTCCCCATGCTTCACGTCCATGGTTTCCCCCTCCTTTCCAAGTTGATCGGCAGGGCGATATGCCCTCATGCCGAATGGATACCCTCCGCAAAAATCTTGACCAGGGCCGGATCAAAGTGTTTCCCCGCCCCCCGGGCCAGTTCGTCCAGCGCCG
>DYPP01000127.1 GCA_020719845.1 Treponema denticola | reverse complement strand
GGGCCTAATCGCGATTATTTCTGGATTCTCGCCCGCACACCGAACCTGAGTGATGTACTTAAAACTGAGTTCACTAGCCAAGCACAATCTTTAGGGATTGATGTATCCAGGCTCATCTGGGTTGATCAGTCGCCGCCTGCGCCATGAAGAACCTGGGTATAACACACATCAGTCCACGCAAGCTGCTGATGAGCAAATGGACGTCCGCCCTTTAATAAATTCGTCTCCCCCCTTCCTTGACACCACGATGCAAGGCAAACTTGGCTCAACATTTTTATGGCCTCGATAAAAAAGATTGCGCGACGTTAGATAAACGGCTTCCTGGCTTCCTCACCTACCCTTGAGGAGCCATTCAAAGGGCAAGGGAGCTGCAATTTCATGCGGCAATGCGCCCGTTCAGCGCGTTCGCAAACAGGTTTCTACACCCCGAACAACGTGGAGATAAGTCAATGTTTCAGGTACGCATCCATGGACGTGGTGGACAGGGCGCGGTGAGCGCGGCGGAGATGCTCTCGGTTGCGGCGTTCCTCGACGGTGAGCACGCACAGGCCTTTCCCAGCTTCGGTTCCGAGCGCAATGGTGCACCCGTGGTGGCGTACTGCCGCATCGACAGCCGCCCGATTCGCCTGCACGAGCCCGTGCTCGCACCGGATGGGCTGATCATTCAAGACCCGACCTTGCTACATCAAATCGATGTATTCGCTGGCGTACCCGATCACGCCTACGTCGTCATCAATTCCAAAAAGACCTTCAGCGAGCTGGGGCTGGGCGAATACATCGCCCGCTTCGATCCCGCCCGTGTGCTGGCTATTCCCGCCACCGAAATCGCCCTCAAGCATGTCGGTCGCGCCGTACCCAATGTGCCCTTACTGGGCGCTTTCGCCGCGCTGGCCGGGCAAATTCGCCTGCCCTCGGTGCTGGCGGCCATCCGCGACAAGTTTCCCGCGCGCATTGCCGAGCCCAATGTGAATGCGGCGCAAGAGGCCTATGACATGGCACTTGAGCGCATCAGCGCCGTGGTCGAACACTAAGTTTTAAAAGGCCTCTGTGGCCTTTTTTGTTTCTGGAGATGTACCGATGCTGAAACAACTGGAAGGATCACGCGCGGTCGCTGAAACGGTGGCCTTGTGCCGCCCCGAAGTGGTCTGCGCCTACCCGATTACCCCGCAGACCCACATCGTCGAAGCCGTGGGCGAGATGGTGCGTGAAGGCACGCTTTCGCCGTGCGAATTCATCAACGTGGAAAGCGAGTTTTCCGCCCTGTCGGTGGCCATTGGCGCATCGGCTGCCGGGGCGCGCACCTACACCGCCACGGCCAGTCAGGGTTTGTTGTTCATGGCTGAAGCGGTGTTCAACGCCTCCGGCATGGGCTTCCCCATCGTGATGACCGTCGCCAACCGCGCCATCGGCGCACCGATCAATATCTGGAACGACCAGGGCGATTCGATGGCGATGCGCGATTCCGGCTGGTTGCAGATTTATGCCACCTCCAATCAGGAGGCGGTGGATCTGCACATTATCGCCTTCCGGCTGGCCGAGGAGATCAGCCTGCCGGTGATGGTGTGCATGGATGGCTTCGTGCTCACCCACGCCTACGAGCGCGTGGACATTCCCGAGCAAGCCGAAGTGGATGCCTACCTGCCGCCGTTCGAGCCGAGGCAAATTCTTGACCCCGCCGAGCCGGTGACCATGGGTGCCATGGTCGGCCCCGAGGCCTTTACCGAAGTACGCTATCTTGCCCACATCAAGCAGATGCAGGCGCTGGAGCTGCTGCCGAAGCTGGCGCGCGAATTCGAGGCGCGCTTTGGCCGCGATTCCGGTTGCCTGATTCAACGCTACCGCACCGAAGATGCCCAAACCATCGTGGTCGCACTCGGCTCCGTCGTTGGCACCTTGCAGGAGGTGATCGACACCCTGCGCAACGAAGGCCATGCCGTCGGAGTTTTGGCCATTCGTGCCTTCCGCCCCTTCCCGCTGGCCGAGGTGCATGATGCACTGATGCATGCCGAGCGCGTGGTGGTGGTCGAGCGCGCCTTTGCCATTGGTCAGGGCGGCATTGTGGCCGACTCCATCCGCAAGGCGCTGCAAGGCCGACCCGCCCCCATCTATACCGTGGTTGCGGGTCTGGGCGGTCGCCCGATTACCCAGGCCTCGCTGAATGCCATGCTGCATCAGGCGATGGACGATGCCCTGCCGTCAGTGACCTTCCTTGACCTGCAGACCGACGTGGTTGAACGTGCGCTCGAACGTGAACGCAGCCACCGCCGCTCCGGCCCGGTCGCCGAAGGGGTGCTCAAGGATCTTGGCGTGAAAGCCATGCAGTACGTATGAGGACGCTCCAATGAGCCATCAGGAAGTCAAGTTTTATCAGACCGGCACGTTTACCGTCGGCAACCGCCTGCTCGATCCCGAGCAGCGTTCGGTGCAATCCACCGAGGAGCGCACCAACGCGCTGAACTCCGGTCACCGCGCCTGTCAGGGCTGCGGCGAGGCGCTGGGTGCCCGTTACGCCATGGATGCAGCCATGGCGGCGACCAACGGCCAAATCGTCATCGCCAATGCCACCGGCTGTCTGGAAGTATTCTCCACCCCCTACCCCGAAACCGCCTGGCAGGTGCCGTGGGTGCATTCGCTGTTCGGCAATGCGGCGGCCGTGGGCGCAGGACTGGCAGCGGCCATGCGCGTGAAGGGCAAGAGCGATGTGCGCGTCATCGCCCAGGGCGGCGATGGCAGCACGGCGGACATCGGTTTCGGCCCGCTCTCGGGCATGTTCGAGCGCAACGATGACGTGCTGTTCATCTGTTACGACAACCAGGGCTACATGAACACCGGCGTGCAGCGCTCGTCCGCCACCCTGCCTGCGGCGCGCACCTCGACCACGGCGGCGGTCGGCAAACGACCCGGACACCAGCTCGGCATGGGCAAGTTCGTACCGGAAATCGCCATGGCACATCACATTCCTTATGTTGCCACCGCTACCGTGGCCGATTTGCGCGACATTGAGGCCAAGGTGACCACGGCCATGAGCCTGCGCGGCGCACGATACATTCATATCCTCGTGCCCTGTCCGCTGGGCTGGGGTTCCGCCAGTCACGACACCGTGCGTCTGGCGCGCATGGCCAAGGAAAGCGGGCTGTTCCCGGTATTCGAGGCGCGCGATGGCGAGCTGGTCGATTCGCTGAAAATTCGCCATCAGGTGCCGGTAGAGGAATTTCTCAAGCCGCAAAAGCGCTTCGCCCACCTGTTCGGCAAGCAGCGCGACGAGGAGGCCATTGCCTTCCTGCAAGCGCGCGCCGAGCGCAATATCCGTAAATATCATTTGCTGGAGACCTGAACATGGAAAAGCCATTTGCTATTACCCTGGATCCCGGCACCTCGCTATCCAACCACACCGGCAGTTGGCGTACTGAGCGCCCGGTCTATGTGCATCGCCTGCCGCCCTGCAATAACGGCTGCCCGGCAGGTGAGGATATTCAGGGCTGGCTGTTTCACGCCGAAAGCGGCGACTATGAAAAAGCCTGGCACAAGCTGACCGAGAACAACCCCTTTCCGGCGATTGTCGGACGCGTCTGCTACCACCCCTGCGAATCGGCCTGCAATCGTGGACAGATCGACGAAGCCGTCAGCATTCACGCGGTTGAGCGTTTTCTGGGTGACGAGGCGATCAAGAAAAACTGGGCTTTCCCGCTTCCTGTACAGAAAAGCGGCAAGCGTGTGCTGATTGTTGGTGCCGGGCCCTCCGGCCTGACCGCCGCCTATCATCTTGCGCGCCTGGGTCATGATGTCGAAATCCATGAAGCCGGCCCCATGGCGGGCGGCATGTTGCGTTTCGGCATCCCGCAATACCGCCTGCCACGCGACATTCTTGATGCCGAAGTCAAACGCATCCTCGACATGGGTGTCACGCTGCATCTCAACCGCAAGGTCGAGAACGCATTGACGGCCATGCAGGAAGGCGGCTTCGATGCGGTATTCCTCGCCATCGGCGCGCACATTGCCAAACGCGCCTATATTCCCGCTGGCGCGGCCGCGCATGTGCTGAATGCCGTCAACGTGCTGCATGATCTGGAAACGGGCGAAAAGCCACTGCTCGGCCGTCGCGTGGTGGTCTACGGTGGCGGCAACTCCGCCATCGACGTCGCCCGCACCGCCAAGCGTCTGGGCGCAGACGAGGCCGTCATCGTCTACCGCCGCACCCGCGATGCCATGCCCGCCCATCCGTCCGAGGTGCATGAGGCCGAAGACGAAGGCGTGCTGTTCCGCTGGCTGACCACCATCACGCAGGCCGAGGAAGGCGCGTTGACCATCGAAAAAATGTGCCTGGACGATGATGGTGCGCTACAGGCAACGGGTGAATTCGAGACGCTGGAAGCCGATTCGCTGGTGCTGGCACTGGGGCAGGACGTTGATCTGGGCTTGCTGGAGCATGTCCCCGGCATCGAAATCGAAGGCGGCGTGGTCAAGGTCGGCGAAAACATGATGACCGGCTGCGAAGGTGTCTTCGCGGGTGGCGACATGGTGCCGTCCGAGCGCACCGTCACCGTCGGCATCGGCCACGGCAAACTGGCCGCGCGCAACATTCACGCCTGGCTCAATGGCGAAACCTGGGTGCATCCGCCCCGTCCGGCGATCGCCACCCTCGACCGCATTAACCGCTGGTACTACAGCGAAGCGCCCAAAGTCGTCCAGCCGGAACTGGACGCCGTGCGCCGCATGAACGGCTTTGAGGAAGTGGTGCAAGGACTGAACGCCGACAACGCCCTGTTCGAGGCGCGGCGTTGTCTTTCCTGCGGCAACTGCTTCGAGTGCGACAACTGCTACGGCGTCTGCCCGGATAACGCGGTCAAAAAACTCGGCCCCGGCAAAGGCTTCGAGTTCGATTACGACTTCTGCAAGGGCTGCGGCATTTGTGTGGCAGAGTGCCCCTGCGGAGCCATCGACATGGTGCC
>DYPP01000252.1 GCA_020719845.1 Treponema denticola | reverse complement strand
CTGTCGCCCAGCCGGGCCAAGGACGATCCGTCCGACGCCGCTCTGCTGTGCCAGTTCCTGGCCCTGCATCGCGAGCAGTTGCGGCCTTGGCAGGCGGACGATCCGGCGACCCGACAACTGCGGCTCCTGTTGGAGAACCGGGAGAAGCTGGTGGACCAGCGTACCGCGCTGACCCACCAGCTTCGCGCCTTGCTCAAAGGCTACTTTCCGCAGGCGTTGGACTGGGCGGGTGATCTTTTACGCCCAATGGCGTGGGCGTTCCTGCTCAAGTGGCCCTCCTTGGAGGCGGTGCAGGCGGTGACCAAGACCCGTCTGCTGAACTTCTACTACGCCCACGGCGTACGCCGGGGCGACTTGATCGCGCAGGTTCCTGATCAGGTCCGCGCCGCTACGCCGCTGGTTCGGGATGTCGCGTTGGTCGAGACGTCGAGGTTGCTCGCAGAGGCGCTGTGTTGTCAGCTGCAGGCGCTCCAGCCGTTCATCGAGCGGCACGATGCACAGATCAAGGACCTGTTCGACCGGCATCCGGATCGGGACCTGTTCCGGGGCGTTCCGGGAGCCGGCCCCGTCATGGCTCCGCGTCTGTTGGTGGCCTTCGGTTCGGATCGCACGCGCTTCCAGGCGGCTGCCGATATGCAGCAGCTGAGCGGAATCGCGCCGGTGACGGAGCGTAGTGGCAAGAGTTGCTGGGTCCACTGGCGCTGGGCGGCATCATCCTTCCTGCGCCAAAGCTTCCATGAGCACGCCCTGCACTCCCTGGCACGCTCCGTGTGGGCCAAAGCCTACTATGAGCAGCAACGTGCACGCGGCAAAGGCCACCAGGCGGCGATCCGCGCCTTGGCCTTCAAGTGGATCCGCGTGCTCCATGCCTGCTGGCGCGACCGCCGACCTTACGACGAAGCCGCCTACCTCGCCGCTCTCCGCCAACGCAACTCACCCCTTGCCAGTCTGTGCATATCATGAAAAAATCTGCTTCCAGATCACCTCAGATGTGTTGGAA
>DYPP01000034.1:24425-28719 GCA_020719845.1 Treponema denticola | reverse complement strand
GAATGATCTATTTTTCCGTTTCAAACCCGCTTCTGGTTAAGGGTTAAGGCTAGTTCGTCCCTGATCGCCCGTTCGACAAAGGCGTTGATCGAGATGCGCAATTTCTTGGCTGTTGTCGCGACTTCCTTATGTATTTCCGGGGAAAGGCGCAGATTGAACTTGCCGGAATAGGGTTTTTCCGGTTCTACGCCGTCCTCGCGGCACCAGGATAGATAATCATCAATAGAGTCTTTGAAAGCGCGGTCAATCTCGTCCACCGTCCTGCCCTGAAAGGTCAGGACATCCCGGGTGTTGACCACATCCCCGTGGAACAGACGGGCCTCGGAATCGTATTCCACCACGCCGACATATCCTTTATATTCCATCATATCCTACTCCCGCATTTTCCAGAAACCTTCGGACCGAGGCCAGCGCACCCTTATCGGCCACTTTTTCCGGATCTGGCTGATGAAAAACCGCCC
Source organism: Treponema denticola (assembly GCA_020719845.1). GTDB lineage: Bacteria > Spirochaetota > Spirochaetia > Treponematales > Breznakiellaceae > DYPP01. The sequence continues at coordinate 28,258 of DYPP01000034.1, read as the reverse complement.
GTACACCGTTGAGCTGGATCCGTATCCTCGATCCAGATCCCTCGGTTATTACTGCTCCATACGACAGCATTAGGGTCTCAATGTCAGCCCATGGGACAGTGGACGGTGCCGGTTTTTTGAAGATGCTCTCCAGGGTCCTTTTATTACCCGAGTTCATACTGTATAGTACTAATAAATGGTACCAAAGTCAATCTGATTATCAATCAACACGCCCGATGACTATTTCTGATCATGACACGGATATCAAACGGTTAGGCGTATGCGCTTGAATAATAATTTGACAAATAGAATGCATATGAATATATTTGAAGCGGAGGAAACTATGGCCAAGACGATAACGGTAAGAGTTGATGATAACATATATAGTATTTTCAAGAAGGCCGCTGATGGTCAAAAAAGAACAATATCCAATTATATTGAATACGCAACCTTACATTATACGGTAAATGAGTCGTTCGTGGATGACGAGGAAATGGATGAGATATTAAGAAACGGAAAGGATTTGAAAAAAGGATTGGATGACGTTTCCGCGGGAAGGTATAAAATAATTGGGTAGTTTTAAAATTGCGGAAACCGCGACTTTTGAAAATAAAATAAAAGGTCCAAAATATAAACAGCTATACTCAAAAATTGTCGACTATGTCTATCCGCTATTGCGGGATAATCCGTTTTATGGGAACAACATTAAAAAGCTGAAAGGCGAGTATAAAGAATTATACAGATTCAGAATCGGCGATTTTCGTTTGTTTTATACCGTTTCCGAAGAAACGGTAATTGTGTTTATTATCGATATGGAAGCAAGAAAAGATTCGTATAGGAAGTAAAAAAACACTCTGCCTGTTGAAGATCAGCATATTCACAATGATCGACGCGGTCGAAAGTCGTTCGTCGCAAATCGCGTAGAGTAGCTCGGTCTCACATTGCGAATAGGCGCGAGACCAGACCATACCTGTCCAAAATTGCGGGCTGGCCCGGGATAACCGGGATATCCTTGAGGCGGCAAGGAGGGTGGACAATTTATGGGTGGTATAGACGGACGCTTTCTGAGAGCCTTGGCCAAAGAAAAGGCGGAACGGGATCGAGTTTCGTACCTGGATTATGCCAAAAGGGAAGGCTGGGAAAACGGGGTACGTGAGGGCAAGGAAGCCGGCCGGACAGTTGGCCTGGCGGAGGGCCGGACAGTTGGCCTGGAAGAAGGGTTAGCCAAGGGGCGCGAGAAGGGAGCGGCTGAGAAAGCGCTGGATATCGCCCGGCGGCTGATGGCCCGCGGCATGGATGCTGCGGACATTGCCGCAGCGACGGGAATGAGCCGGGAAGCGGTAGAAGCGCTCCGCCTCCCGGACTAGGCTGCATCGGGTACGGACAACCGTACCCGACCGCTGGTTCGCCCTATATTCTGACCATCCAGCCCTTGGTGTCCGGCAGCTTGCCGTACTGGATCCCCTTGAGGGTGTCCCGCAGTTTGGCGCTCAGCTCGCCGACCCTGCCGTCGTTGAAGGTGCGGGTCTTGCCCTGATGGGTCAGGGATTCGATGGGGGTGATGCCTGCGGCGGTGCCGGCCACAAAGCACTCGGCGCCCTCGGTCATGGCTTCTTCGATCGATACCCGGCGCTCCGAAACCTTGACGCCCCAGTCCTTGGCCAGCTCGATGACGCTGGCCCGGGTGATGCCCGGCAGGATGGTGTCGCCCAGGGCGGGGGTGGCCAGTTCGCCGGAAGCAAGGCGCACGAAAATATTGGAAGAAGAGCCTTCCTCCATATACTTGCTTTCCCTGGAATCCAGGAAGACGCATTCCATGTAGCCTGCGGCGTTGGCTTCGTGCTTGGCGATGGTGGAAATGACGTAGTTGGAAGCCGTCTTGATCCAGCCCGTGCCGTGGGGGGTGGCCCGGACCCGGTCGGTGGTGACCGCCGCCGACTTGGCGGCGGAGAAGTAGGCGCTGACCGGGGTGGTGATCACGATGACCCAGGGTTCTTTGGCGGGGGAAACGCCGATGCCGCCCTCGGAATACGAGAAGGGCCGGATATAGACCGCGTCGGCGGTCATGAAGGAATCTTTTTCCCATTCCGCCTTGTACGTCGGCCGGAAGCCCAGGGCGGCGTTGCGGCGCACCGTTTCGACCACGGCGCGGACAAAGTCCTGTTCCGGAAAGCCCGGCATCAGCAGGCCTTCCATGGACCGCCGGAAACGCGCCGCGTTCTGGTCGGGGCGGAAGATGGCCAGGCTGCCGTCCTTCTGGGGCAGGGCTTTGACGCCCTCAAAACAGCCTAGACCGTACTGGGTGGTATAGCTTACCAGGGGCATATCGTCGTAAAAATTGCGCGACGCCGCCAGGCTTTCCCGTTCCGCGTCGCTCATGGCCGCCTCTTCGGCGGGGGTCCGCAGATTCTTTTCGATATATTCTTCCTTCCAATCTTGGCCTGAAAACTTGGAGCGGTACACGACGGGATAACTGTGCAGTGAAAAAGCCATAGGATCCTCCCCGAACGATGCCGGAAAATTGAGATGAGGCATTCATACTAGCATGGCCGCCGACGGGAGGCAAGACGTTTTCCGGCGGCGACGGCCGATGACGGACGGCAAAACGGCGCGGCTTGACCCGAAAGGGTCCGTCCCGTACAATGGCCGGATATGGCACTCAATTGCGGAATCGTCGGATTGCCGAACGTCGGCAAATCCACTATTTTTTCTGCCCTCAGTTCGGCGCCGGCGGAAGCGGCGAATTATCCCTTCTGCACCATCGAACCCAACGTCGGCATCGTCAACGTGCCGGACGCGCGGCTGGACAAGCTGACGGACATCTTCAAGCCGCTGAAAAGGGTGCCCGCGGTGGTCGAGTTCGTGGACATCGCCGGCCTGGTCAAGGGCGCGTCCCAGGGCGAAGGTTTGGGCAACCAGTTCCTTTCCCACATCCGGGAAGTGGGGGTCATCGCCCAGGTGGTCCGCTGCTTCGACGATCCGGACATCGTGCACGTGGCCAACCGCATCGATCCGGAATCGGACATGGAAGTGATCAACGTCGAGCTGGCGCTGGCCGACCTGGACACGGTGGCCAAGCGTCGGGACCGGGCCGAGCGGACGCTCAAGGTGCAGGCCAAGGATCAGCAAAAGCTGGCCGAGCTGGTCATCGCCGCGCTGGACAAGGTTCAGGCCGCCCTGCAGCAAGGCAAGCCCGCCCGCTCGGTGCCCCTGAGCGACGACGAAAAAGCCGCGCTCTACGACAGCCACCTGATCACCATGAAGCCCCAGCTCTACGTCTGCAACGTGGACGAGGAGGGCATGCGCAAGGGCAACGCCTACGTCGAAACGGTGCGCCGGAGGGCGGCTGCGGAAGGATCGGAAGCGGTGGTCATCTGCGGCAAGTTCGAAGCGGAACTGGCGGACCTGGACAGCGCGGAAGACCGGCTGGCCTTTCTGTCCGAGCTGGGCTTGCACGAATCCGGGCTGGCTTCGCTCATCCACGCCACCTACCACCTGCTGGGCCTGCGCACCTTCTTTACCGCCGGCGCCGACGAGTGCCGGGCCTGGACCATCCATGCCGGCGACACGGCTCCCAAGGCCGCCGGCGTCATCCATACGGATTTTGAGAAAGGGTTCATCAAGGCCGAGGTCTACGCCTACGATGACCTGCTGGCCTACGGCAGCGAAGCCAAGATCAAGGAAGCCGGCAAATACCGCATCGAAGGCAAAGAATACCTCGTCCGCGACGGCGACGTCATGTTCTTTAAATTCAATGTTTGAGGCGGGAAAGGTATCTTTTGGGACAAAAGTCCGTCGCCGACGCGGCGCGCATGGAATGCGCGGCGCGCAGGGATGCGCGCGGGGGCAAAGGC
>DYPP01000034.1:0-24325 GCA_020719845.1 Treponema denticola | reverse complement strand
GAGCATGGATGCTCCGGCATGTTCTTTCAATTCAATGTTTGAGGAGCACCCATGAATCCTACCAGGACCGAAGCGGAGGCGCTGTGGCGCCGGTACAACGACGACGAGGCTTTGTGGCGCCACGCCCTGTCGGTGGAAGCGGCCATGCGCCATTTTGCCGCCAAAGAGGGACCCGAGGCGGATGCCGACGAATGGGGCGTGATCGGCTTGGTGCACGATATCGACTACGGCCGTTTTCCGGCGGAACACTGCGTCAAAGCCCGGTCGCTGCTGGAAGAGGCCGGCTGGCCGGAAGCGTACATCCGGGCGGTGGTCAGCCACGGCTGGGGCCTGTGCGCGGACGTGGAGCCCCGGACCCGGTTGGAAAAGACGCTCTACGCCGTGGATGAGCTGACCGGCTTTATCGCCGCCTGCGCCTTGGTGCGGCCCTCCAAAAGCGTCATGGATCTGGAAGTCAAATCGGTCAAAAAGAAGTGGAAGACCCCGGCCTTTGCCGCCGGCGTCAACCGGGAGGTGATTGAAAAGGGCGCCGTCCTGCTGGGCGTCGCACTGGATGACCTGATCGCCGAAACCATCCTGGCCCTGCGGGGAGTGGCTCCGCAGATCGGTTTGGCCGGCGCCGCGTAAGCCGTATCAGCGACGGCTGCGGCGCAGGTCGCCGGCGGCTATCAGAAATATGAGCAGCGCGGCAAGCAGGGCGATGGCCGCGTTCAGCGGCCAGAAGGCATGGCTACCGAAGGCGCCGATGTAGGCGCCGGCCAGAAGCGGCGCCGCCACGCTGCCCCAGCCGGACACAAAGCCGATGAAGGCGTTGATCCGTCCCCGGTGCGAACGCGGCGTCCGGCCGGCGATAAAAACCTGTACGTTGGTGGCGGAAATGATTTCGCCCAGGGTCCAGATGACGGTGGAAATCAAGACCGCCGGACCCCGAAAACAGAAAAAGAGCATGCCGAAACCCGCAGCGTACAGCAACGCCGCCAGGGCAATGTTGACTGACGCCCGTCTGCCCGCCAGTACGATGCCGACTATCCCGGTGCAGATGACCACGGTCAATCCGTTGGTGGTCATCACCTGGCCGTACAGCGCCGGTCCGGCTGAGCCGAAGATATCGTTCAAGAAAATCGGCAGGGCAAAAAGATGCTGGACGTATACCAAGTGCAAGAGCAGGTTGACCCCGGTAAAAGCCAGAATGAGCGGCCGTTTGATCAGCGCCTGGACCAGGGACCCGCTTTCCGGCGCCTCGTCGGCATTGTCGACAGCTTTTTCATCGGATGCGGACGGCGTTTGCAAGCCGCCGCGGGGGCCGCTCTTGACCGCCAGCAGCAAGAGCAGGGATACAAGACCCAGGGAGGCCGCGTTGCCGACAAACATCCAGGAAGCGTGGGCGTTGAACAGGTAGCCGGCCAGGAGGGGACCGACGGAAAATCCGATATTGTTGCCCCAGTAGAGCAGGGCGTACGCCCGGCGGCGCTGGTCGCCGGCGCAGAGGTCGGCCACCAGGGCATTGAAAATCGGCCAGGAAGTCTGCAGCAGGATATAGGCGACCGCGATCAGAAAAGGAACGATCGGGACCAGGCCGAGAAAGGCGCAGAAACCCAGAATGACCGCCGAAACGAGCTGCAGAAAGGCGAGGGTTTGCCTTTTTCCAAAAAAATCCCCCGCCTTGCCGCCCGCCAGCATGCCGATTCCCGCCAGCAAGGCGGCAATGGACATGAACCGGCCGGTCTGGTTTTCGGAGTAGCCCAATTTTACGGTCAACAGCAGGGTTAAAAACGGAAAGACAAAGTTGCCCATGGAATTGATCAGACGCACCGCGAAGAGCACGCGGATCGAGGGGTCAAGGGAAAGAAAACTTCCGAGAAAATCGCGGCGTTCGCCCAGCATAGGCGGGTATCATACCCAGAACAGGGCCGGTCTTGCTACGGTTTTTTTGTTGGAAGTATTGACGGTTTGCCCCTCCCCGGGCAGAATGAAGAGGGAGCATGCCCATGATCGATTCCGCCTCCCTGCAGAAATACTCTTTGTTCGGTGGACTTCTCTCGGACCAGATCGAACGCATCCTGCCGCTCATGGGCCAGGAAGGCTACGCGGTCGGGGAGAACATCATCACCGAAGGGGAGCGCAACGACCGGATCCGTTTTGTGCTCGAGGGCCGGGTGGCGGTGGTCAAGGGGAAAGAGGTGCTTCTGGAACTGGGGGAAGGCGAAACCTTCGGCGAGATGGAAGTGCTGGACGTCATGCCCTGCGCCGCCACCATCCGGACGCTGCTTCCGACCAAGGTAGCCACCATTTCCAATAAAGCACTGCGGGAGATGTTCAAGCTGGACACGGCCATTTTTTCATTGGTGATCATGAACCTGGCCCGGGACCTTTCCCGGCGCCTGCGGCACATGGACGAAGTGCACTGCCGGGAGGGCGACGCTGCCTCCCCGGGTGTCGCTGGAGGCTGATTGAGGCTGTCCCGTAACTCAGGGAGTTACGGGACAGCTACCTTGATGTTGCCATCCGTTTCTCGATGGCGTCCAGTTCCCCCGGATGTCGTTGCTCCTAGGCGACGAGGTTGAAGAGAACGCCCGCCGGCGCGGCGGGAGCCGCTTTGTAGGGGGTGGACGCGGCGGCGGCGCTGCTGATTTCTTTTTCGTATTGGTAGATCAGCGCGTCGATGCGCCCGTCCGTCATGGCCTGGATCTCGGGGGCTTGGGGCAGGTTCTTGGTCTTGAGCTGGGAAAGCCGGTCGATGAGCACGTCCAGAATTTTCAGTTTGCTGATGGTGACGCCCTGGACGCCTTCCGGCGCGGGAAAGCCGGCCACGTGCTTGAACTGGGAATAGATGAAGTTGGATGGGGCCACCGGAATGGCCAGGCGGGTCTGCTGGACGCCGTGGCTGAGCACGTACGAGGCGGGGGGGTACGGGTTGACGAAGGATGATCCATAGATCATATCGCTGCGGTCTCCTACTTGGAGGTATCGGAGACCGGGCGGAAAAGTTGAGCAAATTTAAAGTCAGCTGTTGCTGTTGAGCCGTTCCCACTCTTCCAGGCGCGCTTCCAGCGACGCGCCGCCGCCAGTCTGGGACCGCTGGTGCAGATAGGGCAGGATGACGCGTTCCTTCAGGGTCAGCCAATTGGTGGGCAGGATGTTGGGCGGCGCCAGGTAGTCCCGGGGCGGTACGTGGCCCAGCAGGCTGGGATAGAAACGCGGGTAGATCTGTTCGTTGACCCCGTGCAGGGCGGAAAAGCCGTTGGCGATGCCGAAGAGGGTTTCGCTCAGGCGGTATTTCTTGCTCATTTCCAGCAGCTTGAGCTGATTCTCCTCTTTATAGAACCACTGGACAAAGGCATCCGCCGCATTTTTGGCTTTGCCGGCCTTGCAGATGCCCAGGTAGGCGGCGCCTTCCACCACGGGGATGGTGGTCTCCTTGGCCACCCAGCGGAAATCCAGGGTGCCGCGGCGTTCTTCGGTGACGGTAAACAAGTCGGCGCTGTTCAGGTAGGCAAAGAGGATGCGTCCCGAGGTAGCCGGCAGGGGACTTGGTTCGTAGAGGTACTTGAAGGCAAAGTCATCTTCCGCCTGGACGCTGCCGTTGGCGTCCGTGGTCCAGCGGCGGATGTAGGCCAACGCCTGTTCCAGGGCTTCGGGATTCCAGGCCAGCGGGGAGCCTTCCCGGTAAGCGGCGCCGAAAAGGGCGGTGGTGATGAACAGGAAGTCGTCGCTCCAGCGGGGGGAAAACCCCATCCGGCTGTAGACGCCGTCCTGGGCGCTGTTGTAAGCCTTGCCCAGGCGCTGGGTTTCTTCCAGGGTCAGGATGAAGGGGGTGGTGACCAGGGCGGCGTTTTCTTTGGAAAAAACGAGGGCCGGGATATTGAAGGAAACCGGAAGCAGGTATTGCCGGCTTTCGATATTGCCCAGGGACAGCAGCGCGGGATAGAAGGCCGCCGAGGACAGCAGCAGATCGTCGAAGAAATAGTCCAGCGGCTTGAAGAGCATCCGGGTCGAAGCGCCCTTGAGCCAGCTGCCGATCACCAGGTCCGGCACCGTCGCGGCGTCGGACAAGGCTTCCGCCGGCGCCTCCCGATAAAAGACTTCCAGCTTGTACCGCGTCTGGCTGACGTTGAAATGCTCGGCGTAGGCGGCGAATTCCGGGCGATCTGTCCAGAGTACGGCGGTTTTGGGTTCCCACAGCTCGCAGGAAGCGAGCTGCAGACCGGCGACGAGGGCGGCGGCGGCTAAAAGGCTTCGATATGACCAGTTTCTAAAATACATATAATAATCCTATTGTCGCCATTCCATGCTTGTCAATCCGGGCCGGTCGGAGTATCATACCGCCAATGCAGGTTAAAGATTCGGAAGTCCTACGACTTATTGAGCGCATCGGAGAACACTTCCGATCCAACATATCCAATCGGTACATCCGGCCCGCCCTTCTGCATCTACCCTTGGAAAACCAGGCTTGGGACATGATCGAGACGTTGACCGAGAAGGTGGAACAGTTCCGCTACCAGGGCTTTCACCTGGACGAACTGTACCGGCAGCTGGCGGCTTCGGCGCGCTTCATCGCCCTGGCGCGCCGCGAGTTGGTGCCCACCCTGCGTTCCCGGCTGGGAGCGGGCGTGCGCATCGCCGACTCGGACAAAGTGCTCCGGGACATGGCGATCAACAACTTCGCCTCCAATCTCAAACTCTTCGCGGATATGCTGAACGAGCTCTACGTCAAGCTGGTCGAGCTGGACAAGGGCGCTTCCGCGGGCCGCGTCCCCCTGTACATGCAGATGCCGGAGCTGGAAAACATCGGGCGCCAGCTGGTCGAATAGCTCCGGCGCCCGGACTGCCGGGCTTCAGGCAAAGGTCGCGGCCACGTCGTAGATGGTGCGGAACAGCACCGGCAGTTGGTCCGCGTCCACGCTGGCAAAGGCTACCCGCAGGTAAGCGTTCCCCAGGGCTATGGTGCCGATGCCGTGGTCCTTCAACAGGGTCTGCCGGACTTCTTCCGCCCCGACGCCGACGCAGCGGAAACTCATGAAATAGCCCGAATTGAAGGGCAGGGGCCGCAGCACCGGGTGGTCGGGATTGGCCTTGATAAAGTCTTTGACTGCGGCGTACCGCTTGCGGAGCAGCTCCCGATAGTGTTCCTTTTCGCCTTGGGTCCGCTGGTCGGCCATAGTCTTCAGCATCAGATGCTGGGCGGGGGTGTTGGAGCAGGAAACCGACGACCGGATGGTGCCCATCAGCTTTTTGACCAGCGCGTCGTAGGCCGCCTGGTTAAGGCCCGCGGACCCGAAGGTCACAAAACCCATGCGCAGTCCCCACACGTAGTCCTCTTTGGTGGGTCCGTCCACCTTGATCGCCAGCACCTTCTCGTGCAGCGCCGCCAGCCGTCCGAACAGGGATTCGCCGAAGATATCCTGCTCGTAGGCCAGGCCGAAATAGGCGTCGTCGCAGATGACGAGCACGTCGGCGCCGCCTTCGGCGACGGAACGGATCAGGGCGATCAGCGCTTCGGCTTCGGCGACGTTGGGCGAATACCCGGAGGGATTGTTGGGAAAGTTCAGGATGATGCGCACCTGGCCGGATTCGGCCGCCGATTTGACGGCTTTTTCCATTCCAACCAGGTCCAGCCCGGTGCCGGCGCCGAAGAAGGGAATCTCCCGCACCGTGCCGCCCCGGCGGTCGGTAAAAATAAGACCGTAATTATCCCAGCTGGGGTCGCTGATCAGCATGGTGTCGTCTTCGTCCAGGAACAGGTCGGCGATGTAGGAGATGCCCGCGGTCAAACCCGGCACCACCACGGGCAGGGAAATCTTGTCGGCGTCGATTGAGGGGTTTTTCTGGGCCATGGCGTCCCGCCAGGCGGTGCGGGCCGCTTCTACGCCCGCAGTGGGCGCGTAAGCCACGACTTCGGTGGTGGACAGGGTCGGCATGCCTTCGGCGATGGCCGAAAGGATCAGCGGGCGGCCGCCCTCGTAGGCCATGCCGATGGTGGCGTTGGCCCGGTGGGCCAATTTTTTGGCTTCCGCAGACTGGGCGATGATGCCCTTGGGAAAGTAGAGACGTTTTCCGAGACTGGAAAGCAGTCTCCCGGCGACGGTTCCGTCCAGGACGGCGTTGAGTTCAGCAGCCAAAGTGTTCATTGTTGAAGCCTAGCGGTGCGGAAGGTCCCTGTCAATATTGCCATACCCATTTTGTACCATTACAATGGACCCTATGGAATTGGAAAGAGGGGAACACGCCCGCCGCCTGATCGGGGCGTGCCGGACGGAAATGGCTAAAAGAATCGTTGGTCAGCAGGACATGGTCGACGGCCTGCTCATGGCCCTGATCGCCGGCGGGCACGCGCTGCTGGAGGGCGTGCCGGGCCTGGCCAAGACGCTGGCGGTCAAGACGCTGGCGGACATTACCGGCCTGCTGTTCAAGCGCATCCAGTTTACCCCGGATCTGCTGCCCGCCGATCTGACCGGCACCCTGGTGTGGGAACAGGCTAGCGGGACCTTTTCCGTCCGCCGGGGACCGGTGTTCGCCAACGTGATCCTGGCGGATGAGATCAACCGGGCGCCCGCCAAGGTGCAGTCCGCGCTGCTGGAGGCGATGGAAGAACGGCAGGTGACCATCGGCGAAGAAACCTATCCCCTGCCCCAGCCCTTTTTCGTGCTGGCGACCCAGAATCCCATCGAACATGAAGGTACCTACGCGCTGCCGGAAGCCGAACTGGACCGGTTTCTGCTGAAGCTCCGCGTCGCCTATCCCCATCGGGATGAGGAAGTCCGAATCCTGCATGCCGGAGCGGGTGCCGCCGCCGCGCCGCTGCCGCCGGTGGATTCTGTGCTGGACCGGGCCGCCCTGGGCACCCTGCAGGCCGCTCCGGGGGACATAAAGATCGACGATCAGGTGGTGGAGTACATCGTCTCCGTCGTCGCCGCCACCCGGCCCGCAGCGGACCGCAAACGGGGCGCCCGGGAAGACCTGTACCGCTATATTTCCTTCGGCGCTTCCCCCCGGGCGTCGCTGGCCCTGCACCGCTGCGCGCGGATCGGCGCCCTGTTCGCCGGACGGTCCTACGTGACGCCGGAAGACGTCAAGGCCATCGCGCCGGCGGTGCTGCGGCATCGTCTGGTGCTTTCCTACGAAGCGGAAGCCGACGGCCTGGACGCGGACGCGGTGATCAGCCGCATCCTGGCCCTGGTGCCCGTACCGTAGGCCTTCGTGGACCGCCGGGAGCTGCTGGACCGCATACGGACCTTTCCCCTGGTCGCCGAGGATCTGGCGGAGGATCTGCTGTCCGGAGATTTCCGGTCCGTCTTCAAGGGACAGGGGATCGAGTTCGACGAGGTTCGGCATTACCAGCGGGGCGACGACGTCCGCAGCATCGATTGGAACGTCAGCGCCCGTTTCGGAACTCCCTACGTCAAACTTTTCCGGGAAGAACGGGAACTGACGGTCTGCCTGGTGCTGGACGCGTCGGCCTCCATGCGCTCCGGCGGCGGTACGGTCAGCCGCTACGACCAGGCGGTGCTGGCCGGCGCCCTGATCGCTTTTTCCGCCGAACAGGCGGGGCAGCGGGTGGGGGCGGTCCTCTTTGACCAGGGTATCCGCCGGGTAGTGCCGCCCCGCAAGGGCCGGACCCATGCCATGGCCCTGGTCATGGGCTTGCTGGCGGACCAGGCCCTGGGTCCGCGGAGCGATCTGGGCGTGGCCCTGACCGGCGCCGGTCGGTTGTTGAAGCGCCGCAGCCTGGTGGTGGTGATTTCGGATTTTCTCTGCGTCGCCTGGGAGCGCGAACTGGGGGTGCTGGCCCGCAGGCACGATATCGTGGCCCTCAGGATCAGCGACCCCGTGGACTACGCCCTGCCGAATGCCGGTCTGGTCTACGTCCGGGACCCGGAGACCGGCCTTGAGCTCCACGCGCCCACCGGGTTTGCCGCTTTCCGGGGAGCCTGGAACCAATGGCACGCCGACCGGACCGAAGCCTGGCGGGCCCTCTGCCGACGCCACGGGGTGGCGGCTCTGGAACTGGCCACCGATCAGGACGCGCCGACGGTCCTGGCGGGTTTCTTTGGCCGGCGGAGGCGTCCGTGAGCCGCTTTCCGGCGCTCCTCATGGTTCTGGGCGCGGCGCTGGCCCGGTGTCCGGCGCAGGAGGCGGACGGGGCGGACGCGGGACTGCTGCTGGTTCCCCCGACGGTCTACGTCGGCGATCGGGCGCGTCTGGTCATTCCGGTCGCCACCCTGGAAAGCGGGGCCGACGCGGGCAGCCGGGAGTTCCCGGTCATCGAGGTGGCCGAGCGGCTGCCCCGCTCCAGGGACGTGACCATCCATCGCCTGGAGCTGGAAACCCGGGGCCCGGAAACGCGGATCCTGGCCGATTTTTCGGCCTACGCCCCGGGGTTGGTGGATTTTCCGAAGATCGAGTTTGGTCCCTACGCGGTGTCCGGTCTGCGGGTGCGCATCGCCTCGATCCTGGATCCGGATGAAACCGCGCCCACCCTGGCCCCGCCCCTGGACGCCCTGTCGCCGCCGGGTACGGCGGTGCTGGTCTACGGTACGCTGATCGGCGTGTTCCTGACGCTGGCCTTGCTGGTTTGGGGCGCCCTCCGGGGCGCGCCGGCGCTCCGGAACTACCGGGCCGGGCGGACCCGCCGGCTCGCCTGGCGCCGCTTGCGCCGCGTCCTGGCCCAGATCGACACCCGCCGGGAGCGTGGCGCCGGGACGGAACTGGTGGCCCGGCTCAGCGCGGCGTTCCGGGCGTATCTGGGCGCCAGGATCAGTCTATCCTGCTTCGCTTTGAGTCCCCGGGAGTTTCGGAGCCTGGAGCCCCTGCTTCCGCAAGAAGGACTAGCAGCCGCGCTGGAGGCGATCTTCCGGCGCTGCGACGAGCTCCGCTTCGGCCCGCAGGCGCCGGGGCGGCTCGATCTGGCGGCCCTGAAAGACGGGGTGGAACGGTGCGCCCTGGCGCTGGAAAGCGCGGCTCCCGCAGCTCCTGCCGCTCAGGATGCCGTGATCCCGGAGGCCGCGCCATGAACGTAGCCTTGGAAAGGCCCCTGCTGCTCGCCTTCGGTCTGGCGGCCCTGGCGCTGGTCCTGATTTTTTCCCGGCTCTGGAAGAAGGATCGCGCCCTGTCCCTGCCGCTGGGCCCTCCCGGGGGGCAACCCTTCAAGGCGCCGGCGGCGGTGGACGCGCTGGTGCGGGTGCTGCGCGCGCTGGACCTGGTCGGGATTGTCGCCCTGTTGATCGCGGCGGCGGGGCCCTTCTTCATCAGCTACGATACCCTCTGGATGAACCGCGGCGCGGACGTGCTGTTCATTCTGGATATCAGTCCCAGCATGTCGGGCATCGACATGGAAGGAAAAAGCCGCTTCGACGCTGCCCGCAGCCTGGTCGGCAAATTCGCCGCCCACCGCCGTACCGACGCCATCGGACTGGTCGGCGTCGGGGCGGACGCGGCGCTGCTGGTGCCGGCGACCGTCGACCGGAAGGTGCTGCTGGACCGGCTGGAAGGCCTGCGCATCGGTGAGCTGGGGGACGGCACCGCCCTGGGTACGGCGCTGGCCCTGGCCGCGCTGCACCTCAAGGATTCTACGGCGCCCAAACGGGCGGCGGTCCTGATCACCGACGGGGAGAACAACGCCGGCGCGCTCAACCCGCTCACCGCGGCGGCGGCGCTCCGTTCGGTGGGCGCTTCGCTGTGGGTCATCGGCGTCGGGACTGCGGGGCAGGTTCCCCTGGATTACGTGGACCCTGTTACCCGCATCCGGCGTACCGGCACCTTCGAATCCCGCTTTGACCCGGAAACCTTCCGGGCCATCGCCCGGGCGGGCAGCGGCGTGTATCTTCCGGCGCCCTCGGCCGATTCCTTCGCCGCCGCCTTCTCCGCGCTGGACGGGGCGGAAGCTACGGTGCAGCGGTCGCGGACGGTCAAGCGGAGCGCGGCTTTCCATCGTCCCTTCATTCTTGCCGCCCTGCTGCTGCTGGTGGGCAGCCGTTTTGTCCGTCGGTCGATCCTGGGGGCGCTGCTATGAGCTTTGACGACCCGGGGCTGCTGTGGGGGCTCTGGACTCTGCTTCCGGTACTGGTTCTGGCGCCGCAGCGCTACGTAAAACGCCGGCAGGCCCTGCTCGCCTTGATCGGCGCCGCCTCGGTCCAGGACGCCCGGCGCCTGATGGACGGCTTGCGCCGGCGCTACACCGCTTCGACGCTTTTTTTCCTGATCTTTCTGGCCGCGGTCCTGCTGGCCTTGGCCGGACCCCGGTGGGGCAGCCGCGTGGTGCCCGAATACCGGCGGGGGGTGGACGTGGTCATCGCCCTGGATCTTTCCCGCAGCATGGAGGTCCGGGATCTGGCGCCGTCGAGGCTTGGCCGGGCCGCCGCGCTGGCCATGGAGACGGTGGAAGGTTCTCCAGGTGCCCGGTTCGCCGTGGCCGTAGGCAAGGGCAGCGCCGTCCTGGCGCTGCCGCTGACGGAGGACGCCGAAAGTCTGGGCGCCTTTTTCCGAGGCGTTTCCGGCGCCGGCATCAGTTCCGGCGGCACCGATCTGGAACGCCTGCTGGACGTCGCCTTGGGCGCTTTTCAGCCGGATTTTCCGGCCCGGAAAAAAATCCTGCTCCTGTCCGACGGAGAGTCCCTGAGCGGGTCCCTGCAGCAGGCGGCGGAACGTTCCGCCGCGGCCGGGGCGGCGATCATCGCCGTGGGTTTGGGCAGCGCTACGGGGGCGGAAGTCCCGGATCTCAAACGGGAAGACGGGTCGGCGGTGCTGAGTCGACTGCGGGAAAACGACCTGCGCGCCGCGGCGCAGCGGTCCGGGGGCCTCTACCTGGACGGCGCCCAACCGGACGCGGCGGAGGCGCTGCGGAAGCATATCGCCGCTGCGGCGTCCGAAACGGCCCTGGAGGGCTACCGTCGGGAAAGCGTAGCCCGGGGGCACTGGTTTTTGCTGGCCGCGCTGGCGGCTTTTGCCCTTTCCCGGCTGGTGGAAACCGGCTTCCGGAGAAAAATATGACCCCCCGCGATGCTGCGCCGGGGCGCATCCTGTTCCTTGCGGCCCTGACCGTGCTGCTCGGCGCCTGCGCCGAGGTGCCCGACCGGCTGCGGATCCTGGAAGGCGGCTTCCGCTCTTCCCGGGGCGCCTATACCGAAGCTGTCGCCGCCTATCTGCCGGCGGTTTCCAGCCCTACCGTCGGGTCCTACGCGGCGTACGGCCTGGGCACGGTCTACCTGGCCTTGGGCGAGAACGACGCCGCCCAGCGGCGTTTTGCCGCGGCGGAAGCCGGCCTTGAGACCGGCCCCCCGGGAGGTACGGCGGCGGCGATCCGGGAGCTGCGCTACCGGCTGCGCTTCAATGCCGGGGTCAGCCGTTTTCAGGGCGGGGATTTTGCCGGCGCCGCCGCCGCCTTCCGGACCGCGCTGGAGCTGGACGGTCGGCGGCCGGAAGCCAAGCGGAACCTGGAATTGAGTCTGCGGGCGCTCTCGCGCCAGAGCGCCGCCGCGGCTTCCCAGGCGCCGGTAGAACAACGGTCCGGCAGCCAGGCGGCTCAAGTCGTGTTCAATTTTATCCGCCAAAAGGAGAGCGACCGATGGAAAAGTCGGGAATGGGAAGCGGAGAACGCTTCCGCCGTCGATTATTGACGGTTCTTGTCTCCGCTTGGTGCCTGGCTCCCGCCGGCATTTTTGCCCAAAAAGGCCCGGACGAAGCGCCGACCGTCCTGGTGGAAACCGCTCCGGAACAGCCGGCGCGCAATACGCGGTGGACGGTCACCATCCTGGTGGACCATCCGTACCCGGCGGAGGTGGCGGTTCAGCCGCCCGTCTTTCCGGCCCAGCTGGTGTTGGAGCGGGTACGCACGGACAGCCGTCGGGTGGACATCTACAACGGCAAAGACGAACGCTGGACGGCGGTGCAGTTCCAGTTTACCCCCCTGAGCCCGGGTGTGCTGAACCTGGGAGCCTTTGTGGTCCGCGTACCCGGTCGGGAAGTCCGCACCGCCGCCCTTTCGCTGCTGGTGGCCGCAGAACCGGGCGCCGCGCCGCCGGAACCCCGGCTGGTCTGGAGTCCGCTGCCGGACCAGCTGCGCCTGGGGGACGCGGTGGAACTGACCCTGAGCCTTCTCCCGCCGGTAATCGCCGCCGCCCAGCCCCAGGTGGTGGTGCCGGAAAACGTGCTGATGGAAACGCCGGCTCTTTCGGAGACGGAACGACGGGCCGGCGTGGTGCTCAAGGTTCGCCTCAGCGCCCTGGAGGCGCCCCGGCTCGTGCTGCCCGCGGTCAGCCTGGCGCTGGGTCCGGACACGGTATTGACCGCGCCGGCGGCCGGCATCCGCGTCCTGGCGGTTTCCGGTTCCGCCGGTAGCCCGTCGCAGTCGGCCGCGGCGGTGGAACCGGAGGCGGTGGAACCGGCGCCTCCGGCCGCGCCGGCGGTTGCTCCGCCCTTTCCGGACACCGCCGACCGGCGGGGCGGACTCTGGAGCCGGTTGTTCGACGGACCGCGCCGGAAGTCGCTGGCGGCGGCGGCGGCGCTCTGGACGGAAGGCGAGTACGCCCGCGCTCTGGCCGCGCTGCGCAGCGCGGAACGGCGCTCGGAAGCCGGACCCGGTCTGACGGCTACCCGGCGCGAGCTGGAAGCCCGCCTGGGCATCGCCGCCGGCGGGGACGAAGTTTGGGCGCCGGTCCGCGTTCTGGGCATCGCCGCGGGTCTGTCTTTTTTTCTGGCCCTCCTGTTCTTGCCCCGCAAGAATCGCGGAGCTGTAACTTCACGGCGTATTCAGGGTTATACCTTTACCGGACTATTCCTGGCTCTTGGCCTGGGGGCTCTGGCGTGGCTGGCCCTGCCGGGCTCGGCCCGGGGCGGCGACGCGGTGCTTCTGTCCTGCGTAGCCCGGCGCGTACCGGATGACCTGGACGACGACGCGGGCTTCGGGTTCCGGGAAGGTCAGCCCGTGTACGTACGCACCCGGGCCGGAGCCTGGGCGTACGTGGAAACGTCGGATGGACAAGCCGGCTGGATCCCCGCGGACCGGATGATTCCCTACTAAGGACGTACACGATGGATTTTGGCGCTATTCTGGACGAATGGGATAAACAGACCGCCAAGCCCGGGGCCCGGCGAGCCGCCGGACCGGAAAGCGCGGCTCAAGTCGCGCCGCCGCCAGCCCGGGAGGTGGATCCCCTGACCGCTTGGCTGCGGATAAACGGCGTCCAGGACAAGGACGCGGGCGCCGAAGGGGCCGAGGTTTCTTCCGCCGCCCGCCGGAACCGGCTGCTGAAGAAGCGGGCCGACGCGGTGGTCGACCTGCACGGTCTCACCCGGGATGAAGCCTGGGTCAGGTTGGATTTATTTTTTGCCCAAGCCCGGCGGGAGGGGGCGGAAAAGGTCCTGATCGTGCACGGCAAGGGCAACCATTCCGACGGCGAGGCGATCCTGAAGCGGACGGTCCGGGAGTATATCGAGCGCAGCGCTTACACGGGCGAAAGCGGCCAAGCTCCAACAGCCTTGGGCGGGAGCGGCGCGACCTGGGTGGTGATCAAGGATGGAAGCAAGGCGGATTATCGTTCGCGGTAGATGATGCGGCCGCGGCTGAGATCGTAGGGGGAAAGGGCGATTCTGACCCGATCGCCGGGGACGATGCGAATGTAGTGCTTGCGCATCTTGCCCGAAAGGTGGGCCAAAATGAGGTGTCCGTTCTGATTGTCCAGCATGACCCGGAACATGGTGTTCGGCAGAGCTTCTTTGACGACCCCTTCTACTTCGATCGCTTCTTCTTTAGCCACGGCAACTCCTCGGCGTTTCTCATGGGATGTACTCCTGGTGGGGAGGACGGAAGGGAAATTTGCTTTAATTCCTTTTCGTTCCTATAATGCTATAGGCAATCGACCAAGTTGTCAACCATGGACTCAACGGCGCGAACCCGGCGGACACGGTTGACAAAACGGGTAGAGTACGGCAATGTACGCGGACTTATGTAAAGGAGAAGGGGGACCGTCATGGATCAAGAATTCGTAGCCCGAATGCATACATCCCTGATCGATCTCAAGACTGAGATCATTTCAAATCTGGTGGCCGGCAACGCGGACTTCAAAGAAATAGTCGAGGGCATGGACCCCAAAGACTTTGCCGATATCGCCTCCGACGACATCGACCGCAAAATGATCGAAGCCATCGGATCCCAGGACCTCAAGCGCCTCAAGCTGATCGATTCGGCGCTGACCAGAATCCAGCAGGGCAAATACGGCTTGTGCATGAAATGCGGCAAACGCATTCCCCAGGACCGCCTGGAGGCGATTCCCTACGCCCTGATGTGCATCGAATGTAAAACCGAAGAGGAGCGCCGGAACCGCTAGACCGTTCCCAGCGCTTCCTGATCCCAGCCGTGGCCGTTGAACAGCCGGACGGAACGATAGCCCGCCGCCAGGGCGAGCCGCCGGGCTTCTTCGTAGTGGCCCCCCAGGTGCTCGCAGCGGTGGGCGTCGGCGTTGATGCCGATCGGCACCCGGGCGGCGTTCAAAAGGGACAAGAGGCGCGCCGAAGGGTACGCTTCGGCCACGCTGCCCCGGTTGAGGCCGCCGGTGTTGATTTCTACCGTAATGTCCGTACCTTCCAGGGCTTGCACCGCGGCGGCGCTTTTTTGTTCATACCAGTCGGCCTGGTCGTCAAAAAAGCGCCGGTCCCCGTTGTTTTTCTTGATCAAATCCATGTGTCCCAGGATGGAAAATCCCCCGGCGTGGATCATGGCGGTCAGGTTGTCCCAGTAGGCTTCCACGGCGGCCTGCGCGTCGCCGCCGTAGCCCCGGGCGATGCCCGTAGCCAGCTCGTCCCGGCTGCCGTCCACGGTAAAGGGTTCGGCGTCGCCGGGCGGAATCAGGTAGTGCACCGATCCGATGACGTAGTCCAGGCCCAGGCCGTCGAAACGACCGTCCCCGGGCCCGCAGACGCCGGGGATATAGTCGACTTCCAGGCCAAGGTACACCGCCAGCTTGCCCTGCCAGCGCTCCCGGGCTTCCCGGACGGCAGCGGCGTATTCTTCCAGCCGGTCCGCGGCCAGGTGCCAGGCCGTCGGCGGGCCGAAGCTGGTCGGCAACGGTGCGTGGGAGCTGAAGCCGAGGGATACAAAGCCGTGTTCCGCGGCGTAGGCGCACATGGCTTCCACCGAACAGGCGCCGTCGCAGAAGGTGGTATGGGTATGCAGGCAAGAATAGCGCATGCCGACAGTATGCCCCTGATCAGGGGACTTTGTCAGCCGGTCCGGGGCGCAGATAGTAGTCCACCGCCCGGCGGAAGGCGGCAAAGGCCCGGGGCAATTCGGGCAGCGCGGCGGCTATCTCCGGCTGGTCCAGGTTTTTTATGGCCAATTCCAGCCGGGCGGCGGTCTGGCCCAGGTTTTTGGCCGCCAGGTTCAGCGCGCTACCCTTGATGGTGTGGGCTTCCCGGCGGGCGGTTTCCCAGTCCTGCCGTTCCACCAGTCCCGGCAACTGGGCTACCTGTTCGGCGGTTCTTTCCACAAAACGTCCCATCAGGTTGACCACCGTTTCCGTCTTGCCGAAGAAGGTTTCCACCACTTCCGGCCAATCCAGGACATTTTTGTCCGGTTCGCCCGCTTCCGGCGGCGGGGCGGCGCCCGACGCCGACGCTGACGCCTGTTCCGGGTCGTCCAGCTCTTCCAGTTCTTCCAATTCTTCCGGTTCCTCAAGTTCTTGAAGTTCTTCGGGTTCCGCGCGCAGCCATTTTTCCAGCATGGCCTCGATGTCCGGTCGTTTGAAGGGTTTAACCAGGATGTCGTCCATGCCCACTTTCAGGCAGCGCTCCCGTTCATCCGACAGGGCGCTGGCGGTCACGGCGATGATCGGGCAGGCAATACCCCGTTCCCGCAGCTTTTGGGTGGTATCGTAGCCGTTCATGCGGGGCATCTGGATATCCATGAAAATAAGGCCCCAGGGATGGAGCGCCGCCTTTTCCAGGGCGTCCACGCCGTCGTCGGCGATCACCGACGGAAATCCCAACTTTTCCAAAATCAGGGCGAACAGTTTCTGGTTCACCGGATGATCCTCGACGATCAGGATCATGGGCCGGTGGGCGGGAATAGCCTTTGGAGCCGGTTCGGCGGCTTTTGCGCCCGTCTGCAGATCGATGCTCTCGTTGGCCGTGCTGTCCACGGCGTCGCTGATCTCCCGGCGCTTGATCGGTTTGTTGATGTAGGCGTTGAACCACTTGAGCAGGGTCATCTTGGCGTCCGCGCCCAGCATGCCCTGGGGGACCATGAGCACCAACCGGGCCTGGTTGATGTTCTTGTCGCCGTTGATCTCCGCCGCCAGCCGCCAGCCGTCCATCTGGGGCATGATCATGTCCACAAAACAGATGGCGAAGGGCTGGCCGGCGGCGGCGGCGGCTTTCATGCTGTCCAGCGCTTCCTGGCCCGACGCGGCCTGCTGGATGGAACGATAGCCGATATCCCCCAGATAGGACACGATGATGCGCCGGGATTCGGAGCGGTCGTCGATCACCAGGATCCGGTCCGCGGCGTTCACGTTGGGATTGGTGCGGCGGGGCGGAAATTCGGACAGCTCGAAGGGAATGGTGAACCGGAAGACCGAACCGCCGCCTTCGTTGGGGATCATGCCGATTTCGCCGCCCATGGTTTCCACCAGGTGGCGGGAGATGGCCAGACCCAGGCCGGTGCCGCCGAAACGACGGGTGGTGCTGGCGTCGCCCTGGAAGAAGGTGGTAAAGAGGCGGCCCCGCAGGTCCGGCGGCACGCCGATGCCCGTATCCGCCACCGCGATGGTCAGCGCCGGTTTTTGCTGCAGCTCGCCGGGGCGGGCGGAGACGGTGACGCTGCCTGCCTTGGTGAATTTGACCGCGTTCTTGACCAGGTTGATGACGATCTGCCGGAACCGGCTGGGGTCGCCCTTGATCTGGACCGACAGTTCCTGCGGAACGTCCACGGCGATCTCCAGCCCCTTCTTGTGGGCTTCCAGGGAGATCATGTCCACCGCCTGCTCGACGGTCTGCTCCAGGTCAAAGTCGATATGCTCCAGCTCCAGCTTGCCCGCTTCGATTTTGGAATAGTCCAGGATGTCGTTGATCAGCGACAAGAGGACGTCGGCGGAAAACTTTACCTGCCGGGCGTACTCCGCCTGTTCCCGGTTCAGCGCCGTGTCCTGCATCAGTTCGGTCATGCCGATGATGGTCTGGATCGGCGTGCGGATTTCGTGGCTCATGTTGGCCAGGAACATGTTCTTGGTTTCGATGGCCCGCTCGGCAATCTCCTTTTCTTCCTGCAGGCGCTTTTCTTCCCGGTGCTCGTCGGTTTCGTCGTCGATGGTCAGGGCCACGAAGGGGCCGCGCCGGGCCGGCGGCGCGTCGGGACGCTCGTCCACCACCCAGGCCCGGAACTTGAGCCAGCGCGGCGAACCCGTGGCGTTGCGGAAGGACGAGTCGAAGGTGACCGAACGGGTCGAACCGGTGATCAGCCGGGAAAAGTGGTAGGAAAAACGGAAGGCGTCCCGGGAGCGCAGGAACTCGGGGAAGCTGTCGTCCAGTCCTTCCAGGCTGCGGCCGGAGAGGGATTCAAAGCCGCGCTTGAAATGCTCGTTGGCGTCGACCACAAAGCCGGTCTCGTCCAGAAAAGCCAGGGCCACGCTGGATTCGGCAAAAATCCGGCGGTAGGGGTCGTCGTTCTGGTTCCGTTCTTCGTTGACCATAAGCCGCCTAGAAATTGGGCCGGAGTATTTCCAGAGCCTTCATTAGAATGTCCGCGGGTTTCAGCGGCTTGACCAGGTAGCTCTTGATGCCCGACTGGAAGGCCTTGACCACCGTGTCGCGCTGGGTCACCGCGGACAGCACGATCACCGGCTGCACGATGTCCCGGGAGCGCAGTTCCTTCAGCACCGTAAACCCGTCGACCTTGGGCATCATCAGGTCCAGGAACACCAGGTCGAATTTTTCCGTCCCCGCGATTTCCAGGAATTCGCTGCCGTCGGAATACACCGAGACTTCCGCGCCGACGCTTTCAAAGGTGGTCTTGAGCAGTTCCTGGATCACAAAGTCGTCGTCCACTGCGGCGATGCGCAGGTTCTTGGCGGATTCCTTGATTTCTTCCATATCTAGGGGCTTCTTACGAGTCTCGGTCTCGAATTTCAGCTGCACCGTCTCGGCTTGGTCGTTCTGCTCGGCCTGCAGCACCCGGTTGCCGATGATTTCCGCTTTTTTGTCGCCGAATTCCATGG
The DNA here is from genome assembly GCA_020719845.1 of Treponema denticola. Lineage (GTDB taxonomy): Bacteria > Spirochaetota > Spirochaetia > Treponematales > Breznakiellaceae > DYPP01. Next base: position 6,122 of record DYPP01000034.1, on the reverse strand, counting down.
AAGGGTCCAGCTCGGACAGGAGTCCGTCCAGGGCGTACTGCAGGTTGGCGGTGACCTCGATGTCGGCGTATTCCTTGCGGCCTTGCACGAACTTGCGGGTAAAGTCGTCGTTGGTCAAAACCCGGATATAGCGGTGCTTAGCCCGGGATGACTGCAGGACGATATCCATCAGTTTTTGGATATTTGGACCGTCGCCGAAGGACAGGGTCAGGTTGCTGATCATGACGATCACTTTGGGCACCTTGATTTCGTACAGGTCGATCAGTTCGATGATCTTGAAGCGCAGCAGGTCCAGTTTTTCCCGGTTCAGGCCCTGGGCGATCTCGATGAAGACGATGTCGTCGTTGACGTGGGCTTCGATGATGCAGGGCGTTTCGTCCATGTCGAAGCTGGTCCCCAGCAGTTCGGCCAGGGTGGCGAACAGGGCGTCGATGCGGATCGGTTTGGTGAAGACCTTTTTGACGTTGTAGGGCACCAGCTCGATGATCCGCTTCTGGTCGATCTTCTGGGCGGTGACGATGACCGGAATGGCCGCGGTGTTGGGGTTTTTTTTCTTTTCCTTGAGCACTTCCAGGCTGCTCTGGCGGCTGAGATGGTAGTCCAGAATGACCAGATCGGGCATCAGATTGCGGATTTTGGCCACCGCGTCCAGCCCGTTGATCGCCACGGCGACGTCGAGCTCGTACTCGGTCAGTTTGACCCGCAGGTATTCCCGCAACAGCGGCGACTCATCGACTACCAGTACTTGTTTCATGAATGGACTTCCCCTTTCCCTGGTATTGTAGGGTAGGAAAGCGCGGTGCGCAATACTATAATAAAGGCAATGGAGGCTCTGCCGTGTCCAAGAAGGCGATTCTATTGCTGGCCGACGGATTTGAGGACGTGGAAGCGGTCAGTTCTCTGGATTATCTGCGCCGGGCGGGCATCGAGGTGGTGGTGGTCGCGATCAGCGGTTCCAAGACGGTGGTGAGTTCCCGTGCCCTGTCGGTGGTCGCGGATACGACGCTGGTGGAACTTTCCCTGGGCCGCCGGCTGGACGCGGCTTCCTGGGACGCGGTGGTCCTGCCCGGCGGCATGCCCGGGGCGGCCAACATCGCCGCCTCGGTGACCGCCACGGCGCTGATCAAGGACCTGGCTGCGGCGGGCAAGGTGGTGGCCGCCATCTGCGCGGCGCCGGCGGTGGTGCTTTTTCCCCTGGGCATTCTGGCGGGGCGGCGCTATACCTGTTTTCCGGGCATGGAGAAAGGGGTGACCGGAGCGCACTGGAAAGCGGACCGGGTGGTGGTGGACGGCAACGTGATCACCAGCCGGGCGGCGGGGACTGCGGGGGAATGGGCCCGGGCGATCATCGTCAAACTGCTGGGCGAAGAAGCCGGCCAAAAGGTGGCCGACGCGGTGCTGCTGGCGGATTAGGACGCCCGTTCCGGCCCGGCCCTCAGCCGGAAAGGTGCCGGGCAAAGCGGCGCAGCCGGTCTTTTTCCAGCCGGGTGCCGGGCACCCGCAGTACTTCCCGGGCCAGCCGGTTGCCCAGGTAGGCGCAGCGGGCCAGGGACTTGCCCCGGATCCAGGCGGCCAGAAAAGCCGCCGCAAAGGCGTCCCCCGCGCCGGTGGCGTCGAAGGGCAGGGCCGCCGAGGCGGGGGCGGTGTGCACCCCGCCGCCGGCAAAGACCATGGCGCCCCGCTCGCCCCGCTTTACGGCGATGATGGGAAAGAGGTCGTCCGCGGTCAGGCTGCGCAGCGGGGCGTAGGGGTCGTATTCGTCCCCGGCGCCGTCGTGCAGGGCGCGGCAAAACGCTTCGGTTTCTTTTTCGTTCATGAACAGGATCAGCGGATGGGCGCGGGCGTAGGCGGCGATGTCCGCCGCCCGCAGCGCGGCGATCGCGACCGACGAGACGTCCAGCGCGATGATCGTGCCGTGCCGGTCCGCCAGGCGGATGACGTGGTCGACGATCTCTTGCCGGTTCAGGATAAAGCCGTCCAGGACGACCACCCGGGCGTCGCGGATCTGGTCTTCGGCTATGTCCCCCACCCGCAGTTCCAGCGCGGCGCCGGGACAGGCGGCTACGGCGTTGGCGCCGCCGGGCAGGCGGATGACGGCGCAGGCACCGGTCGCGGCGCTGCCCCTGCTCAGGCGCAGCGCCACCCCCGCCGCCGCCAGTTCATCCTCGAAGCGCCGGGCGAAGGGGTCCGCTTCCCCGTCGGGGGTAGAGCCGACGCAGCCGACAAAGGCGGTGCGCACGTCCAGCTGGGCCGCCAGTTTGCAGATGTTGGCCGCCCCGCCGCCGGCAACGGGGACGGCATCCTTCAAAACCGCCAGAATTTCCGCCAGCCGACGCTGGTCCACGTGTACGGCGCTGCCCGGGTGGATGCCCAGAAAGGGGCCCAGCTCTTCGTCCACCGCCGCGAACACGTCGACCAACGCGTTGCCGATCCCGACCAGCTCCGCCGGACCCGGTTGACTCAAGGGCGGCTACCTATTTTGCCCGGGCAATGATGCCCGCCAGGGCGGGTTTTTTGGCCAGGTCGCTTTTCAGGTTTTCCGCCCGGGATTTGTTCACGTAATCCTTGTGCTGGAAGGAGTAGGTAAACTGGGTGTGCAGGTCGTAGGTGCCTTCCAGGAGCGCGTAGGCGTCCTCGGTCATCACCAGCTCCTCATCCGTGGGGATGATGTAGATGGGGATCTTGGACGAAGGCTTGGAGATGAGCGTTTCCGCGTTGCGCGTCTTGGCGGTCTGGTTCTTTTCCGGGTCGTAGACGATGCCCAGGTCTTCCAGTCCGCGCAGGATCTTGTCCCGCACGAAGGGCGCCATTTCGCCCACGCCGGCGGTAAAGACCAGCGCGTCCACCCGGCCCAGGGCGGCCAGGTAGGCGCCGATGTACTTTTTGACCCGGTAGGCTTCCATGTCCTGGGCCAGGATAGCCCGGGGGTCGCCCTTTTCCACCGCCGCCTGGATGTCCCGACGGTCCGTATACTGTCCGGTAATGCCCAGCAGACCGGACTTCTTGTTGAGGGCGCTTTCGGCGTCCTTGGCGGAAAGTCCGGCGGTGCGCATCATGTAGAAGGGCACCGCCGCGTCCACGTCGCCCGAGCGGGTGCCCATGACCAGGCCTTCCAGCGGGGAAAGTCCCATGGAAGTATCGTAGGAACAGCCGTCCTTGACGGCGTTGATGGACGAACCGTTGCCGATGTGGGCGATGATCAGGTTGGTATGGTGAAAATCCTTGCCCAGCAAGGCGGCGGCCCGTTTGGACGTATACAGGAACGACGTTCCGTGGAAGCCGTAGCGGCGCACCGCGTGCTGTTCGTACCACTCGTAGGGCAGGGCGTACATGTAGCTGGACGCGGGCATGGTCTGGTGCCAGGCGGTATCGATGACCGCGCAGTGGGGGACGTCGGGCAACACCTGCTTGGCCGCTTCGATGCCCATGATGTTGGCCGGGTTGTGCAGCGGGGCCAGGTCGGACACTTCGTGGAAGGCCCGCATCACCTCATCGGTGACGATCACCGACTTGATGAACTTGGAGCCGCCGTGCACCACCCGATGGCCGACGGCCTTGATCATGCCCATGTCGTGGATGACGCCGTGGATCGGATCGGTCAGCGTCTTGATGATCAGGTCCACCGCCACCGTGTGGTTGGGGCAGTCCTGCTCCAGGGTGTATTCATCCTTGCCCTTGGCCTTGTGGCTGATGAACGAGCCCCCCTGGGTAACCCGTTCGACGATGCCCACCGCCAGGATGTCCTGGGCGGTCCAGTCGTAGACTTGGTACTTGGCGGATGAAGATCCGCAGTTGAGCGTCAGAATGACCATCTAAAACCTCCAAAAATGGTAAAAGGGCGAAGCGAGCGCGCGCCGCCCCCAACTGAGCCTGACAGGAGTCTCCGGAAACCCACCGGGCTTCGGGATGCGCCCTATAAAAGTTCGGTCCGGCCCGCGGCTTTGATCTCTCCCACCAGGTCCTTGACCCGCTGGGTCTGACCCTTCCGGCATACCAGCACCGAAGCCGGCCCGCCGTCCCGGCCGGACCGGACCACCACGACCAGGTCCTGCACCCCGCAGAGGGCTACCGGCAGGTCGGAGTCGACGTAGCAGCCCGCCGAACCGGATTGGTAGACCTCCGCTGTGCCGGTGCCCATGAAACGGGCGTATTCGTCCCAGCTGCCGATGTCCAGCCAGTCGAAGGAAGCCGCCACCACCGCGGCGCGGGGGCATTTTTCAGCCACCGCGTAGTCGATGGAAACGCCGGCTACGGTCTGGTAGGCCTCCCGCAGGCCCTGCCAGGCCGCCAGCACGGAAACGCCGTCCTGCAGCCGGTAGGCGTCCCGGTCCGGGGCGCCCAGGGCGTCGAAGGGGGCCAGGGTTGCCGGGGCGGAGCGGCGGAATTCGCCGAGCATCAGGTCCACGGGAAAACCGAACATGCCGGAATTCCAGAAATAGCCGCCCTGGGCCAGAAAATTTTCCGCCGTCTTCAGGTCCGGTTTTTCCCGGAACGAAGCCAGCGCGTAGCCGCGCCCGGACGACGTAATGGCCGCGCCGGCCTCGATGTAGCCGTATCCGGTCTCCGGACCCCGGGGGGGGATGCCGAAAAATACCAGTTGGTCCTCATGGGCCAGGGCGGCGGCGGCGGCGGCGTCGTCCCGGAAACGTTCCAGGGGTTCAATGACGTGGTCGCTGGTCAGCACCAGGGCGCTGCGGCCCGCACCGTAAGTCCGTTCCAGGTAGACCGCGGCGCAGGCGATGGCCGGACCGGTATTGCGGGCCACCGGCTCGGGAATCAGCACCACCCGTGCCCGCTGGGCTTCCGGCAGGGCGGCGCAGGCCCGGACGATGTGGGACACGTGGCTTTCCCCGGCCACCACCACCAGGGCGCCGTCCGCCCCGGGGTCCAGGACCGCAAACCCCCGGGTCAGGGCGGCGTCGAAGAAAGTACCACCTTCCGGCAGGGACAAGAATTGCTTGGGAGACCGGGAATTGCTGGCCGGCCACAGCCGGCTGCCCGAACCCCCGGCCATGATGATGATATCGGTAAACATTTCACTATTATAAGCCATCTTTTCCGCTCGGCCAAGGGGAGGGCAGGTAGGAAAGAAGATAGAGCGCCAGGCCGGACCAGACCAGGCCGAAGGCGATCAGGTTCGGGGCGGGAAAAGCCTCGCCGAACAGGAATACCCCCGACAGAAGCTGCAGCGTGGGGGACACGAACTGCAGAAAACCCAGCGTGGACAGGGGCAGCCGGCGCGCGCCCAGGGCGAACCAGTACAGCGGCAGGGCGGTGATGATGCCCGAGGCGGCCAGGACCAGGCTCCGCGCGGGCGGGCCGGAGAAGGCTCCCGCGCCCTGCGCGTGGCGGACGACGAGGATCACCGCCGCGATGGGCAACAGGATCAGGGTTTCTGCGGCCAGGGCCGTCAGGGTGTCGATCTGGACCGTTTTTTTGGCCATGCCGTACAGGGCAAAACTCAGGGCCAGCAACAAGGAAATCCAGGGGATGCCGCCGGAGAAGACCGCCAGCACCACGACGCCCACGGCAGCCATAAAGAAAGCTATCCATTGTATGCGCGGAAAGCGTTCCTTGAAAAACAGCATGCCCAGGAAAACGTTCACCAGGGGATTCATGTAGTAACCCAGGGACGCCTCCACGGTGTGCCCCGAATTGACCGCCCAGATGTAGATCAGCCAGTTGACGGCGATCAGCAAGGACGAAACCGCCAGCAGTCCCAGCTTGCCCCGGTCTTTGAGTATCCGCAGCCAGGCGGCGTCGCGGCGCAGCGCCAGCAGGATCCAGACGAAAATCAGGGAAAAAAGGATCCGGCAGGACATGATCTGCAGGGCATCCACTGCGGACAGGTATTTCCAGTACAGCGGCAGTACGCCCCAGAGGGTGTAGGCGGCAAGGGCGTACAAAACGGGGTTCATGCATGTACTGTACCCGCTTGCATCGCCTTGCTCAAGATGCGGTAGGGAACCTCGAGAAACCCACCGGGGTTTTAAGGTTCCAGTTAATTCGAAACGCGGCTCTGAATTGCATATTGAAAATTATTTGCAAAGAAGTGAAAATATGTAACATAATATTTGACAGACCAAGCCGGCTCGGCTACCATGGATATAATTGAGGCTGTC
>DYPP01000126.1:2455-5160 GCA_020719845.1 Treponema denticola | reverse complement strand
TTCATCACCAGATCGGGCAGAAAGGTCACCAGCGAGGGCACGTAGATTATCAAAAAGAATACTGCCACCAAAATCCCCACCATGGGGATGATGGGCTTGGTGATCTTGCCCATGGGCAGGCCGGTGATGGCGCTGGCCACGTAGATGTTGATGGCCACCGGCGGCGTCGCCATGCCGATGGCCAGCCCGACGGTCAGCACCACGCCGAAGTGGACCAGGTTGCCCCCGATGCCGACGACGGCGGGGATGAAGATCGGCGTCAGGATGATCAGCGCCGAAGCGGTTTCCATGAACATGCCCGACAGAAGCACCACGATGCCGATCATCAGGTAGACCAGGACCGGCTGGTTGTGGGCCAGGCCCAGGATGGCGCCGGCCACGGCTTCCGGAATCTGGTAGAAGGCCAGCCCCCAGCCGAAGATCTTGGCCGTGGCGATGATGAACATGATCAGCGCCGAGGTTACCCCGGAAGCGACCACCAGGTTGTAGAACTTTTTGAAGTCCAGCGCCCGGTAGACAAAGCCGGCCACAAAGACCGTGTAGACCACGGAGATACCCGCGGCTTCCGAGGGGGTGAACACGCCGGAAAAGATACCCCCCAGAATGATGACCGGCGTCATCAGGCCCCACAGGGCGTCGACAAAGCGGGTCCAGACCTGCCGGGCGGGCAGTTTGGCCCCCTGGGCGTAGTTGCGCTGCCTGGCGACGTAGAGGGCCCAGAAAATGAGCCCCAGGCCCATCAACGCGCCGGGAACAAAGCCGCCCAGAAAGAGGGTGGAGACCGACTCGCCGGCGATCACCGCGTAGAGCACCATGGGCACGCTGGGCGGGATGACCACGCCGATGGTGCCGGCGGAGGCGATCAGGGCGGCGGAAAAGTCGACGTCGTATTTCTTTTCTTTCAGGTCCGGCAGCAGGGAGGCGCCCACCGCCGCCGTGGTGGCCGCGCCGGAGCCGGAGATGGCGGCGATGAACATCGAAGCCAGCACGGACACGATGGACAGGCCGCCCCGCACGCGGCCCAGCATGGCCTCCGCAAAGGCGACGATCCGCTCGGAAATGCCGCCCCGGGCCAGCAGGTCGCCGGCCAGCACAAAAAAGGGCACCGCCACCAGGGAAAACGAATTGTTCCCTTCCAGCAGCGTCTGGGGCACCAGTTCCAGCGGGATGCCGCTGGCCAAGAACACGATCAGCGCGGCGATGCCGATGGACAGCCCGATGGGCACGCCGATCAGCATCAGCAGAAAAAAGGAACCGAAGATCAGATAGCCCATCATTTTTCCGTCCCTCCCCAGATGGTGAACAGCCCGTCCAGCAGGTGCAGGATGATGATCGAGCCCACCGACGGGTAGATCAGGTAGATCCAGGTCATGGAAATCTGCAGCGCCGGGGTGGTCTGGCCGGCTTCGGCCTTCATCAGCACCGCGCCGTAGTAGACGACGATGCCGAAAAAGAGCAGCCCCAGCAGCTGGCCCAGGGTCAGCAGCAGCTTGCGGCCCAGGGGGGACACCTTTTCAATCAGGAAGGTGATGGCGATATGGCTGCCCCGCTTGAAGGCCACCGCGGCGCCCAGAAAGCTGGCAAAGACCAGCAGAAAGTTGGACAGTTCTTCCGACCAGCTCAGGGCGGTAAAGAAGAAGCGGAAAACCACCTGGGCGGTGGTCACCGCGACCATCAGCAACAGGACGACGAACAGCACGGCTTCCGCCACCTTGTTGACCCCGTCGCTCAGCGCGTGCAGCGCAGGGGCCACAGCCCCCCGAGAGATCTGTGACCCCGACATGGCAACTCCTACTTGGCGTTGAGGATGGAATCGATCAGCGCCTGGCCGTACTGGGGCACGTACTGATCGTAGACCGGCTGGACCGACTTGAGGAAGGGCGCCAGGTCGGGCGTGGTGATGACCATGCCCTTGTCCTTGAGTTCCTGCAGCCACTTGGCCTCGTTGGCGTTGTTGAAGTCCCGCTCAAACTGGGCCGCTTCCCTGGCCGCCTTCTTGACCGCCGCCTGCTGATCCTTGGTCAGCTTGTTCCAGGTCTTGAGGCTCATGACGATCGGCGCCGGCGCGTAGGCGTGCCGGGTCATGGCCATGTACTTCTGGCTTTCATACAGCTTGAAGGACACGATGACGTTGACCGGGTTTTCCTGGCCGTCGATGGTGTGCTGCTGCAGGGCGGTCAGCGCTTCCGCCCAAGCCATGGGCACCGCGTTGGTCCCCATCGCCTTGAAGGAGTCCGTGTAGACCACGTTCTGCATCACCCGGATCTTCATCCCCTTGACGTCTTCCGGGCTGTTGACCGCCTTTTTGCTGTTGGTCAGGTTGCGGAAACCCCGTTCCGCCCAAGCCAGGCCCTTCCAGCCCTGGGACTCCAGGTCGGCAAAGAGCTGTTCCCCGATCGGGCCGTCCAGCACCTTGTAGGCGTGGGCGGGATCCCGGAACAGGAAGGGCAGGTCGATGACGCCGAAGCGGGGCACAAAGTTGACGAAAGGCCCGTTGGTGATGACCCCGGCGTCCACGATGCCCAGCTTCATCCGCTCCAGCAGCACCCGCTCGTCGCCGAGCGTGCCGTTGGGGAATATCGTCACCTTGACCTGGCCGTTGGTGTATTTTTCGGTCAGTTCCTTGAACTTGGTGGCCGCCAGGTGGAACGAATCCTGTTCGTTCACCGTATGGGCCAGCTTGATGTCCAGCCCGAAGACGCCGG
>DYPP01000126.1:0-2355 GCA_020719845.1 Treponema denticola | reverse complement strand
GGCAAACTGCCGCCGGAACGCGATCTGGCCCGGACCCTGGGGGTCAGCCGCAACCTGCTGCGGGAAGCCATGATCACCCTGGAGACCCAGGGCCGGATCCAGATCCGGGACCGGCAGGGCACCTTTCTGGTGCCCCCGGGCGGGGACGAACTGTTCTCGGCGCTCAAGTACATCGCCCTCTGGCCGGACGACATCCTCATCCATCTGATGGAACTGCGCCTGGTGGTGGAAACGCCCATCGCCGCCCTGGCGGCGACGCGGCGCACGGAAGAAGAAGTGCGGAAGATGCGGGAATGCGTGCGCAAGATGGTCGCCTGCCGGGGAGACGCGGACGGCGGCGCGGCGGCGGGGGCGGAGTGGGATTCGCTGCTCCACGTGCTGGTGGTCGACGCGGCGCACAATCCCCTGCTCTCCCGCCTGTACGAGGGCCTGGCGGCCACCATGAACCGCTACGTCAACCGCAGCCGCGCCGTTCTGATGGCCCTGGAGTCCTGGCCGGAAAAGCTCCTCCGGGAACACGACGACCTGGTACAGGCCATCGCCGCCGGCGACGCCGCAGCGGCGGAAGCCGCCCAGCGCCGGCACCTGGGCCACGCCCTGGACATGCTCCGGCGCCTGGCGGCATCCGCCTGACGGCTATTTCTTGATGTTGTAGAACGCGTTGCGGCCGGCGTACTCGGACACGCCTTCCAGCATGTCCTCGATGCGCATCAGCTGGTTGTACTTGGCCACCCGGTCGGTGCGGCTCATGGAACCGGTCTTGATCTGGCCGGTTTCCAGGGCCACCACCAGGTCGGCGATGAAGGTGTCCTCGGTCTCGCCGGAACGGTGGGACACGACGGCGGTATAGCCCGCCCGCTTGGCCATCTCCACCGCCTCGTAGGTCTCGGTCACCGTGCCGATCTGGTTCACCTTGATCAGGATGGAATTGCAGGCGCCCATCTCGATGCCCTTCTTCAGGTACTTGGGATTGGTCACGAAGAGGTCGTCGCCGACGATCTGCACCTTCTTGCCCAGGGCCTTGGTGATCTTGACGTAGCCTTCCCAGTCGTTCTGGTCCAGGGGATCCTCCAGGGAGACGATGGGGTACTTGTTGACCCACTTGGTGTACAGGTCGATCATCTCGTCGGTGGTGAAGAGCTTGTCCGGGTTGGACTTCCAGAACTTGTAGCCCTTCTTGCCGCCTTCCTCGAACAGCTCGCTGGCCGCGGAGTCGATGGCGATGGCGATCTGCTCGCCCGGCTTGTAGCCCGCCTTCTCGATGGCCTTCATGATGAAGTCCAGGGCTTCCTCGTTGGCGATGTCCGGGGCAAAGCCGCCCTCGTCGCCCACGGCGGTATTCTTGCCCGCGTCCTTGAGCAGCTTCTTCAGCGTGTGGAAGACCTCGGCGGTCCAGCGCACGGCCTCGCGGATGGACTGGGCGCCCACGGGCATGACCATGAATTCCTGAAAGTCCACCTTGTTGTCCGCGTGCTTGCCGCCGTTGATGATGTTGGCCATGGGCACGGGCAGCAGGGTCGAATGGAAGCCGCCCAGGTACTTGTACAGCGGCACGTCCAGGTAATTGGCCGCCGCCCGGGCCACCGCCATGGACACGCCCAGGATCGCGTTGGCCCCCAGCTTGCTCTTGGTCTCGGTGCCGTCCAGCTCGATCATGGTGCGGTCGATATCCACCTGCTCCAGGGCGTCCAGGCCCTGGATCTCGGCGGCGATGATGTTGTTCACGTTCTCCACGGCCTTCTGCACGCCCTTGCCCTGATAGCGCGCCTTGTCCCCGTCCCGCAGCTCCACCGCTTCGTTCTCGCCGGTGGACGCGCCGGACGGCACCGCCGCCCGTCCCAGGGTCCCGTCTTCCAGTACCACGTCTACTTCAATGGTCGGATTGCCCCGGGAATCCAGAATCTCCCGCGCCTCGACGTATTCGATAATGCTCATGTGTCGCTCCTTGTATCCAGAGTGGGTTTATTCCATTGTCCGGTTTTGAAGGAAGCGCGTCAATAGCGCTACGGAAAGCCCCGGATCAATTATACTTTTTCCTGGGGTCCTGGCCGGGGGTAAACGAACTTCAGGGAAGTCCGTTTACCCCCGGCCACCCCCTCAGACCAAGAACGGCTTGACCGGGATTTGCCTCCGCGCGCGGGGGGACCATTCAATATCCAATCTATAAAATAAATCCATTTTATAAAATATTTCTCTTTCAAATAACGATTTATTAATATTTCTCCGCTTGACTGAGCAAAAATTATTCGCTACCCTGATGGATATCTATTACTAATAAGGAGTACCTGATGAAGAAACGGTTGATCGGTATTGCGTCCCTGGTTTTAGCCTTGGCCCTCGTAGTCGGCGGTTGCG
>DYPP01000251.1 GCA_020719845.1 Treponema denticola | reverse complement strand
TGTACGTAGGCGCTCGGGGTCGTGCTGTCCCACGGGATACCCAGCGCCCCAGCCGTGGCGACAAGCTCCGCATGCGCGGCTACCAGCGACCGCTCGTTACAGTGGGCGATGATGGCCCCGCTCTGGTCCTGCCAGATGATGTCCCCGGCGTTGGCGTGCTGCCATTGCCCGGCGTCGTCCCGGCTGGCGATGGTCCCTACCTCGCGCACCATGACCGCCGCAACCCGTTGGCCTGTGGGCACGGCGTTGGTGAGCATGACGGTAGTTTCGGCGCGGGCCGCACACACACCGAGCATCAGGAGGGCGATTAGAGTTTTCATAGGGAGTTAGTCCTCGGCGGGTTGACCGACACCATCCAGATGGAGCCGGTCTTTGATCCTGTGAGATACTCGTTGGTCGAGAGCCATACCCGCTGCTGGAAGTTGGCCTCGATTGCAACATCGAGCGATTTGTTGCGCGGCGTAGTCGTGCCGATGCCAACGGCGTCTGCCGATGCGTCGCCCATTATCAAACCGTTCGTTGCGTCGCCATTAACACGGAAGTCGTAGTTGTTTAGGCTCGGATTTAGATTGAACGTCGGAACCCCCGAAAAAGTGTAGACCATCAGCATCCGCGTGCCGGATACGTCGACGATTGCGTTCGGCGTCGCGCTTCCGTCGATCCAGTCGATCGACAAATACGGCGTTCCCAAATAGTGACCCACCCGAAGTCCGAACTCGTCATACGTGGTGACTTCGTATTGGTGGCGCAACGCTACCCACTGGTTATAAGGTAGCGCCCCGAGGCGATGGAATGCAGAGAGTCCGATCATCGATGAGGAAGACCCATCTACTCCGCCGGCGCGTCCGCTCAATACGCCGCCAGCGCCATTCGCGCCGTTGGTGGCGAATGCGAGGGCTGCGCCGTTGCAGTTGCCGTAGACGACCAGCGTCGCGTTGGTGGTACTGAAAAAGCGATTTGTCGGGTTGAACTCAACGCGCCCGTCGTTGATAGCAAAGGTGTTGACGCCGGTGAAGCTGTTTGCGCC
>DYPP01000005.1:64577-76857 GCA_020719845.1 Treponema denticola | reverse complement strand
GGTCGCGATACGGGAGGTAGGCGTTTTTGAAGATGTCGCGAAAGAGCGGTGGGATGCCGGGGTTTTCGGGCATCTTGGCAATGCCTTCGCCGTAGAGGCCAAGCATCTCGTGGCCGCCAAGGGAGGGGGCCATAAGCCTGGCCCAGCCGTAGCGGGCGAAGTCGCCAGTGAAAAACTTGCGCTTGCCGCCCAGCTCCTCGCTCTCGGCGTCCATGTCATCCATGAACTTGTAGATGAGGGCAATGGTGATCTGCTCCACCTGGGACTTGGGATCGGGGACTTTGCCCACGAGGATGTCGCGGGCGGTGTCGATGCGGCGTTTGGTGTCGGTGTCGAGCATGGCTATTCCTTCAACTGCTTCACGGCTGGCGCGGCAGTCAGCACCTGCATCTGGCGGATGGCGATTTCGTTCAGCCGCTTAAGGCGTTCGCCCTGGGCAAGGCCCATGTGGATGAGTTCGGCGTTCATGCCCTCGATGTTGGCCAGGACAAGAAGCTGCTCGACCGTGGCATAATCCCTGACGTTGCCTTTCTTGTCAGGGTTCGTCTGACGCCAGACGGCAGCGGTATGGCCGAACAAAGCGACGTTGAGGACATCCGCCTCGCTGGCGTAGGTCACGGCGGCCTGGGCTGGGGTCACCTCCGGGGGGATCAGGTGGGCCTGAATCGCATCGGTGTGGATGCGGTAGTTGAGCTTGGACAGGGTACGGTTTAGATTCCAGGTAAGCGACAGGCGGCTGTTTTCGTCTTCCTTGAGCCGCTGGAACTCCTTGATCAGGAAGAGCTTGAACTCGACAGAAATCCAGGCCGCAAACTCAAATGCGATGTCCTTATGCGCGAAGGTTCCCCCGTAGCGTCCGGCCCTGGACACGAGACCGATCGCCCGTGTCCGCTCGACCCACTGCTTTACCGTCAGGATGAAGCTGTTCAGCCCCGCGCTTTTTTTAATCCCATCGAATTCGATGGGATTAAAACCGGTGTTGTTCAGGGCCTCCCAGATACCGAGAAACTCGATGGTGTTTCGGTTCCGCAGCCAGTTTGAGATCAGGTAGTCCATCCGTTCGGGGTCTTTGTGTCGTGCGATATCCGTGAGAGAAATGTAGTCCTGCTCGCGATGAACCAATACTGTAATGGCAGTTCCCTTCACGTTTACGGCGGCTTTGCGTTGTTTGTTCATAGAATCTCCATATCTATGGCGAATTCGCCATATTTGGTCTGCTGTTCCATTTCTCACGCAACGAACTGGTTCAAGGAAACGTAATCCTTGACGTATTCCGGCACGAGGGTGCGGTACTTCTGCGGCACGGCCTTGAAGTCGCGCGTGGAGAAGACCGGATTGGTCGCCAGATCGGTGAACTGGCGGCTGTCGATGATGTCGCGCACGCGGCCGCTGGTGACGTAGGCCTTGAAGTAGGTCTTGATCGCCGGGATGGCCGTCGCCTCGTCGGGCTTGCAGTCGGCCACGAATTTGGCGAACTCCTCTTCCAGCAGCTCGTCCTTGGACTTGAAGCGGGGGATACGTCCGAAGACCTTCTCGAGGATCTCACGCAGAGTCAGGCGTCGGTCCACGGCAACGGCCTTACGCAGCTTGTCGAGGGTGTAGTACTCCTCCGGCTTGTCGAAGACCTCGCGGTTCACATAGTCGATCACGCGATCCCACTGCCCGGCCTCGACGGCGGCGGCGATCGTGTTGTCGGCGCGCACGGTGTCTTCGAACTTCTCGAAGAACATACGATCGATCTTCATGCCCTCGTAACCGATGGTATCTTCTTTGACCATCGCGAGAATGTCCGCGCCGAGGTGTTCGTAGCCGCCGCCGATCTCCACAGGGCCTTGTCCGCCGCCCTCCTCGGCGCCCCTTGCTCTCGGCGGCGGGAGCTTCAGCACCTCGTCGTAGTTGAACTCCTCCTCGAAGTACTCGCAGTTGGCAAAGAAGTCGAAGAGCTTATAGGCGGTCTTGAACGGGTTCTGCACGCCGTCCTTGAGGCTCTCGTCGAAAAGCTGCTCCAGAAAGTCGTGCTTGCGCGTGCCGCGGCCTTTGATCTGGATAAAGTCGGTCGGCGAGAAGATCGGGCGGAACAAGCCGAGGTTGACAAGGTCCGTGCAGTCGTAGCCGGTGGTCATCATTCCGACCGTCACGCAGACCCTGGCTTTGCTGGTCTTGTAGGCCGGGATGAAGTTGCCCGAACCGAGCAGGTTGTTGTTGCTGAAGTTGATGGTGAACTGCTGGGCGTCGGGAATCTGGCTGGTCACCTGGACGGCGAAGTCGGACTGGTACTTGCCGGGAAACATGCGGTCGGCCATCTGGTTCAGAATTTGCGCCAGCTTGGCAGCGTGGTTCTGGCTGACGGCAAAGATGATCGACTTGCCGATCTCACCGCTGACGGGATCGCGCAGGGCGTTTTCCAGGAATGTCTTGCAGAAAAGCTGATTGGTCGCGTCGGAAAAGAATCGCTTCTCGAACTCACGCTGCCTGAAGGACGCCTGCTGATCCTCGTCCTCGTCGTCGGTGAAGCTGACCACGAAGCCCTTTTCGGAGAGCAGTTCGGTGGTGATCTCGGTGCGGGCATCCACGACGGTCGGATTGACGAGATAGCCGTCCTTGACGCCATCGAGCAGGGAATAGCGGAAGGTCGGCTGGCTGTTCTCGCAGCCGAAGGTGCGGTAGGTGTCCAGCAGCATGCGGCGCTCGAACTCGCGCGGGTCACGCGTTCCCGGATTCGAGCTGTCGAACCTCCGCAGGTAGTCGCGCGGCGTGGCGGTCAGGCCGAGCTTCCAGCCGATGAAGTAGTCGAAGACCGCGCGGGCGTTGCCGCCGATTGAGCGGTGTGCTTCGTCGGAGATCACCAGGTCGAAGTCGGTTGGTGAGAAGATCTTCTGGTACTTGTTATTGAAGAGCAGCGACTGCACCGTCGTGACGACGATCTCCGCGCGGCGCCAGTCGTCGCGATTCTCCTTGTAGATGACCGTCTGGAAGTCGGCAGACAGCAGCGCGGAGAACGCCTTCTTGGCCTGGTCTTCGAGCTCGAGGCGGTCCACCAGAAATAGAACGCGCCGCACATTGCCAGAGCGCAGGAACAGCTTGATGACGGCAGCTGCGGTCAGGGTCTTGCCAGTGCCGGTCGCCATCTCGAAGAGGAAGCGGTCCTTGCCGTCCCCGACGGCGGACTGCAGGCGCTGGATGGCCTTGAGCTGATAGGGGCGCAGAAAGCGGAGCTTGTTGGCCTGGATGTAGGCGGGCCGTTCCGCCTCGTTCTTCCACCCAGCCTCGGACTGGTAGTTCGGGCGCTGGGTGAGCGTGATGTAGTCCTCGCCCACCTGCTCCACGATTAGACGCTGTGGATCGGGCGTGACCTTCTGGTAGCCGATGACCGAGCCTGGTGTCGGAAACGAAGTGATGAGGTAGGGATTGCCGCGTTCGAGGTCCCAGAAGTAGTGCAGGTTGCCGTTGGAGAGGATCACGAAACGACAGTTCTGCGATCGGGCGTACTTGCGGGCCTGCTCCTTGCCGACGAGCGGGTTCTTGTCCGCGGCCTTGGCCTCGAGGATGAGCAACGGGAAGCCCTTGGCGTCGAGCAGGAGGAAGTCGACGAAGCCCTTGCCAGTCTTCTCGAAGTTGTCGCCGAGCGCGTCCAGATCGGCGGACTTGATCGTGACGCTGGGTTCGAGACTGATGTTGGCGGGACCGTCGCCTTGGGGAAAGAAGCGCCAGCCAGCTGCTTCGAGCAGCTTGTTGATCTTGATGCGGGCTGTGGCTTCCTTCTCGGACACTCAGGCTCCTCATTCAGCGATGGCGGTCAAGCGGCATAACCGAAATTGTAACGATTTACGTTCACGGCGTCAAATCCTCTTATTATATTGGAATCTATCACCATCGGCGATTACATTAGGCAGAACGGGAGGAAGGACGAATGCGTACTCTGGTACTGATACGGCATGGAGAGAGCGACTGGAACCGGCAAAACCGCTTTACCGGCTGGACCGACGTGGAGTTGTCCGCTGCGGGGGTCGCGGAGGCTGCCGCAGGCGGTCGCCTACTCAAGGAGGGCGGCTTCGTTTTCGACATCGCCTACACATCGGTGCTCAAACGGGCCATCCACACCCTTGATCTGGTGCTCACCGAGCTGGATCAGGCCTGGATCCCGGTGCATAAAAGCTGGCGGCTCAACGAACGGCACTACGGCGCCCTGCAGGGCCTCAACAAGGCGGAAACCGCAGCCAGGCACGGCGACGACCAGGTGCTGGTCTGGCGCCGCAGCTACGACATACCGCCGCCCATTCTGGAAGCCGACGATCCGCGCAATCCCCGCCACGATCCCCGCTACGCCCTGATTCCCACCAAAGATATTCCCCGCACCGAATGCCTCAAGGATACGGTGGAACGATTCCTGCCCTACTGGCAAGAAGTGATCGCCCCGGTCATCCACCAGGGAAAGCGGGTGCTGATCGCCGCCCACGGCAACAGCCTCCGGGCACTGGTAAAATACCTGGACCGGATACCGGACGAAGAAATCGTGGGCCTGAATATTCCCACTGCGGTTCCCCTGGTCTACGAACTGGACGACGATTTGGTGCCGTTGCGGCACTACTACCTGGGCAACCAGGAAGAACTGCAGAGGAAGATGGAAGCCGTGGCCAACCAGGGCAAGGCTAGCCGGCCGTAAGTTCCGCCGCCCGGTCCTTGAGCGCGCGGTAGATGGCCCGGTCCCGCTTTTCCGCCCCACCCGGACTAGCCGCGACCGCGGCGTCGATGGTTTCCACGAACAGGGAGCCCACCACCACCGCGTGCACCAGCGGCGCCAGCGCCCGGGCCTGGGCGGCGGAACGGACGCCGAAGCCGCCGAGCACCCGGGCGCCGCTGGCGGCGCAGGAAGCCAAAAAGGATCGCGTACCCTCGTCGATGGCCGTGTGGGTGCCGGTGATGCCCGCCCGCAGCGCGGCGTACAGGTACGGCCGCCCGAGGGCCGCCATGCGCGCCAGCCGCTCGGGGCGCATGGACGGGGCGGCGACGCCGACCAGGAACGGCGCGTCGGCCCCCAGCGCGGCGCAGGCCGCGGCCAGGCCTTCGTCGGAGTCAAAGGGCAGATCCGGCACGATCAAGCCGCTTACCCCCGCCCTGGCCGCGGCTTCCGCAAACGCCGCCGTCCCCGGAGCGACCACCAGGCTGGCGTAGGCCATCACGAATAGGGGAACTTCCGGATAATCCCGGCGGAGTTCGGCGATCAGCCCAAAGCTCGCGGCGGTGGACGTCCCGCCGGCCAAGGCGGCGGAACAGGCGCGCTGGATGACCGGACCGTCGGCGCTGGGGTCGCTGAAGGGGATCTGCACTTCCAGGTACGTCGCGCCTCCTTCCACCAAGCCCCGGGCGGCCGACCGGCATCCGGAGGCGTCCGGGAAGCCCGCCACCAGGTGGGCCATCAAGCGTACGCGGTTCAAGCCTGGCCTCCGTTTTCTTGCCTGCCGTCCAGCGCCGCCAGCTCCCGCTCCAGAAAGCGCCGCCATTCCGCCGGCCGGAATACGGGGGCGGTGATGAACAGGTCCTTGTCCCCCCGGCCGGACATGTTCACCACCAGGTTTTTTTCCGGCGGAAGCGTACGGGCCAAGCGGATGACCGCCGCGCCCGCGTGGGCGCTTTCCAGGGCAAACACCACCCCCTCGTGGTGGGCAAAGAACTGCAGCGCCTCCAGCGCCTCCGCGTCGGTGGCCCGCTGGAACTCGATCCGGCCAGAGTCGCCCAAAGCGGCCAGCTGGGGGCCGATACCGGGATAATCCAGTCCGGCGGAGATGGAGCGGGTACGGGCCACCTGACCGTCTTCATCCAGCAGAAAGCGGCTTTTATAGCCGTGCACGACGCCGGTGCGCGCGCCGTCGCCGCTCATGCGGGCGGCGTGGTCGCCCCGGCCGGGTCCCAGCCCCCCGGCCTCGACGCCGATCAACCGGGGCGACGTCTCCGCCAGATAGGGCTCAAAAAAGCCGATGGCGTTGGATCCGCCGCCCACGCAGGCCACCAGCGCTTCCGGTTCAACCCCCCGCGCCGCCAGCTGCTGCCGGGTTTCCCGGCCGACGACGGCCTGGAAGGTCCGCACCATGTCCGGGTACGGCGCCGGTCCCAAGGCTGATCCGATGATGTAGTAGGTATCCGCAAAGCCCGCCGCCCAATCCCGGAAAGCTTCGTTGATGGCGTCCTTCAGCGTCGCCGAACCGGAACGCACCGGGATGACCCTGGCGCCGTACAATTCCATCGTCGCCACGTTGGGCTGCTGACGGTCCACGTCGACGGCGCCCATGTAGACCGCGCATTCCAGCCCCAGCTTGGCGCAGGACGCGGCCACCGCCACCCCGTGCTGGCCCGCGCCGGTCTCGGCGATCACCCGGCGCTTGCCCATCCGCCGGGCCAGCAGAGCCTGGCCGACGGCGTTGTTTATTTTGTGCGCCCCCGTATGGGCCAGGCCTTCCTGCTTGATGTAGATGGCCGCCCCGCCCAGCACGCGGCTGGAATTGGCCGCGTGCAGCAGCGGCGTCGGCCGTCCGATAAAATCCCCGCGAATCCGGTCCAGTTCCCCGGCAAAGGCGGGATCTTCCATCGCTTCGTAAAAGGCCGCTTCGGTTTCCTCGATGGCCCTCAACAGCACTTCCGGTACGTAGCGTCCGCCGTAGGGACCGAAATAGCCCTTTTTAGTTTCAACGTCCATGCCCGTCCCTCTTCTTCCCATGGCCGGAGCCCGACCGAGCCTGATCATCCGAATGTCGTCATCAGGCTAGCCGAAATCGATGTTTCTGTCAATAGAAACACCGGGGGGGGGAAATATTAAGGTAGCTGTCCCGTAACTCCTGAGTTACGGCCGTAACTCAGGAGTTACGGGATAGCCTCAATCATGACCTGACGTAAACCCCGGAGCGAGACGGGAACAAATATTGAGTCCGCATTTGCTCCGGTTTCTTTGAAACCGTGCGCAAATGCCGCAAAGTAAGGTAGCTTTTTCAAAATGCGTCTGCATTTTGAAAAAGCCTCTTTAGATTTGACTCATATTTACTGCGGTAATTTAATAGCTTAGCGACGGAAAAGCGGAAAGGTACCGATCCGCGAACCCCTCGGGCGCGGGCCGCGGAGGGTTCGGGATCAGAATCAGCGCGTCTACCACCAGCCGAAGGAGGTTCCGGTGCGGGTCAGGTGCCACACGAACAGGATGCCGATCACCACCGCGTAGCTGAGAAACCAGGGCAGCATGGCTCCGCCTTCCTTCTTGATCAGGGAATACTGGAAGAGGCTGAAGCCGATGCAGACGGCGTACCCGACCAGGGCAAGAATACCGTAGGTAACGTTGGAAAGGCTCAAGGCGTCCAATCCGAACACAAAGGCAAACACGAAGAGCACGACAAGGCCCATGAACAGCAGCATGTTGGTCCTGTTATCCATCGAGAACTCCTTTTCAAGCATGGTAAGATGCGATCAAATCGAATTACCGTATCAGTATAATCGGTCCGCCGTCAATTGTCCACCGCGATCCGTACTTTACGTTCAACCGCAAGTATGATAAAAAAGGTTATGAATATTACCAAGGACCGCGTGGTCAGCATCGACTATACGCTCACCGACGTCAACGGCCAAATTCTGGATTCATCCACCGAAACCGGCCCCCTCATGTACCTGCATGGCCATGAAAACATCGTT
Organism: Treponema denticola; assembly: GCA_020719845.1. Classification (GTDB taxonomy): domain Bacteria; phylum Spirochaetota; class Spirochaetia; order Treponematales; family Breznakiellaceae; genus DYPP01. Next base: position 69,186 of record DYPP01000005.1, on the reverse strand, counting down.
TCCGGGCTGGAGAAAGCGCTGGAAGGCAGGTTCGGCGGCGATGCGCTGAAGGTCACCGTACCGGCCGCGGAGGGCTACGGCCTGCGGGACGAACAGCTGGTGATGAACGTGCCCCTGGAACGCTTTCAGGGCGCCGAGGTCGTGGAAGCGGGGATGCAGTTCGAGGCGGAAACCGCCGACGGCAACCGCATCGTCACCATCACCAAGGTGGCGGCCGGCATGGCCACGGTGGACGCCAACCATCCGCTGGCGGGAATCGACCTGACCTTTGACGTAAAAGTAGTCTCCGTCCGGGAATCCAGCGACGTCGAACGGGAACACGGACACGTCCACGGGGAACACGCCCACAGCCATGACGACCACGACTGCGATTGCGGCGACGACGGCTGCGACGACGAGGGCGGGTGCGGATGCGGCGGGTGTCATTGATCCGACCCTTCGATTATGCCGCGTTGGGCCTTTCCATAGCCGTGGCGCTGGCCGCCGCGGTGGCGGTTTACGCCGCCCCGCAAAAGAACGCCCAGGTGGTGATCGAAAGCTCCGGAAAAAGCTGGGTCTACCCGCTGGAAGCCGAAGAACGGGTGCGCATTCCCGGACCCCTCGGCGATACCGTAGTGCTCATCCACGACCAATCGGCGCGCATCGCATCTTCGCCTTGCCCCAACCAGACCTGCGTGGCCGCCGGCGCCATCCACGAGCACGGCCAGTGGTCGGCTTGTCTGCCGAACGGGGTATTCCTGCGCGTCGAAGGCCGTCCCGACCAGGACGGACTCGACGCCCATACCTGGTAGCGGCATGGACCGCCGCCGCGCGATCGCCGTGCTGGGCGCTTTCAGCCTCTTCCTTTCCACCATTGAATACCTGATACCGAAACCCTTGCCCTTCATGCGCATCGGTCTAGCCAACCTTCCGCTCATGCTCGGCCTGGACCTGCTCCCCTTTCCGTCTTTTATGACCCTGGTCGCCATCAAATTCGTGGGCCAGGGGATCATCACGGGTTCGCTTTTTTCGTATATATTTTTATTTTCCGTCGCCGGGACGCTGGCTTCTTCCCTGGCCATGTTTGCCCTGCGCCGCGGTCTGGGCCCCCGCCGGATTTCTTTTATCGGGCTTGGCGCCGTCGGCGCCCTGCTTTCCAACCTGACCCAGATCCTGCTGGCCCGGTTCTTCATTTTCGGCGCCAGCGCCTTGTACATCGCCCCGCCGTTTTTGGCCCTGGGCGTCGTTTGCGGGTTGGCCCTGGGCCTCTTCTGCGAAGCCTTTACCGCCCGCTCCGTCTGGTATCGGGAAGCCAGGGAATGAATGCTTCCCCCGCCGGCCGGCGCCGGCAAGAACGGAGTCTGGCGCTCTTTGCCGGCCGGGACCTTTTTCTGGCGGGGCTGCTGGTGTTGCCGGCCTTTCTCTTCAATCCGTCCACCGTCGCCCGGCTGATCCAGTTTTTGCTGTTCTGGGCGGGCGCGCTGCTGCTGGGAAAAAGAAATTCGACCTGGACCACCCTGACGGTCATGCTGGGCATCGTGGCCTTCAACCTGTTCGTACCTTACGGCCGCGTCTTGGCCCAGATCGGCCCTTTCCGGATTACCCAGGGCGCCCTGCTCGGGGGTTTTGAAAAGGCGTTGACCGTGGAAGGGCTGGTGATGGTTTCCAAGGCTGCCATCCGGGCCGACCTGCGCCTGCCCGGCGCTTTCGGCCTGTTGATCGGCGACGCGTTCCGGATGTTCGAGCGCCTGTCGGACCAGCGTCGGGACGTGGACTGGCGGGATCCCCTGGCGGCGCTGGACCAGCTGCTGCTGCAGCTGTCGGCGGACGAGTTGCCGGCGCCGACGGGCCCCACGCCGGGCACACCCGCGGGCAGACTGATCCTGGCGGTCGCCGTCGCGCTGGCCTGGCTGCCCCTGTTGGGAGCCCTGCTGTGGCCCTTGGCGGGACGGTGATCAGGTTGTTTTTTTCTTGGCCCGTTCCAGGCCCTGCAGCGCTTCCTTGTAGCTGGGGTTGAGCCGCAGCGCCTGCTCGTAGGCGGAAACGGCGCTTGGATTTTCCCCCGCCGATTCCCGGACCGTCGCCAACCGGTACCACCAGAGGGTCATGCCGGGTTCCAGCTTGACCGCCGTCGTGTAGGCGATGTCCGCACGGCGGAAACGCAGCTGCAACCGGTAGATCTCGCCGATGAAGAAATAAGCCACCGAAACCCGCTCCCCCTGGGGGGCGGCATCGACGTATTTTTGCATGTAGCGCAGGGATTCGCGGTAATTGTCCTGGTAGAAACAGGCTTCGCCCAGGGTTTCTATCACCCGGTAATCGTTGGCGTTGACCTTGAGGCCCCGCAGGCCCCAATCGATGGCTTCGGTGTATTTTTTCTGCCGCAGCAACGCCCAGGTCAGCACGGTGTAAGAATCCATGTTGGTCGCGTTCTGGGCAATCTCTTCCCGGCACACCCGCACCGCCTCGTCGTAGCGCACCCCCGCGTCGGCGGTCCGCCCCATGGCCTCCAGGTCCCGGCCCAAGCGGTAGGTTTTGAGCGCGTCGGGTTTATCCTGGGCAAAGGCAGACAGGGAAGCAAGGACCAAGAGCGGAAGAAAAAGGAAATTATGCATTGTCATGCTTCCATAATGCCGGGTTGCGGTATTTTTGGCAAGGCGGGACGCGGCGATGCCGGGGACGAAAAAAAGCTGCCCGCGCCGCGCGGCGCGGGCAGCCCAGGTTCATCCTTGCATCAAGCGTGGATCAGAACTGGTTCATTACCCTGACTTCGGGGATGTTGGCCAGGGTCTTGCCCATCACGTAATCCAGCATGGCCTCGGAATCGATAAAGCCCGTGTCGTAGCGCCGGGCCGCGGGCAGGGCGCCCAGGGTAAAGTTCTTGTCGCCGCCGGTGCCCATGAAGTTGTTCACCGTTACCTTGTAGGCAGCCGCGGGATCGATGGCCTTGAAGGCGCCGTCCTTGCCCTTGACCTGCACGTCCTTGACCCGGTCGCCCTTGGCGCCGTTGACCAGGAGGGTCATTTTCAGGTTGCTGACGTAGACGTAGGCGGTAGCTTCCGCCTTGCCGTAGCTGGTGATGCAGAAATCGGTCATGTCTTCCAGCACCTTGACCACTTCCGCGCCGTTCAGGTCGATGGTCATCAGCGTGTTGGCGAAGGGCTGCAGCTCGTACACCCTGGCCACGGAAATGTCCCCCGCCGCCAGATCCACCCGGACGCCGCCGGGGTTCATGATGGCCAGGTCGGCGCCGGTCTTCCAGACCATGGAATCGGCGATGATCGGTCCGGGACCGCTGTTGTTGGCCCGTTTGAGCTCTTCCGTCGCCTTGGTGGCGATCTTGGCCTTGAGCGCGTCCAGGGCCGGCGAGTATTTGGCCAGCATGGCGGCGCCTGCGGGTTTATCCGCCGTGAAGATAAAGCGGGAATCGTCCTTGAAGGAATTCATCAGCGTCGCAAAGGCGGCCATGTAGCCGGCGTTGGAAGCCGCCGAGGGATCGCCGGCGTAGGCTTTGCCGTTGTATTCCTTGGCTGAGTAGGAACCGTCGGCGGCCAGTTTGAACTCCACCCGGTTCATCTTGCCGTCCGCGCCGGGCAGATCGTAGACCCGGAACTTCTGGTAGCCCGCCAGTAGCTTGGGCATTCCCTTGAAGGAGGTCACCTTGCCGGCGCCGTCGAAGCCGACGTCCAGGACGCCGATGGAATGGGCCCACTGCCAGGCGCTGGCTACCAGGACCGGTTCCTTGGCGGGATTCAGCACCACCGTCGGGTAGTCGCCCGCAGGTTTGAGCCCCAGGGACTGGAAGGGTCCGATCAGGGTGTGCGAATGGCCGCCGATCACCACGTCCACGCCGTCGACCTTGGCGGCCAGCGCCTTGTCCGGCTCGTACCCCTGGTGGCTGAGCACGACGATCTTGTTGATGCCCAGGGCTTCCAGTTCCCTGACCGTTTTCTGCAGGGAAGCCACGGGGTCCAGGAACTTGACGTTCGGACCGGGGCTGGAAATAAAGGGCGTGTCCTCGGTGGTGATCCCCACCAGGGCAACCTTGGCGCCCTTGATTTCCTTGATGACGTAGGGCTTGATCACCGCCGCCAGGGCCGGTTCGGCGCTCAGGTCGAGGTTGCAGGCCAGGAGGGGGAATTTAACCGTTTCGGCAAAGTCGGCCAGCAGCGCCGGTCCCTTGTCGAATTCGTGGTTGCCCACGGCCATCGCCGCCAGTCCCATGGCGTTGAGGAAGTCCCCGTCGGCCTTGCCGTTGAATTCGGTAAAGTAGAGGGTGCCCTGAAACACGTCCCCGGCGTGCACAAAGAGACTATCCGGGTGTTCGGCCCGCAGGGCGTCCACGGCGGCCCACAGCCGGGGGAATCCGCCCAGTTCGATATAGGCGCGCTTGCCTTTGAGCTTGGCGTCGATGTCCAGCTTGAACTCGGCGTACACCGGTTCCAGTTTGGCGTGCGTATCGTTGACGTGCAGCAGGGTCAGTGCCAGCGGCGTGGTATCGGCTACGACCGCTGGGGCTTTATCGGCAACCGGCGTGACGCTCACCGCGCCGGCGGCGCCGGAAGGCGTCCCCGCGCAACCGGCGATGACCAAAGCCGCCAGGCCGAAGCCGGCCAGAACAGAAAGGATT
>DYPP01000005.1:54524-64477 GCA_020719845.1 Treponema denticola | reverse complement strand
GCAACCGGCGATGACCAAAGCCGCCAGGCCGAAGCCGGCCAGAACAGAAAGGATTCGTTTCATGTTCGTTCCCCCTCCATAGACTCTTGGCCGACCATTATACATCTGTTGTCAGTTTTTTGTCAGCAATTCGTTTATTGCCGCGGCGGCCCGGCGACCTTCACCCATGGCCAGTATGACCGTAGCCGCGCCCAGGACGATATCGCCGCCGGCGTAGACCCCGTCCAGGGAGGTCTTCTGGTCCTGGCCGACCACGATCCGGCCCTTTTTGTCCACCACCAGCCCCTCGGTGGTCTTGACCAGCAGCGGGTTGGATTCGTTGCCCAGGGCGACGATGACCGTGTCGCAGTCGTAGACGTATTCCGAACCCGGAATGAGTTTGGGACTGCGCCGGCCCGACGCGTCGGGATCGCCCAGTTCGAACTTCTGCAGCTCCATCCCGACCACCCGGCCTTGTCCATCGCCGAGTATTTGACTCGGGTTGCGCAGAAAGTCAAAGACGATGCCTTCTTCGACGGCGTGCTCCACTTCTTCCGCCCGGGCGGGCATTTCTTCCCGGGTCCGGCGGTAGACCACGTGCACCTGTTCCGCGCCCAGGCGCAGGGCCATGCGGGCGGCGTCCATGGCCACGTTGCCGCCGCCGATGACGGCCACAATTCTGGAATGGTAGATGGGCGTGGCGGCGCGGCCTTCGTCATAGGCCTTCATCAGGTTGGACCGGGTCAGGTACTCGTTGGCGCTGAACACGCCGACCAGGTTCTCTCCCGGGCAGCCGAGAAACTTGGGCAGCCCCGCGCCGACGCCCACGAAGGCGGCGTCGAATTTATCGGTCTCCATGAACTCCTTGATCGTCCGGGTCCGGCCGACCAGGTAGTTGGTTTCGATCTTGACGCCCATTTTGGTGAGCTGGTCGATTTCAGCCTGCACGATCGCCTTGGGCAGCCGGAACTCGGGGATGCCGTAGACCATGACGCCGCCGGGCTTGTGGAAGGCCTCGAACATGGTTACCTCGTGCCCTTCCCGGGCTACGTCGGCGGCCACGGTGATGCCCGCCGGCCCGGAGCCGATCACGGCCACCCGCTTGCCGGTCTGCGGCTTGACCGCGGGCGCCGTCACCTGCCCGTTTTCCCGCTCCCAGTCGGCCACGAAGCGTTCCAGGCGGCCGATGGCCACCGCCTGGCCGATATCCTTGAGGCTTTTGCCCACCGTGCATTCCAGCTGGCACTGGGATTCCTGGGGACAGACCCGGCCGCAGACCGAGGGCAGCAGGTTGGTTTCTTTGATGACGTCCACCGCGGCCTTGAAGTTCCCCTTCTGGATTTCCATGATGAAGCGCGGAATCGGCACGCCTACCGGGCAGCCGTTGACGCAGGGCTGGTTCTTGCAGTTCAGGCAGCGTTCCGCCTCCAGCCGCGCCTGGTCCTCGCTGTAGCCCAGGGCGACCTCGCTCACGTTATGTCCCCGTGCCTGCGCCTCCTGGGCGGGCATGTCCTGCACCGGGATGGCCAGCCGTTCCCTGGCGGAAACAGCCGTCCCCGCCGCGGTTTTGGACCGCAACGATGCCAGGTAAGCCCGGGCTTCGTCGGCCAGGGTTTCCAGGGTCTTTACTTCGTGACTCATCGGGCACCTCCCTGCGCGGCGGCCTGGGGAGCCGGTTTGGCCGCCGGAGCGGGGTGGGGCGCCAGGCCCAGCCCCAGATGGCACTCGTGGTGCGCCTCGTCTTCCTGGCCCTTGTAGGCCCGGAGCCGGGTCATCATGTTGTCGAAGTCCACCTGGTGGCCGTCGAATTCGGGACCGTCCACGCAGACGAACTTGGTTTCGCCGCCGACGGTGACCCGGCAGCCGCCGCACATGCCTGTGCCGTCCACCATGATGGTGTTGAGGGATACCACCGTCGGCACGCCGAAGGGCCGGGTAGCCTCGGCGCAGAACTTCATCATGATCGGCGGGCCGATGGCCACGGCCAGATCCGGCTTCGGCGTCTGGGCGCAGAATTCCTTGAGGGGTTCGGTCACCAGCGCCTTGCGTCCGTAGGATCCGTCGTCGGTGACGATGATCAGCTCGTCGGCGATCTTGCGCATGCGGTCTTCAAAGATCACCAGTTCCCTGTTGCGGGCGCCGATGATGATGATCACCCGGTTGCCCGCGGCTTTCATGGCCTGGGCGATGGGATGCAGGGGGGCGACGCCGATGCCGCCGCCCACGCAGACCACGGTCCCGAACTTTTCGATGTGCGTCGGGTTGCCCAGGGGACCGAGGACGGCTTCCACGTATTCCCCCGGCTCCTTGGCCGCCAGCTTGTGGGTGGTGGCGCCGACGGTCTGAAAAACGATGGTCATGGTGCCCTGCGCCGGGTCCGCGTCGGCGATGGTCAGGGGAATCCGTTCACCCCATTCCGTGTCGATCTGCAGGATGATGAACTGCCCCGCCTTGCGGGCCCGCGCGATCAGCGGCGCATCCAGCGTCATTTCAAAAACGTCGGCCGACAATTTTTTCTTGGAGAGTATCCTGTTCACCTGCGCATCCTTCCGGGAAAACCCGACCCTGTAATTAGTATTGCCTATACCGCGACGCCGGGCGCCGTACCGCCGGCCGCCGCGGCAGAAACCGTCGGACGCCTAAAAAGCCGAAAACAAACCCGCCGATGTGGGCCGCGTAGGCCACCCCGCCGCCGCCGCCCAGGTAGCCCAGTCCGTTGACCAGCTGAAAGAAGAACCAGAGACCGATGACGACGACCGCGCTCACCGTGGTGGGGATAAAGTTGAACAGCAGCACCCGCACCCGGTTCTTGGGAAAAAGCAGCAGGTAGGCGCCCATGATGCCCGAAATGGCCCCGGAAGCGCCCAGGGTCGGCGTCGCCAGACCGTTCCCGGTCAGCAGGCAGACCAAAACGTGCGCCCCGGATCCCAGGATGCCGGCCAGCAGGTAGAACAGAAAGAAGCGCGCATGCCCCAGCCGGTCTTCCACGTTGTCGCCGAAAATGGACAAAAAAAGCATGTTGCCGGCGATATGCGCCAGACCGCCGTGCAGGAACAGGGACGAAAGCAGGGTAGGCAGATCCCGGCCGGACAGGACTTCCCGGGGGATCAGGGAATAGGCATAGACGACCCGTTCATCCGTACCAAAGCCCTGCAGCAGTATAAAACTCAGCACGTTGGCCGCGATGAACGCCCAGGTTACCACCGGCGTGCGCAGGCGGTAACGGTTATCGTCTCCGATCGGCAACATCTATCCCCCGACAGGTATCTGGATTTTGTCGTATTCTACGCAAAACGGGGGATTTCAACAAGGGATCCGGCGGGCTAGCGCTTGCCCCGGCTAGAGTACAGGTTGAGCACCGCAAACACCGAGGCGCCCATGATGAGCAGAAACGAAATGGCGTTGATCACCGGCGTGGAACCGTCCCGCACCTGCATGTACATGTTGATGGGCAGCGTGGCCTTGGAACCGACCAGGAAGACCGTGGTGTTGAAATTCTCGAAGGACATCAGAAAAGCGATCGCCGCCCCGCCGAAGATGGCGGGCCGCAAAAATTTCAGGGTAATGAACCAGACCACCGCCAGGCGGTCGGCGCCCAGGTTGTAGGCCGCTTCTTCCAGGGTGCGGTCGAATTTCTTGAGCCGGGCGATCACCACCAGGGCCACGATGGTGGAGATGAACGAGGATTGGCCCAGCACGACCAGCCAGAATCCGGGCCCGAATACCGAAAGGTAGACGCCAAAAACCCGTTCGATCAGCGTGCCGATCGTGTTGGCGAACAGCAGCAACGAAATGCCCAGGATGACGCCGGGGATGACCAAGGGCGCGATCATCAGAAAATAGAACAGGCTTTTGAAGCGGAAGTCTTCCTGTTCAAAAAGAAACGCCGCCGCGGTACCCAAAATCGTGGAGACCACCGTCACCGCCACGGCCACCTTGAATGATTCGCCCAGGCTGCGCAGGTTGGTCTGGTCGTTGAATATGCCGTACTTCTGCGGCCCCGCGCCGATGAACCAGTCCAGGGTAAAGCCTTCCCAGGGCAGCGAAGGAAACAGGGAATCGTTGAAGGCCAGCACCATGGTCACCAGCAGGGGGGCAAACAAAAAGACGAAATACAGGATGATGAAAACGGCAAAACTCCGGTTGTACGCGGCGGAGCGCGGCAGGGAACGTATCATTTGATGACCTTCCTCAATTGCTGTCCGGAAATTTTCAGGAAGAAGGCGATGATCAGGGACGACAAAAGGAGCAGCAAAAAGCCGAAGGCCGCGCCCTGGTTCCAGTTGAAGTAGATGATGATCTGGTTGTAGATCTGTTCGGTGAACCAGAGGGAATTCTTGCCGCCCATCAGGTTCGGCGTCAGGTAGCTGCCGAGCACGAGCATGAACACGATGATGCCCCCGGACACGATGCCCGGCGCGCAGTGGGGAATGATGATCGTGCGCCAGATGGCCGTCTTTTTGGCGCCCAGATCGTAGGCGGCTTCTATCAGCGCGTTGTCCAGGCTTTCCATGACGCCGATGATGGGGATCACCATGAACAGCATGCTGGTGTACACCAGGCCCATGATCATGGCGACGTCGTTGTACAGCAGCTCGATGGACTCTTTGAACAAACCCAGGGAAAGAAAGAAGCGGTTGAGCACGCCGCTCTCCCGCAGCAGGATGACCCAGCCGTAGACGCGGATCAGTTCGCTGACCCAGAAGGGCACCAGCAGCATGACCATAAAGAACCCCGACGCCCGGGGATCGACGATCTTGGTGATATAGAAGGCCACCGGCAGCGCGATGACCATGACGATGAAGGTGACGATGACGGCGTACAGCGCGGTCCGGACAAAGGTAAACCAGTAAATGGGCTCCCGGAAAAAAGCCTGGTAATTGGCCAGCGTAAAACCCGCGTCCTCCGGTTTGTGCGCGCCGGCAAAAGAAAGCCGCAGCAGTTCGATATGGGGTAAAAGAATCAACAGGAACAGCCAGACGAACACGGGCAGAAAGAAGAACCAGAAACCCCAACGGACGCTATTCTTCGTCATACAGGTTCCAGTCGGCGCGGCGGAAGCACCGGGACTTGGCTACGTCCCAGCCGATGGTCAGCGTGTCCTTGGCCTTTATGTCGTCGAATTGTCTGGTCTGGGGCAGGGCCACGGTCAATTCGTCGGTCGTGCCGGCGGGGGTAACCAGCAACCGGCTGTTGCCGCCGTCAAAAAGGATGGCCTTGACCTCGACCTGGAGGATGTTGAAGTTCGGCGCCGCCGTCGGGGGGTTGATGATCATGGCCTCAGGCCGGATGAACAGGTCGAACTCGTCGCCGCCGGACAAGTCGTACCGGTCGGCCAGGGACAGCTCCGTTCCGTCCGAGTAGCGGGCGCTGAAGTCGCCGCGCTCGTCCCGGCGCAGCGTTACCCGCAGCTTGTTGCTGCTGCCGACGAACTGGGCGACAAAGGAAGAAGCCGGCTCGTGGTACAGGTTCTGGGGGGTCCCGATTTGTTCAAACTTGCCGGCGTTCATGACCGCCACGGTGTCGCTCATCACCATAGCTTCCGACTGATCATGGGTAATATAGACAAAGGTCGTGCCGACCTGGGCCTGCAGCTTTTTCAGTTCCACCTTCATGTGTTCCCGGAGCTTGGCGTCCAGCGCGCCCAGGGGTTCGTCCAGCAGCAGCACCGTCGGGTCCAGAATCAGCGCCCGGGCGATGGCGATGCGCTGTTTCTGCCCCCCCGAAAGCTGATCGATGCTTTTTTTGCCCGCCTCCGGCAAACCCACCCGCTCCAGCATGGCGGTGATTTTGGCTTTGATGACCGGCGATTTTTCCCCCCGGCGCCGGAGCCCGAAGGCGATGTTTTCGTAGACGTTCATCATGGGAAAGAGCGCCAGCTGCTGGAACACCAGGTTGACGGGCCGCCGGTTCGGTTCCACCCCGGCGACGTCATGGTCCCGCAGCCGGATGCGGCCGGCGCTGGGCTCGTAAAAGCCGGCGATCATGCGCAGCAGCGTCGTTTTGCCGCATCCCGAAGGGCCGAGGATGGAAAAGAACTTCCCTTCTTCGACCTCAAAGGAAACGTCGTCCACGGCGGTAAAAGCGTCGAATTTTTTGGAGACCTTCTGCAAGGAAAGGGCGATCGGCATGTGCGCACCTAAAAAGCAAAAAGGGCCGCCCGCAGAGCCGAAAGCTCGGCGGGCACCCTCCTCAACCGGAAAATGGGATCCCGCGGCGGCGCTCTGCCGCCGCAAAATCCTGCCGAAAAATCAGCGGCCGGCCTTGATTTTATCCAGGGTCTTCCCTTCCATCTCTTCAATTCCCACCGGGACCGTGGGGTACCAGTTGATCTTGGCCAGAACTTCCGGCGGCAGGCCGCGGGTAAAATTGGCGGCGATCTCGGGATTGAGGAACTTTACCGCGTCCTTGGAAGCCGTGCCGTAGGTTTCGCGGTTGGTGAAGAAGGCGGCGTTTTCAGCCTTCAGCATAAAATTGATCCATTTGTAGGCGCCGGAAACGTTTTCCGACTTGGCGGGGATGGCGAAGGTATCCACCCAGGCCAGGGCACCGCTGGCGGGAGCCAGATAATCGATGTTCGGGTTTTCGGCGTGCAGTTTCCAGCCCGCTTGTTCCCAGGCGCTGGCCGCCCATACTTCTTCCGATCGCAGCAGCTGCAGCAGCTGGTCGCCGTTGTCCCAGTAGGTCTTTACCGCAGGCTTGCCCAGGATGAGCACTTTTTCCATGTTGTCCAGGAAAGACTGGTACTTGGCCGGATCGCCGTACAGGTCGAAGGGCTTGTAGCCGAGGGAATAGCCCATGCCGATCAGCGTCGGCCGTTTGAGCCGGTAGGATACGCGGCCCAGGTATTTGGGGTTCAGCAAATCTTTAAAATCCTTGATGTCCGGCGCCTTGGCCTTGTTGACGACCAGGCCTTCCGTGCCGTAGACGTGGGGCACCGCGTAGGATTTTCCCGCTACCAGGGTATTCTTTTTGACCGCTTCCAGCAGGGAAGGGTCGATCTGGGCCGTATTCAACTGGGTGTAGTCGATGGGCTGATAGATGCCGTACTGCTCGACAACCGACGAAATCCGGTCCTGCGAAGGCTGAGCCAGGTCAAAACCGCCGCCCCGGGTAGCCCGGAGCTTGGAAATCATCTCTTCGTTGTTGCTCAGGGTTACTTCAACCTTGATGCCCGTCTCTTTGGTAAATTGGTCGATCAGTTCCTGCGGGGCATACCCGGACCAGGTAATAATCCGGAGAACCTTGTTCTCCGGCGCCGCTTCCCGGGCGCCCTCGGCGAACAGAAGCCCCGTGCTCAAGGCGAGCAGTCCTGCCAAAACGATGGTCTTTTTCATCACCTTTGCTCCTTTTTTACCGCGCGCCGACGCGCCCGGCAAATATCTATTGGCAACCCTACCAGACTAAAACCTGGTTTGTGTTACGATTGCGTCAGGATACGGTCAACTCATGCTACCTCCATATCATTCAGCTGTCAAGAAAATAGCCGTTCCCGACCCCGGGACGGGACTTGGACAAGTTCCCCCCGCCCCGGTACACTGCGGAGCATGACCACCAGTGCCTGGCAGGAATTTTCAGCCGCCCGAGAGGCGTACGCGTCCTACGCGGCAAGCCTCGAAGCAAGCCTGCCTGACCTTACAAGCTGCCAGCAGCGCCTGGTGGACAGCCGGGAAGGCGGGTCCTTTACCGTCGAGACCGGGGTGGTGTACAACCGCAGCCTGGATGAAGTCGGTCCGGAGGACGACATCCGCCTGATCCTGGTGGCGGACAATCCGGGCCGGCGGGAACAGGCGGCGGAAAACCGGCGCTACCTGGTGGGGCCGTCGGGCAAGCTGGCGGCGGGGTTTTTCCTGAACCATCCCGAGTTGGGCATCGATTTCCGCCGCCAGGTCCTGATCCTGAACAAAACGCCGATCCATACGCCCCGGACGGCGGAACTGCGGGAACTGGCGCGCCTCGGCGGCCCCGGCATCGCCGCGGCCATCTACGCATCCCAGGCGGCCATGGCCGGGCTTATCCGCCGCTTCCACCAAGCCCTGGGAGCGATACCCTTGTGGATCATCGGCTACTCCGAACTGGGCCGGGGCAAACTTTTCGAGCCCTTCAGCCAAGCCCTGCGCCGGGAATATCCTTCCGGCGACTCCCTGGCGGAGCGCATCTGCCTGTTCCGGCACTTCTCCATGAACCAGTTCAGCGCGGACATCCGCAAAAAAAACCAACCCGGCGAGGTAATGGCGGAAACCCTGTCCCGGGTAGGCCGCGCGTACCGCCGGCGGATTTTAGGCTGGTAAGTCCCGGCAATTTCTTGACGCCGCCTGTTTCCTTATCGACGCTATAAGGCATGCTTGAGTCAACTCTAAAAACAACCGGTTTTTAGACCGGACTCATGCTTGCCTTTTTAAAGCCCTTCTTTCACCAAGGTTCGGGAAGAAGGGAGACCTAAGCTCCCGCCGGACCCGGGGCGGTCAGGTTGCGGACCCATTTTTCTTTCTTGAGGTGCCAGCGGGCCACCAGGTACTTGACCACGTCCGTAGACTTGACCAGGGCGAACATGATCACCGGCCCCAGATCGGTCAGAAAAGCCAGCAGGATGGCGATGGGGATAAACAGCAGGATAGTCACCAAAACGTCCACGTACATGCCCAGGGCCGTATCCCCGCCGGCACGGGAAACGGCGAATTGGGCGTTCAGCACGGTCCAGAGCGGCATATAGGCGGCGATGACCAGGACCAGTCCGGTGGTTACCGTCCGGGCCGCGGTGGTCAGGTTGTAGAACACCAGCGGGATGCCGAGGGTTGAAAGGAAGGCTCCCAGCCCGACGGCCAAGCCCATCACCAGGGCTCCGGAATGCAGCCAGGCGGCCCGCTTGCGCGCTTCTTCCAGCTTGCCCGCGCCCAGCGTCCCGCCGACGATCACCGCCGTGGCGGCGTGGATGCCGCCGAAGGCCAAAAAGAAGATGTTGGCGATGGTGAACCCCGCAGCCATGCCCGCCACGACTTCCGCCCCGCCCCGCCCGTTGTATAGGGCGACAACCACGGTCTCCGAAACCACCCAGGTGGTTTCGGACAGCAGCATCATCCACGACTTGCCCGCGATCTGGGCCATCATCCGCTGGTTCACCGCCCACAGGCGCCGCAGGGGTACGTAGAAATCGACTTTCCGGGCACGTACGTACCCCAAGAAAAGCGCCAGCTCGACCAGCCGGGCAAGGATGGTGGCGATGGCCGCGCCGGTAACTTCCAGCCGGGGAAACCCCAGCCGTCCGTAGATCAGCAGCCAGTTGCCCAGGGTGTTGACCAGGGTAGCGGCCACGGAGATGACCAGCGGAATGCGGGGCATTCCGGTTTCCCTGAACGCCGTGCCGATGGTCGTCGAAATGGCGATGGGAAAGAGCGTAAAGGAAATCCAGCGCAGATATCCCGCGCCGATGGCGGTGATCTCCGCCTGGGCGGCGTTGCCGTTGGTCATGACGGCCATCAGCTGTTCCGGAATCGTCCAGAGCAGGATAAAATAGATGCCCGCCAAAAATATCGAAAAGAGGGCCTTGAACCGGTACGCCTGGCGCATGCCCTCCAGGTCCTGGGCGCCGCGGAACTGGGCCAGATAGATGCCCCCTGCCCCGCAGAGCGACCAGAGCACCACCAGGAACACGAAGTTGATCTGGTTGGCCACGTTGACCGCCGCCATCTTGGCGTCTCCCAGACCGGCAACCATGAAGTTGTCGATCAGGGACACCAGGCTCATGATCAGCTGCTGGAGCATCACGGGTACGGCTACGGCCAGAGCTTCTTTATAAAAAGAGAAGGGTCCCAATTTTTTCATTCAACGATACTGTTCTATACTTTTACCTGGTCCGGGTCAATGGGATCGATTTATCTTTCCATTTTGCCGGTATATACTGCCCACCCCAAGGCAAGCCGATCGCGGTCCGCGTCAGTCCTCGCATTTGAACTGGTCGACGGTGGCGGACAGGG
>DYPP01000005.1:10691-54424 GCA_020719845.1 Treponema denticola | reverse complement strand
GCCCGAGCCGTCCTTGACCTCGGTGGTGATGTTCTGCATGTCCTTCAGCGATTCCAGTACCTGCTGGTTGCCCTCGTTCTGCTCCTGCATGGCCTGCTGAATCTCGGTGACCAGGTTTTCGACCCGGCGCACCAGTTGTTCGATGTTGGAAAAAGCGCTGCCCGCGTCGCCGGAACTCGTGACGACCAGGTCGATGGTTTCTTTGATCCGCCGCAGGTTGCCTTCAATCTCTTTGGACTGGTTGGAAGCGTTTTCCGCGAGCTTGCGGATCTCTTCGGCCACGACGGTAAAGCCCCGGCCCGCGTCCCCGGCGTGGGCGGCCTCGATGGCGGCGTTCATGGCCAGCAGGTTGGTCTGGCTGGCGATGGACTGGATGATGGCGTTGGCTTCGATCAGGTGGTCCGAGTGCGTCTGGGCGCTCTGGGCGCTCTGGGCCACGCCGTCGATCTTTTCCCGCCCGACCCGGGAAGCGTCGACGAGCTGGGCGAATTGTTCCGAGGTGATGGACAGGTTGTGCGTGACCGACCGGATGTTGCCAACCATTTCTTCGATGCTGGCGGAAGACTCGGTGACGTTGGAAGCCTGGGCTTCGATCTGCTGGCTGAGGGACTCGATGTTGCGGGCAATCTGCTCCACCGCGGAAGAAGTGCCGCTGATGCTCTGGGCCTGGTCGCCCACCTTGCTGCGCATCTGGTCGACGCCGCCGTGGATTTCCCGGGTCGATTTTTTTAGATCATCCGCGTTGGCGCGCATCTGGTTGCCCAGCGCCACCACCTTTCCGGACGCGGCTTTGGCTTCCACCATGGTCGTATTCAGGCTGGCCAGAAATTCGTTGAAGTAATGCGACAGCTGGCCGATCTCGTCCCGGCCGATGACGGGCAGTTTTTGGGTCAGGTCCCCGGCGCCGCAGGAGATTTCCTTGAGCGCCGCGCTGACCGCCTGGATGGGCCGGGTGATCAGCCGGCTGGAAAAAGCCACGATCAGGATGATCAAGCCGGTGATCAGGATGATGGCCAGGGTGACAAGGCCGACGATGCGCTTGACGTTGTCCCCGGCGGCGATTCTTTGTTGTTCAACGGCTTTCTGGATATCGTCAAAGTAATTGCCCGTGCCCAGCACCCAGCCGAAGGTGGGGTTCAGCAGGCTGTAGCCCCGCTTGGGCTCGGCAACTTCCGAACCCGGCCGGGGATAGTAGTAGTCCGTATAGCCCCCGCCGGCTTTTCCCTTCTCGATCAAGGCGGCGACCAATTTGAAACCCTTGGCGTCCAGGTCGTTGATCCGGTTGCGGCCGATGTTTTCCGGCTTGCTGCCGTGGACGACGTTGACGCCTTCCACCGTATCGGCCCAAAAATAGCCTTCCTTGCCATAGCGCAGCGCGTTGAGCAGGGTTTGGGCCACCGTGAAAGCCTGCTCATCGGCCAGCAGTCCCGAGTCGCGGAGTTTGCCGATGTCCACCAGCATGCTGTTGGCCTGTTCGGTCTGCCAGCGGATTTCCTCGTCGTACTTTTCCATCAGGAATGTTTCAAGGTGCTCCGCGTCCGTCGAGGCGAGCTGGTAGAGGAAGTACAGGGAAAGCGCTCCGACCACGGTGACCACGCTGATGATGGCCACACCGACAAAAAGAACCAGCTTGTGCGAGAGCTTCTTCAATCCCGACTCCTTTGAATCAGATAACATGGTAACCGGTAAAGGTTCGGGTGTCAGTTTTTAAACCCCGCCGGGAATCGGGTGGAAATCCCTCGGGAACCCACGTAACGCCGCCGACGGAACGTCCGCTACATCCGGAGCGGCGGCAGCGCCGCCAGGGCGGAGAAAAAGTGAAAGACCGTACCCGCGACCACAAAAAGATGCCAAACCGGGTGGACCCAGGGGATACGGCGGCCCAGGGCGTAAAAGATGGTGCCCAGACTGTACAGGATGCCCCCGGTCATCAGGAACAGCAGCATCCGCGGCGGCGCGACCCGGATCAGCGGTTCCCATACCAGAACGATGAGCCAGCCCATGGCCAGGTAGGCCACCAGCGACAGGTAGGGCCAGCGGTTGAGGAAGAAGGACTCCATGATGATGCCGAAGACGGCGATGGCCCAGACCAGCGCGAACAGCCACCAGCCCGCAGGTCCGCGCAGGATGGTCAGCGCGAAGGCGGTGTAGCTGCCGGCGATCAGGATGTAGATGGCGCCGTGGTCGCATTTTTCCAGAAAGCGCTTCCGGTCAGGCTTTTTTGCCGCGTGGTAGAGCGTGGAGGCGACGTACAGCAGCACCATGCTGGCGCCGAAGACCGAATACGCCGCCACGTACCAGGCGTTGCCCCGGATCGCCGCGGCGACCACCAGTATCGCCAAAGCCGCGACCGCCAGCAGCGCGCCGACTCCGTGCGTCAGGGCGTTGGCCAGTTCTTGCCGGGGCGTAAAATCAGGATATGCCATCATGATACCTCTGCCGTTTAGACACCACACGGGCGAACAGGTTGCCTGTTTCCGGGGGAAGCGACCGTACCGGTGCATTTCTGATCTTATTTTAATCGAAGAAAGAGTGGCGCAAACACGATTTCCATGTATCATCGTTATATCAGGGGGATTAGTATGGCGATTATGAGTTTCAACAAAAAAGAATGGTCGTATATTTTTTACGATTGGGCGGAATCCTGTTTTACCGTGATCGTGAGCGCCTTCATTTTTCCCATGCTCTACGGTCTGCTGACCAAGGACATCATCGGGGCCAATTCCCTGTACGGGTTCCTGGTTTCCGCGGTAAGCCTTTCCGTCGCGGTGCTGTCCCCGATCCTCGGGACGGTGGCGGACTACCGGGGCTATAAAAAACGGGTCTTCATGTTCTTTTTTGCCATCGGCATCGTCTTTACCTTCCTGATCGGGTTCTATCCCGCGGACCCGGCCTTCTGGTGGATGGTCCTGATACCCTATACGCTGGCGTCCATCGGCTATGCGGGCACCAATGTGTTCTATGATTCCTTCATCGTGGACGCCACCAGCGACGAAAACATGGATCGGGTCTCCACCACGGCCTACGCCTTCGGGTATATCGGCGGCAGCACCATTCCGCTGATCTTGTCCATCGTACTGCTACAGGTATTGCCGGGTCTGACGGTGGACGGGCGGCTTTCGATGCTGGGGCTATCCTTTCCCTACGACGCGTATACGGGTTTCCGGATCACCTTTATCATGACGTCGATCTGGTGGCTGGTTTTTTCGCTGCCCTTCATCAAGAACGTCCAGCAGGTGCACGGCATCGATCCCGAGCCCCAGCCGGTCCGCAAATCTTTTGTCCGCCTGAGACGCACCTTTGCCGACGCGCGCAGCTACAAACCGGTCTTTCTGTTTTTGCTGGCCTATTTTCTGTACATCGACGGCGTGCATACGGTCATCGCCATGGCCGTGCCCTTTGCCGCCGACGCCATCGAGGCGGTGACCGCAGACAACGCCACGGCCATCCTGCTGCCCATCCTGCTGGCCATCCAGGTCATGGCCTTCTTCTTTGCCCTGCTGTTCGCCCGGCTTTCCAAAACCTACCGGACCCGCACCCTGCTGTTCATCACCATCGCCGTGTACGTCGTCATCGCCGTCTTCGCGCTCTTCATCCACGCCATCTGGCAGTTCTGGGTGCTCGGACTGCTGGTAGCATCTTCCCAGGGCGCCATCCAGTCCCTGTCCCGATCGTATTTCGGCAAAATCATCCCCAAGAACATGGCCAACGAATTCTTCGGATTCTACACGATTTTCGGCCGGTTCGCGTCCGTGCTCGGTCCGGCGCTGGTGGGGGGTATTTCCCTGCTGGTCCTGAACGCCGCCGGACCGCAACCCGGGGGCACCATGCGCTACGGCGTGTTGTCGCTGATCATCCTGTTCGTAGCCGGAGCGGTCTTGTTCCACGCTTCGGAAAAAGCGGCGCCCGGCGCAGAATAGCCGCCGTGCCCGCCGCGCTCAGCCATTTTCTCTTTGCCCAAGACTGCCTTTCCCGCCGTCCGGCGCTATTCCCCGGCGGCGCGGCGGCGGTCCTGGCCGGCACCCAGGGGCCGGACCCCCTTGCCTTTTACGGGCGCCTACCCTGGCGCCGGCGTGGCGCCGTGGACAGCGCCTGGGCCGCCGGCGAGACGCTGCACGCCGGGAACCCCGAGGCAACGTACACCCGGATGCTCCGCTTTGCCGACGCCCGACCGGAGCCGCAGCGCGGCCGGATGCGGGCTTTTGTGCTGGGCCTGGTCCTGCACTACGTTCTGGACCGCAAGCTGCATCCCTACGTGTATTTCCACTCGGGTTTCGACGAACGGGGGCTTCTTTCCGGCGACCACCTGCGGGCGCACAACCGCTTTGAAGCCGCCCTGGCGGCGGGTCTCTGGGCGTGGTTGCGCCCTGGTTCCCCAATTCCCCCTCCCCGGTTATATTTAAACGTGGATCCCGCAGTGATCGCCGACGCGGATATCCTATTTTCCGCTTCGTCGCCGGGTCTGGTCGATCCTCATGTCTACCGCGCTTCCTGGTCGGATATGGTCCTGGTGCTCCGGATCCTGCATGATCCCCGGGGGTTCAAAAAGCGCCTGATTTCCGGTCTGGCGGGGTCGCTGATCATACCCGCCGCTAGTTCTCCGGAGGCGTGCGGCGGGTGCCTCAATAAAGCCGGAACCCCCTGGCGCAACCCCGGCGACGGCGCGCCTTCTTCGGCCATGCCCATGGAACTGTACGCCGAAGCCCTGGACGAGGGGCTGGCGGCGCTGGATGCCCTGGCCCGGGGTACGACGGCGGGCGTTTTCGACGGCCGCAACCACGAAGGCCTGCCTCCCGGCGAAAGGATGATCTATAAACGGGAACCGTGATTCGATTCGGCGGATCCGCGCCGCGTCGTTCCGCAAGGAGTCCAGCATGACCCTGTTTGAGAATTCCGGAAAGCCCTGGGAAAGCCCGGAGCGCGTCGCCCAGAACCGGCTGCCCATGGGCAGTTCGTTCTATCCAACCCCCGATTCAACAGCCTGGACGCTGAGCCTGGACGGCGACTGGCGCTTCAGCCTGGCCCCCAACCCCGACGCGGTCCCCGCTGGCTGGGCTGATCCGTCCTACCCGGACGACGCCTGGGGCACCATCACGCTTCCCGGGTCCTGGAGCCTGCAGGGTTACGACAAGCCCCACTACACCAACGTGATCATGCCCTTCGACCAGCTTCCGCCCCTGGCGCCGGCGGCCAATCCGACGGGGCTGCACCGGCGGACCTTCAACCTGCCCCAGGACTGGGTCGGCCGGCGGACGGTGCTGCGCGTGGGCAGCGCGGAGAGCTACCTGGCGGTCTACGTCAACGGCCGGGAGGTGGGGTTCTCCAAAGACTCCCGCCTGCCCGCAGAATTCGACATTACCGCCCTGGTGCGGGAAGGGATAAACCTGCTGGCCCTGCTGGTGGTCCGCTACTCGGATTCCAGCTACATCGAAGACCAGGACCAGTGGTGGCTGGGGGGCATCCACCGGAGCGTAACGCTGGCCAGCACCCCGTCGGCCTGGATCGCCGACCTGGACGCCCGGCCGGAACTGCCGGCGGGCTACTTTGACGGCCCGCCGGCTATGGACCCGTCAGCCAAGGACCCGCCGACCATGGACCGGTCGGCCAGGGTCAAGGTGGTCGTCGGCGTAGGCTTCGGCGCTGATCCGGTACGGGAGACGTCACCTTCCGACCGCGCATCGGGTTACCGGGTTACCCTCAAGCTGTTCGATCCCCAGGGCGCGGAGCTGAACCCCCAGGCGGAGCCGCTACAGGTAAACGCCGTGTACCAGGCCGGAGCCTGGGAAGTGCGGACCGAAATCCCCGTCGGAGAACCGCAGCTCTGGAGCGCCGAGACGCCGGAGCTGTATACCCTCCGGGCGACGCTGTACGCCCCGGACGGACGTGAACTGGAAACCCGGACCTGCCGGATCGGGTTCCGCAGCGTCATAGTCCGGGACCGGAAGCTGCTGATCAACGGCCGGCGGGTGCTGATCAAGGGCGTCAACCGGCACGAGCACGACGAGCGTACCGGCAAGGCGATCAGCTGGGAATCCATGATTCAGGATATCCAGCTGCTCAAGCGGCACAACTTCAACGCCGTACGCACCAGCCATTACCCGGATGACGACCAGTGGTACGATCTCTGCGACGAATACGGCCTGTACGTCGTCGACGAGGCCAATATCGAAAGCCACGGCTTCTACGACCAACTCTGCCGGGAACCCCGCTATCTGGCGGCTTTCACCGACCGGGTTTCCCGCATGGCGCAGCGGGACAAGAACCATCCTTCGGTCATCGTCTGGTCCCTGGGCAACGAGTCGGGCTACGGGCCCAACCATGACGCCGCGGCCGCCTGGCTGCGGGCCTTCGACCCCACCCGGCCGCTGCACTACGAAGGCGCCTGCCGTCCCGAATGGACCCAGGGGCCGCATCCCCTGGACACGGCGGGCCGGGGTAAACAAGCCACCGACATCGTCAGCACCATGTATCCCACGGTGGCCTTTCTGGAAGAATGGGATCGGATCACCGACGACGACCGGCCCTTCATCATGTGCGAGTTCTCCCACGCCATGGGCAACTCCAACGGCAGCCTGGCCGACTATTGGGATCTGGTGGAAACCGGCCGGGGCCTGCAGGGCGGCTTCATCTGGGAGTGGATGGACCACGGCATCCTGGTCGGTCCCGGCGGCGCCGAAACACCGACCTGCCGGGAAGCGCCGGGCGCGAACGGCAAAGCCTGGCGCTACGGCGGCGACTTCGGGGACTTCCCGTCGGACCTGGACTTTATCGCCGACGGGCTGGTTTTTCCCGACCGGACGTTGAAGCCCGTCATGGCGGAATGCGCCTTTCTGTTCCGGCCGGTCCGGGCGTACCCGGCCCTGCCGGGCACGCGCCACGCCCGTGCCGTCCGCAACGACAGTTCGCCGCCGGCCTCGGCGGGAGCGCGCTGGGGCCGGATCTTTGTCGAAAACTGTTTTGATTTTTCCGACCTCTCCGGCTTGACCCTTTCCTGGACCCTGGTGTCCGGCGACACCCGGCGGGATGCCGACGGGGGCGTCGTCGCCCGGGGAGACGCGGCACTGCCGGCGATAGCCCCCGACGGCATCGAAGCGGTGGGGCTGGGCTTGCCCGAAAGCGGCGCGGAAGCGGCCGCCCTTAGGCGCGCCCTGGCGGAGGGGGAATGCGTCCTGAACCTGGAATTCCGCCTAAAGGAAGGCACCGCCTGGGCGGACGCGGGCCACCTGGTCGCCTGGGATCAACTGCCCCTGTCGCCGGCACCCGCCTGGGGCGCCGCTTCCGGCCGCCGGACAACCCCGGTCGCCGCGGCGGCGGGCGGCCGCGCCCGGGCGGCCGGCGGGATTGCGGCGCCGCCTCCGGCGCTGGCGCCGGCCTTTGACGGCAACGGGTTTCTGAATTCGCTAAAAACATCACAGGGGAAAGAGTTGCTCGCGAGCCCCCTGGTGCCCAGCCTGTTCCGCGCCCCGACGCAGAACGACGGCCTCAAAAACTTCATGGAACTCCGGGGCATACCCGAACTGGCCTTTTACTATACCGACAAGGCCATGTACGGCTGGCTGGACGCGGGCCTGGATGATCTGCGCTTTGAGCGGCTTGAGGGAGCAGCGGCAGAAACGTACGCGGAGAGCGTACCGGGACTCGGCGCATCGGTGCACCGCCTGACCAGCGCCAAGGGCGTAGCGGCGGGCTTTTTCCACCAGACCTGGACTCTGGACGCCGACGGCGCGCTGCAGGGCGACTTTATTTTCGATCTGGATCCCCATCTGCCCGAATTGCCCCGGATAGGACTCTGTTGTACCCTTGTTCCCGGGATGGATGTCGTCCGCTGGTTCGGACTGGGTCCCCATGAAGCCTACTCGGACCGCCGCGCCGGCGCCCGGCTGGGACTCTGGTCGGCGACGCCCGCCGAACTGTCCACCCCCTACATCGTCCCCCAGCACAACGGCAACCGCCACGCGGTCCGCCGGCTGGAGCTGCCGCTGCCGGGAGCGGGACTGCGCATCGACGCGCCGGAGCCCTTCGACTTTACGCTCAGTCCCTACAGCGACGCCGAACTCTGGGCCAGCCGGCACTGGGACCGCTTGCCGGCCTTTGATCAGGCGGCGCGACGCGGTATGATACTCAACCTGGACGCGGCGCAGCGGGGGGTGGGCACCGCCACCTGCGGTCCGGATACGCTGGAACGCTACCGGGTCCGACCCGGTCTGTACCGGCTTTCCCTGCGCTTGGCCGCAGGGTCTCCCAGCTGAGGCTGGAGGAGGCGACGCATGCGCGTATTGTTTATCGGCGGAACGGGCAATCTGTCTTTGGACAGTTCCCGACGGGCGCTGGATCTGGGATACGAACTGTACCACCTGAACCGCGGGCTCCACCCGGTTGAAGGCCTGGAGGGCATCCACAACCTGGTGGCCGACGCCAACGACGAGGAGGCGGTCCAAAAAGCCCTGGGCAAGCTGGAATTCGACGCCGTGGTGGACTTCATCGCCTACAAGCCGGAACAGGTGGCACGGGACGTCCGGCTTTTCCGGGGACGCACCGGCCAGTACGTGTTCGTTTCCAGCGCCTCGGCGTACCGGAAGCCCGCGGCGCACCACGTATTCACCGAGTCCACGCCCCTGGACAACCCCTACTGGCAGTATTCCCGGGACAAGATCGCCGGCGAAGAGCTGTTGCGCCGGGAATGGCAGGCCAGCGGTTTTCCGGCCACGATCGTGCGCCCGGCCCACACCTACGGCAAGACCTGGATTCCGAACGTGTGGACGTCAGCGGACTTCACCGTCCCTTCCCGCATGCTGGCGGGCAAAGAAATCGTCGTCCACGGCGACGGGCAGTCCCTGTGGACCCTGACGCACACCCGGGATTTTGCCGTCGGCCTGGTCGGCCTGCTGGGCAATCCCGCCGCCGTCGGCGAGGCGGTGCAGATTACCGGGGACGAGGCGCTTACCTGGGACGCGATTCATCAGACGGTGGCCAAAGTGCTGGGGGTAACGCCCAAAATCGTGCACATACCTTCGGAATTCATCGCCCAGGTGGACCCGGACATGGGCGCCCGACTGCTGGGCGACAAGATGTGGTCGTCCCTCTACGATTGTTCCAAGCTCAAGCGGCTGGTGCCCGAGTTCCGCACCACCATACCCTTCCACCGCGGCGTGCGCGAATCGATAGCCTGGTTCCTGGCCGATCCGGCGCGGCAGAAGACCAAACCCGAAATCGGCGAAGTCATGGAACGGGTGCTGGCGGCCTGGCACCGGCCCATGAGCTGAGCGGTACGTTGGATCATGCTGATGATTTTATCATCGACCTTTTTTCGCGAGCCTGGCGATCATCCAATAGAGACCGCGCGCGATACCGAAGAGGGGAATACTCAGCGTGAACAGCGCCAATGGAACCACCCACGTATAGGCGCCGTAGATCGGAGCCGCCCAGGACATTAAAAGGGAAAGTCCCGCCATCGAGAAAAAGCCGAGGACCGGGACACCGGCGCTGATGCTGAGATCCAGCCAGGTATACCGGCCGAATTTCCGGGGACCGGCTTTGACTCGCAGGAGAATTCCCGCAATCATGCTTGCCGCCAGAGGTATGCCGATCAACAGGAGCATGATTTCGTTTAATGAAGGAAAATACAGCGGGTGTTCCCGTCCCTTCATCTCCAGAAAACGATCCGACAATACCTTTACGGGATTCACCCCTTTTCCCTGCGGAGGTACGATAAGCGCGAAAGACGGTCTCCCCGGCGCATCGTCCTTTTGGGCTACCGCGATATACGCGGTCATGGCGCTGTCCGTTCCGTCCGACCGCGAATCGCCGCCCGCGTACGAACCGGCAAGAAGCGCCGATACGAGGCATTCCGACAGCGTCGAACCCGCCGCCTTCGCCGCGCGGAACGCAGCCAGCGCGTCCGAAACGACGTGATCGCTGGCCAGAATGTTTCCCTGAACCATGACGCTGTAATCCCCCGCGTGACCGGCCCAGGACGCGCATGCGGCGCCGGTAAAACCGGCGCTGCCGCCGTACAAGGTCGCCAGGCCGAATTGCTGGCTGTCGACCGTAGCGCTGAATTCCGGGCTGCTGATTGTTTTCATGATGGCGGCGGGATCAACCCCTTGCTGCAGCTGCGCGACGGCAAGCAGGCGGGCGGCTTCGTTTCCCAAAGCCTGTGCCACGACCGCACCCTTGCCTCCGACGATGCCCAGTATCGGCCACACGGCGGGCGTATGCGACGCCCCCGCCGACCCGACCTCGCCCGTTGCCGGGTCGACGGCGACGATAGACCAGGTCGCGTCGACGTTGGAAACCAGCACCAGCGATACTACCGCCGCACAAAGAAACCGGTTTGTGCCAAGGATTTTAATTTTCAAGTCAGTCTCCCTCGTGTCGATACATCAACTCTAATGGGGTTGCGGGTTCGAGTCAAGGAATACGGGGATTTTCTCGTCCGCTGTCCGCCCATGCGACTGTAGACTACAGTGGGTACCCTATTTACTATTTTCGTCGCAATGTATTGGACGATCCGACGGGGCTGGATGGTGTTCAGGGTTCATTCTTATACGGCAAATCTCCGTTCAGGGCCGCGGCCATGGCGGCTTCTTCCCGACCCAGCTCGGGGAGCACGTCCGTAAGGAATCGCGCAAGGGGTGGTTCAAAAGGACGGTGAAAGGACGGAGTCAGGTAGGACCGGAATCCCCGGCGCGCCTTATGTTCCCCGCCCATGCCGGGGTCAAAAGACCGGATCCCCCCTGTCAGGGCGTATTCCACGGGAAGATAATAGCAGAGTTCAAAATGGAGAAAGGGGATCTCTTCGGCGGCGCCATAGTAGCGGCCGTAGAGGCGATCCCGGCCTTCGATCAGAAAGGAGAGCCCCACGGTACGGCCGCCCCGGTCGGCCCGGCAGAGCAGCCACCCGTCGGAAAGGAATTCGGGTAGCCGCAGGAAGAAGTCCCGGGTCAGGAATTTTGCCGCCCAGGGGCCGAATCGGTCGTTGTGGGCAGCGTAGAAATCCGCCATGAGGGCCAGAAGCCCCGGATCGGCGGCGGCTTCCCGGGCGGTCACTACGCGGGTTTCCACGCCCGACGCGGCCAGGGCCGCCCGTTCGCGCAGCACGTTGCGGCGCATGTTCTTGGAAAAAGAGTCCAGCCAACCCGGGAAGTCGCCGTAGCCTTCGTCGGTCCAGAGAAAAGCCTGATGGTCCCAGGCCGTCCAGCCCGGCTGCAGGCCGATCAGCGCTGCGGTTTCCCCGTCCGGCCAAAGGACGTGGATGCCCGCCAGGCCGTTGCGACGGGCCAGATGTTCGGCGGCCGCCAGCAGCCGCGCCGACAGGTCAGCCTTGTCCCCATAGCCGGCGCCCGCGGTCAGGACCCGCCAGGCCGGCGACGGCGTGGCCGGAACGACGCCGGACAGCTTGGGATACCACCCCAACCCGGCCCTTTCCGCCGCTCGAGCCAACCCCTGGTCAAAGACGAACTCGCCCAAGGAATGCGAGCGGGCGTAGAAGGGCGCCGCCGCCGCCAATGTTCCGGTCGCCCGTTCCCGCATCAGGACGTGGGCCGGAGCCCAGCCTGTTTGGGGCCCGATCGCGCCCGATTCCTCAAGGAGGGCAAGAAAACCCCAGGACATCAGGGGCGTCCCGGCTGCCGCCGCCAGAGCGTCCCATTCTTCCCGCGGAACATCCACCATGCGCTGGGCTACTTCGATTTTCCAGTCCGGCATGGCTTGTTGGCCGCTTACTGCTTTTTGGCGAATTCCTTCATAAAGTCCGCCAGCGTCTGCACGCCCTCGACGGGCATGGCGTTGTAGATGGAAGCCCGGCAACCGCCGACGCTGCGGTGGCCTTTGAGGCCCAGCATGCCCCGGGCTTCGGTCTCGGCGATGAACTTCTTCTCCAGCTCCTCCGAGGGCAGCCGGAAGACGACGTTCATTTCGGAGCGCACGTCCTTGCGCACCGGGCACTGGTAAAACCCGCCGCTGCCGTCGATGGCGTCGTACATGGCCTGGGACTTTTTCCGGTTCTTGGCCTGGATGGCGGGAATGCCGCCCTGGTCCTTCAGCAGCTTGAGCACGTGGTGCACGGCGTAGATGGCGAACACCGGCGGCGTGTTGTACAGCGAATCGTTCTCGGCGTGGACCTTGTAGGAAAGGTAGACGGGCAGCTTTTCCGGCGACCGCTGCACCAGGTCCTTGCGGACGATGACCAGCGTGACCCCGGCGGGACCGATGTTCTTCTGCGCCCCGGCATAGATCAGGCCGAAATCCTTGACGTTTACCGGCCGGCTCAGAATGTCGCTGGACATGTCGGCGACGATGGGCACTTTGGCGCTGGTGGGAAAGGTCTTCCACTGCAGGCCGCCGATGGTTTCGTTGGACGTCAGGTGCAGGTACGCCGCGCCGTCCGCGGCGGATACGGTCTTGGGATCCGGAAGCCCGGTGTACTTGTCGGCCTTGCCGTCGAAAATCGCCTTGGCGTTGCCCAGTTTCTGGGCGTCTTCCCAGGCTTTCTTGGCCCACACGCCGCTGATGGTGTATTCGCTGAAGCCGCCCTCGCCTACCAGGTTCATGGGAACCATGGCGAACTGCAGCGTGGCGCCGCCGCCGAGAAAGAGGACGTCGTAGTCGTCGGGGATGCCCATCAGTTCCCGGAGCAGCTTGCCCGTTTCCTGGTGGATGGTTTCGTACATATCGCCCCGGTGGCTGGTTTCGATCATCGAAAGGCCGGCGTGGTGAAAATCGACCATCTCGTCCCGGAGCTGTTCCAGCACTTCCACCGGCAGGGTGGCCGGGCCGGCGTAAAAGTTGAGCTTTCTGTTCATGTTCCCCTCCATCAGATTTCCGTCATGGTAGCTTCGAATATATTTTTACTCGAATCCGCCAGGGCTTGCAATTGGTCGGCGCTCAGGGCAGCGTCGATTTCGATGTTGGCGCAGGCGCCGCCGGCCCCGGAAAAAATGATGTTCTCCATGCGCTGGACGTTGATGCCGTTGTCCCGGATTACCCGCAGGATGTCCGCCAGCACGCCCACCGCGTCCCGGTGGCGCACCGAAACCAGGTAGCGGGCGGGCGTTTTTGCCATGACGTTGACGCAGTTGGGGACCCGGCCGGTGCCCAGGTATTCCCGGACGATGCGCACCGTCTCGTCCGCCACCGCGGACTGGGCCTGTTCGGTGGACGCCCCGATGTGGTGGGTTCCGTAGACGGCGGCCAGGGCGGTCAGGGGGCTTTCAAAGGCGCCCTGGGCGGCGGCGGGTTCGCCGGCAAATACATCCAGCCCGGCTTTGATGTTTTTGGCGGCGATCGCTTCGACCAGGGCCTTTTCATCCACCACTTCCGCCCGGGAGGTATTGATGAATACCGCGCCCTGCTTGAGCGCCTTGAAAAAAGCCGGTCCGAGCAGCCCCTTGGTTTCGGCGTTCATGGCCAGGTGCACGCTGACGATGTCCGCCTTGGCCGCGGCTTCTTCCAGCGTGGCCGCGTAGCCGATTTCCAGGGCGGCTGCCTTTTCAGGCGTCAGGGAACGGCTCCAGGCGATTACCTTCAGGCCGAAGGCCTTGGCCCGGACGATTACTTCCGAGCCGATGTTGCCCAGGCCGATGACCGCCAGGGTTTTGCCGAAAACGCCGTCGGCTTTGGAGTATTCCTTTTTGTTCCAGGCGCCGCGGCGGAAGTCGGCTACGTTGTCTGGAATCCGCCGGTCGACGCTGAGGATGAGCCCCATGGCCAGTTCGGCCACGGCGATGGCGTTCTTGCCCGGGCAGTTGGTGACGTAGATGCTTTTGGCGGAAGCCGCTTCCACGTCGATGGTATTGTAGCCCGCTCCCGCGCGGACGATGAGCGCCAGCCGCCTGGCGGCGCCGATCATTTCTTTGGTCACCTTGGTGGACCGCACGATGATGATGGACGGATCTTCATCCTTTATAGCCTGCACCAAGTCGGCTTCCGCCAGTCCCAGCTTGTCGGCTACCGTGCAGCCGAGTTCTTCCAGCTGCTGTACGACGCTCCCGGGCAGTTTGTCCGCGATCAGAATTTTCCGTTTCATAAGCGCTCCTGAGATGCATCATACTCTCTAATTCGTAATATTGTCAATTTTTTCTGCGCGTTAGGGAGCAAATGCAGCTTAATATTTATGAATTGCGTATAAAATTTTCTTGCTATATTTATATACTACGGTATA
The DNA here is from genome assembly GCA_020719845.1 of Treponema denticola. Taxonomy (GTDB): domain Bacteria; phylum Spirochaetota; class Spirochaetia; order Treponematales; family Breznakiellaceae; genus DYPP01. The sequence goes on along the minus strand of DYPP01000005.1, from coordinate 40,263 downwards.
CTGGGACCATGGAAGAAGCCCAATATCAGTTGGACGACATCGACAAGCAGATTCTGCGGGAGCTCAGCAAAGACGGTCGGGCTTCGTACCGCGCCATCGCGGAAAAGCTGCGGATCGTCGACGGCACGGTGCGCCTGCGGGTCAACCGGCTTATGGAGTTGGGCATCCTGCGGATTTCGGCCCTGATCAACCCTTTTTATTTTGAGAACAGCATCCTGGCCCAGATCGGCATGCAGCTGGAAAGCCGGACCCATCACGCGACCATGAAAAAGATTTCCGAGCTGGAGGGCGTGCTTTCGGTCTGCAATACCGCGGGGGAATACGACCTGATGGTGGAGGTGTTTCTGCACTCCCGGGACGAGCTGAACCGCTTTCTGTTCGGGCTGCTGCCCACCATCGACGGCATCAAGAGCACCCACACCTTCGTGTACCTGGACGCCCAGAACAAGTGGATCGAAGTTCCGCTCTGACCTAAACCGTCCGCCGGTCCGGCGGACTTTCAACCCTTCTCCGCGCCCACGGTCAACCCGGCGATAAAATAGCGCTGGAACAGCAGGAACACCGCCAGCGGCGCCGCGGCGGCGATCAGCGAACCCGCGGCGATCATGTTGTAGTTGGAGATGAATTCGCCCTGCATGTTGGCCAGGCCCAGCGTAACCGGCTTGAGCCGATCCACCTGCAGCAGGATCAGCGACCAGAGCAGGTCGTTCCAGATCCAGGTGAACTCCAGCACGCCCAGGGCAGCCATGGATGAAATGGAAAGGGGCAGCACGATCCTGCGGTAGATGAGAAAATCCGACGCCCCGTCGATGCGCGGCGCTTCGATCAGGCTGAAGGGCACCTGCTTCATGAAGTTGCGCAGAAAGAAGGTGCAGAAGCCCAGCTGAAAGGCGACGTGGAACAGGATGACCCCGGGAAAAGTGTTGATCAGTCCGACGGAGTCGGAAAAGCGGTATACCGGAATGAGCAGCATCTGGAAGGGAATCAGCATGCCCGTGATGAACACGATCAGGATGGTCTTGTTGAGCTTGAAGCGGTAGAAAGCCAGGGCAAAGGCTCCCAGGCTGCTGATGACCAGCGTGCCGAGCACCGAAGGAATGGTGATGATGAAGGTGTTGAGGACGTAGCGGGCCATGCCCACTTTGCTCCAGACCTCGGCGAAGTTGGCCAGTACCGCTTTTTTGGGCGGCGCCCACATGCGCGGGCTGGCCATGATTTCGTCCATCGACTTCAGCGACGTAAAGAAGGCGATGGCGATGGGGATGAGCCAGAACGCCACCAGCAGGGAGCCGGCAACGTAAAAAGCCGTCTTGAAGACCAGGCGTCGACCGCCGAACCGGGTTTTCACATCCATCCCCCTAGCGCTGCAATTCGTTCTTCAGGGTGTTGGAAACGTACACCACGATGAAGCCGAAGGTAATCAGGAACTGGATCACGGCGATGGACGATCCGTAGCCATAGTCCTGGTAATGGAAGGCCGAGGAATACATGTAGCTGGCCAGCACTTCCGCCGCCCGGGCCTTGGTGTTGGTCATGACGTAGACGATGTCGAAGGACCGCAGCGAATCGATGATCGAGATGGTCACCGCCACCACCGTGGCGGGGGCCAGCATGGGCAAAACCACGTGGCGGAAGCGCTGTCCCCAGTTGGCGCCATCCACGGTGGCGGCTTCCACCAGCTCCTCGGGCACGTTCTTGAGGCCCGCCAGGTAAAGGATCATGACGTAGGGCACCTGCCGCCACACGCCGACGATGACCAGGGCGATGGTCATGTAGCGCTTGTCCCCCAGCCACTGGACCGCCAGAGAATCCATCCCCGCGGCCCGGAACAGCGTGTTGAGGGCGCCGAAATCCGGATGGTAGATCCAGGCCCAGATGGTGCCGATGACGGCGAAGGACAGGGTCATGGGTACGTAGAAGAGGGTTTTATACAGGCGGGCGCCGGGGTATTCCTGGTTGAAGAGCACGGCGATGGCCAGCCCCAGGGGGATGGGCACGCCGACGAAGGCGATCAGCCAGACCAGGTTGTTCCAGAGCGCCAGGCTGAACTGCGGATCCTGCGCCAGGCGGACAAAGTTGCCCAGGCCGATGAACTTGCGGCCGTACATGATGGTGTCCCGATAGGTCATGCTGAACAGGAGGCTCTGCAGCACCGGAACGATGACCCAGATCAGGTACATCGTCAGGGGCAAGACCAAAAAAGCCCAGGGAAGCAGGGCGTTCTTGTTGATGGTGCGCTTCATCGGGACTTCTCCTGCAACACTCGTAAATCGCGGCCCGCCAGGGAGCGCCCCGAACCACCCTGGTCGGGGACGCTCCGTGTTCAATATCGGCTATTTCGCGTAGATGCGGATCCGTTCCTTGTCCAGGGCGGTCAGGATGGAATCGAGCTTGGTCGGATCGACGATGATGTCGACGATGGCGTTCATGCCCTTGGCGGCCATTTCTTCCGGCGCGTCCCGGTCATAGAACTGCATGGCGCTCTTGGCGCCCAGCACCATGTCCAGACCGCGCTGGGCGTCGGCGTTGGGAACCGGCACCTTCTTGTTGGCCGCCAGCCGTCCCAGGGGCTTGCAGAACGCCTCCTGGGCTTGCGCGGTGGCCAGGTAGGCCATGAATTTCTTGGCCGCCGGCTTGTTCTTGGCGTTCTTGGGGATCATGAAGCCGTCCGTAGGGGTATCCACGGAGTATTCGGACCGGCCTTCGAAAATCGGGAACTTGAAGAAATCGATCTGGTCCTTGACTTCCGCGGGAGCCACGTCCTTGATGAACTGGCCCAACAGGTACATGCCCGCCTTGCCCTGGAACATGACGTTGGCCGCTTCCTGCCAGGAATAGCTGGAGGCGTTGGGCATGAAGTAGCCCCGGCGGGCCAGCTCGGCGATGTAGCCGAAGGATTTCCTGACCGCCGCGTCGGTGTAGGGAACTTCGCCCTTGGTGAGCTTGACGTGCAGGTCGCCGCCGTTGACGGCGCTGTTCATGTAGTCGAACCAGCCGCCTGCGGTCCAGGTGTCCTTGGCGCCGATGGCGATGGGCGCGATGCCGGCGTTCTTGAGTTTTTCCGCCACCGCCATGAATTCATCCGCCGTCTTGGGTACGGATAGGCCGAGGCTGGCAAATACCGATTTATTGTAGTAGACCGCCCACCAGTACCAGCTCTGGGGCATAAAGTAGACCTTGCCGCCGAAGCTGGACGGTCCCTTGAAAGCCCCGGGGAACTCGGCTTCGAAGGAGCCGCCGGGGAATACTTCGTCCATGGGTTCCAGCAGGCCTTTTTCGGCAAAGGCTTGCGGTAGCCCGCGAACCAGGTGACCACGTCCGGCGCCTGCTTGCTGGTCAGCCAGCTGGGCAGCAGGGTCTTGAACTGCTCGTGGGCGGTGGTGTTCACCGTCACCTTGATGTCCGGATTCTGTTTCTGGAATTCGTCCACCACCTTCTGGAAGATGTCCTTCGGTACCTGATCGGACATATACGAATTGATGACCAGCTCATTGGAGCCGGCGGCGAACGCGGCCGCGGCTACGACGCACGCGACGATAAGAGCCAATGACTTTTTCATACCCCTTGCCTCCTTAGGTACCCGGTCGAAGAAATTATGACGGCATACTGCCGACTGATAGGCCTACAGGGTACGACGGCTCCGGGGCGCCGGGAAGGGACGATTGTACCATTCCAGCGGTATTATAACGGTATAAATGTACCTGCGCTGGACACGACGCGGTACGGATGGTAACTTTTGCCTATAGTCCCAAAAACAACCCTAAGGAAGCGATGGTGCGGTTGATCGTCATATCCTGTCTGCCCGAACCGCAAGCGTCGGCGATCGATGCCCTGCGCCGGAAAATCGGGGCTCGGGCCGACGCGGCGGAAGCCCTGCGCTATCCGCCGCACATCACCCTCCGGACCGGCCTGGTCTGCCCCGACGACCAGGCGGAAAGCGTTGCCCGGGACTTTCTGGCGCGCGCGGCGGAGCGCGCTCCGTTCATGGTCGGCGCCGAAAGCGTCATCGCCGCCGACTACCTGGACGGCGGCGGCGCGCGGCGCGGGTTGCTGGCCTACCGGATTGCCTGCAGCCCGGAGCTGCTGGCCCTGCATCATCATTTGTTGACGTATACCGCCTGGCAGAAAGGCCCGCAGGGACCTTTTGAGCCTCACCTGAGCCTCTGCTACCAGGATGTGACCCCGGATGCCGTCCGCCAGTTGGATGAGGAGTTCAACGATGAAGTCCGGCGCTTGCTGCCGGTCTGGCGTCTGGATCGGGTGGAATTATGGCATCAGGCCGACGCCGGGTGGATTCCTTTTGCCGGCACGGGTCTAAAGGGGACTCCGCCCCCGGGGCGGGGGGTCAGGCTTTAAGCCGCTGGCTTTCCTTCATCCGGGTAGCCAGGACTTCCAGCCCCGCGGCCACGATCAGGATCAGGTAGCTCAGGGCGCCGACTTCCCGGATGTTGAAGTAGTGGCCGCTGGCCATGTACAGGTCAAATCCGATACCCCCGGCTCCCGCCGCCGCGCCCATGGCGACAGCGGTGACAAAGTTGATCTCAAAGCGGATGAAGGTCCAGGAAAGCAGATAGGTCAACGAAGACGGCAGCACGGCCTGGAATACGATCTGGATCCAGCTGGCGCCGCCGGCTTTGAGCGCTTCGATCACGCCGGAGTCCAGTTCTTCAAAGGATTCGGAGTACGCCTTGAGTAGATAGCCCACGGAATGAAAGGACATGCCGATCACCGCCGCCACGGAGCCCAAGCCCGCGCCGATGGCAAAAATCAGCACCCACAGCACGGTGGGCACGGCGCGGATGACCGCCACAAGGCCCTTGATCAGGTTGGACAGTCGGACGTTGGTCAGGTTCCGGGCCGCGAGCAACCCCAAGACCAGGGCGGTGAAGCTGCCGATCAGGGTGGTCAGGAAGGCCAGGGCCAGGGTGATCAGAACTTCGTGCAAGGCTTCAAACAGGGTAAAATGGACCATTTTGGGTTCAAAGAACAGCTTGCGCAGGTCTTCAATGGCCGCCAGGGTGGCTTTGTGCAGATCCACCCCCCGGTTGTCCATAAAAAAGACGCCCCCCACGGTCAGGAAGGCCAGAGCCGCGAAAACCAGGTTGAGCGTCACCGACTGCCGGGACGGCTTGTGGACGATAATGTTACCCGTTCGCCGATCGCGGATGATGCCGGTCATAGAATTATCCTGCGGACATAATTGGAGATCGATTCCAGCGCCAGCACGACGGCCACAATGGTCATCACCACCAGGGACGCGGAAGTGTAATTGAGGCTCTTATAGTACAGGTCGAAGGCAAAGCCGATCCCCGAGCCGGTAAGGATGCCCACCAGCGTGGCGCTGCGGATATTCGTTTCGATCATGTAGAGTATCCAGCTGACCATCTGGGGCAGGAACGAAGGCAGTACGGCCTGGAATACGGTCTGGTTGTACGTGGCGCCGGCGGCGCGCAGGGCTTCGACCGAGCTGGACGAGGTCTCATCGATGGATTCGATAAAAGCCCGGGTCAAAAAACCGAAGGATTCGATGAAAATAGCCAAAAAACCGGTCAGCGAACTCTGGCCGAAGGAAAGCAGAAAAATCATCGCCCAGGCCACGACGGGTATGTTGCGGAAAACCGAAGCGACAAAGCGGGCAAAAAATGAAAAGAAGGGATGCACCCGGGTGGTGCGGGAACCCATGATGGCCAAAGCAAAGGACAGCAGTCCGGCAGCCACGGTGGCGACGATGGAAATGGAAACCGTCTCGGCCAACTTGTCCAGGATGTCCGGCAGTTTGGCCAGGGCCTTGGCGTCGGGCACCAGGTTGCGGGCCATCCAGAGCACCACTTTGGGTACGGCGGTAAACGTATCCGCCACGTCGTATTCGGTGATGATGACCGAAGCGACGCTCAACGCGCCGATCAGGGCGAAAGCCAGCAGGTATTGCCGATTCCGCCGTCGAAAAAAAGCGGCCGGACTGAGCGCCTTATTCGTCGATGAGTTCGCCGGTTTCTGTTCCATATATCTCGTGTATCTTCTTTTTGGTAAGATCGGATGGTTCGCCGTCAAAGACGACGCTGCCGGCGTTGACGCCGATGATGCGGTCCGCGTATTTTATCGCCACGTCGACCTGGTGCAGGTTGACCAGCAGGGTGATCTCCATTTTATGCGAGATTTTCCGCAGATGGTCCATGATGATCTTGGCCGAACTCGGATCCAGCGAAGCGATGGGCTCGTCGCAGAGGATCATGGCCGGTTCCTGCAACAGCGCCCGGGCAATGCCGACCCGTTGTTTCTGGCCGCCGCTGAGGGTATCGCAGCGTTTGTAGATTTGATCCTCCAGCCCCAGTTTTTCGATGATGCTGACCGCCAGTTCCTTTTCCGCTTCCGAATAACGGCCCAGGATGCCGTCCAAGTCGGATTTATGCCCCAGCCGGCCGTGCAGGACGTTTTCAATCACCGATAACCGGAACACCAGATTATAATGCTGAAAAATCATGCCGATCCGGGCGCGGGTTTGCCGCAGTTCCCGCTTCTGCATCGCCCGGACGTTCAGCCCGTCGAAGATGATCGTTCCGTCGGACGGCTCGATCATCCGGTTGATGCAGCGCAGGAGCGTCGACTTGCCCGCCCCGGAAGGTCCGATGATGATGACCAGTTCACCCTTGCGGACGTCAAAGCTGACATCCGACAACGCTTTGACGTCGCCGTAATACTTGGTCAGGTTTTTTATTTCCAGCAATTTCATCGCTTTGACTCCCCAAGGGCAAGTTTTCAGGTCAGTTGGCGGAAAGGTCCCGGATGGGCTGGAACCAGGCGTCGTCTACGGCCAAAAAGCTTTCCGGCTGGCTCCAGAGTTTGGCGTTCTTGGTGCCCTTGGGCGCAAACAGGATTTCATTCTTGGCGGTGGCCTCCGAAGTCAGGGCGGCCAGAATTTTGGCGGCCAGCTCGGCGGACAAGGACTCCGAGTTGTAGACGATGGGGGCGTTGAGCACCGGGGTGACGGAGATGGGCACGAACTCCACGCCCTCAAGCGTGTTGAACGGCTCGGCGGCGCCCTTCTTGACGCGGTAGATGGTACCGGGGCGATTGTGGGTGCCGGAAACCAGTTCGATGTAGTTTTCCACGCAGACGTCGCAGAAGGCGGCCACGTCGGCCTTGTCCGTCAGCAGGTTGACCGCCGACCCCTGGTGGGAGCCGCCGAAGAGCACCTGCTTGAAGAACTTGCCGTCCCCGCCTTCCAGCAGGTCGGCGACTTGCAGTTTTTCCAGTCCGGCTTTCTTGGAAAAATGGCGCTGGATGCCTGCGGAGGGTACCCGGAAGCCGGAGGTGGAGCTGTTGGAAACGAAGGAGAAGCGCTTGCCCTGGATATTGTCGATGGCAAAGCCGGAGCCGCTCTTGTACATTTCCTCGTTGCCCTTCTTGACGTTGAGCCAGCTGTAGTACACCGCGTCTTTGAGGGTGCCGGATTTACCCGAGTTGACCACCATGGGCAGCACCTTGGCGTTTTTATTGTGGGCCTGGATGTAGCCTTCGGCGCCGAAGAACCCGATATCCGCGTTCTTGTTGACGATGGTTTCAATGGCGATGGCGTAGTCGGTGGTCAGCTTGTGCTCAACTTTGCGGCCCGTCGCCGTTTCCACCAATTTGCCCACTTCGTCCCGGACCAGTTTGAGTTCTTCGCCGGATTCGTTGGGATACCACACCATGGTCAGCGGCCTGGTTTCCGACGCGCCCGAAGCAAAGAGAGCACCAAGCCCGCATACGGCGAGCACGAGGCCAGTCAATACTACCTTCTTCATACCTGTCATCCTCCTGATAAGATTTCGCCGTTCCCATCGACGGCCCGAATACACGCCTTTCGGCATTGGCCCAAGGTTATATGCCGCACCATGAAAAAACGATGAGCTTTTTTGTCATAAGTTGTTTGTTTTTATCGCGATAACGGTTAAAAAACCGGAATTGTTCGTTTTCACGTCGTTCGCTAACCGTACTTTAATTTTTATGAACCACCATGCCGCCATGACACGCAACAGAAGAACCCGCATTCTGGTCCTGGGCCATCCTGGTTTGCGGAAGCAGCTGGCCTCGATGGTTCGGGAACGATGCCGGGTGACGGTGGTGCAGGAGCCGGCCTGGGCCCTGGTGATGCTCACCGTCCGTGAAAGCGCCCGCAACACGCTCTTCCATCCCGGCGAGGTTCTGGTCACGGAAGCCAAACTGATCGTGGACGGCGCCATCGGCCTCGGCATCATCGTCGGCGACCAACCGACGGCGGCGGAAGAACTGGCCCTCATCGACGGCGCCTGGAACGCCTCCAGCGCGTTCATTTCGCTGTGGGTTCCCCTTCTTATAGAAGAAGAAGCACGGCTGCGGCGCGAGCAGGCGGCGGAACACGCGGTCATCCTGCAGACCAAGGTGGACTTTCAGACCATGGATTCGGAGGTCCCGGATTGAAGCTGGATCTGGTGCATGATCTTCAAAAAACCTTCCGGACCCTGCTGGACTGCACCGCCAGACCGGGTACGGTCGGTTCAACCGCCCGGGAGCTCGAGCTTCTGGACATCGACGTTCCCTTCAACAAGACCCTGCTGCTGCTGGGGCTTACGCTGCTGGACGCCGAAACAAATTTCCGCGTCGTGGAGCATCCCGAGACCGGGGGGGGCCGCGTCATCTCCCAGCTGACCTACGCCCGACAGAGTCCGGCGGCGGAGGCGGCGTTCATCTTCCTGCCCCGCACCGACGCCGACGCTGACGCTCCGGTGTTGGCCGAAACGCTGACCCGGGCTCAGCGGGGCACCCTGATCGACCCCCAGCTCGGCGCGACGGTAATCGTGGAAACCACGGGCATCCTGGACCCGGATGCGCCGGACGCCGCCCGTTGGTCGCTGTCCGGTCCGGGCATCGAGCATACTGCTGCCCTGGCCCTGGACAACCGGGACCTGCCGCGCCTGCGGCGCGTCTTTGCGGCGCGCACCGAAGCGTGCGTGGAATTCCCCCTGGGTATCGATCTGATTCTGGTGGACAACGCGGGCCGGATCGTCTGCCTGCCGCGCACCACCCTGATGGGAGAATCTTGATATGGCCTACGTCGCGGTCAAGGGTGGCGCCGAGGCCATCGAAGCTTCCCAGCGTCTGGTGCGGTTCGCCCGTCTCGGGACCGGAGCGGTCCTGGCCGCCGAAGCGGTGCGGGACGGCTTCGGCGCCCTGGTCGACCAGGTGATGAGCGAAGGAAGCCTGTACAGTCCGGAAATCGCCGCCCTGGCGATCAAGCAGGCGGAAGGAAGTCCGGAAGAGGCGGTCTTTCTGCTCCGGGCTTTTCGTTCCACCCTGCCCCGGATTCACTATTCCCGGGTAATCAAGACGGAAGAAATGCGCGTCCAGCGGCGCATATCCTCGGCCTTCAAAGACATTTCCGGCGGTCAGATTCTGGGACCATCCCTGGATTATTCGCATCGCCTGCTCGATTTTTCCCTCTGGAACGAAAGCGTCGAAGCGGTCCGGGACACGCAGGACCGCTATCTGAAGGAAAAGGAAGGGTTGACCCCGGTGCCTTCGGAACCGGTGCCCAAAGTCATCGACTACATCCGCGACCAGGGGCTGCTGACCGCCCGCGCCCCGGACGACACGCCGCCCAAGGACGTGACCAAAGAAAGCCTGAGCTTCCCCACGGTCCGTTCCGAACGCCTGCAGATCCTGACCCGCGGCCAGACCGGGGCGGTCATCGCCTTCGGCTACGCCAGCCTGCGGGGCTACGGGCTGATGCACCCCACGGTGGGCGAACTCCGGGTGGGTCTGCTGGCGGTGGAAGTCGGCGACCCGCTGGGTTCGGACAGCGCGGAAGATGCCTACTTTGTGGGTGAAATTATGGCCACCGAGGTTGAATCCCTGGTGCCCGTCGCCGTTTCCCGGGGCAGTGGGGAAGATGAAATCGAGTTTGACGTCGGCTATGGCCTGGTTTTTGGCCAAAATGAAACCAAGGCCATCGCCATGAGCATCCTGGACCAGGGGTTTGAACGTCCGGACGTCAAATATCCCACCCAGGATGAGGAATTCGTGCTGCTGCACATCGATTCGGTGGAGGCCACGGGTTTTATCTCCCACCTCAAGCTGCCCCACTACGTCACCTTCCAGTCCAAGCTGGAGGCCGTACGCCACGTTAGGAGCGCAAAATGACCTCCCGCTACAACTTTGCATTCTTCGACGAAGGCTCCAAACGGGAAATACGCCGGGCCATGCTCAAGGCGGTAGCCATCCCGGGCTATCAGGTCCCCTTCGCGTCCCGGGAAATGCCCATCGCCCGGGGCTGGGGCACGGGTGGCCTGCAGCTGACCCTCAGCCTGATCGGGAAACAGGATGTCCTCAAAGTCATCGATCAAGGAGCCGATGAGTCGGTGAACGCGGTGAACATCAAGAAACTGGTCCAGAATACCACGGGCGTCGCCACCACCACGGACACCCGGCGGGCAACGCTGATCCAGTCCCGGCACCGCATCCCGGAAATACCCCTGGCGGCCGGCCAGATCCTGGTTCTGCAGGTCCCGATTCCGGAACCGCTTCGTTTTACCGAGCCCAGCGAATACAAGACCAAACGGCTGCACGCCGACAAGGAATACACCGGCGCCTACCTGGTGCTGTTCGAAGAAATCATGAAGTACGGCACCATCTCCGGCGGCGCGGACCATCCGGTGCTGGTCCACGACCGCTACGTCATGGCGCCCAGTCCCATTCCCCGCTTCGACAATCCCAAAATGGACCACAGCCCCGCCCTGATCCTGCTGGGCGCGGGGCGGGAAAAAAAGATCTACGCCGTGCCGCCGTACACCAAGGTCAAATCCCTGGATTTTGAGGACCATCCCTTCCGACGGGAATCCTTTGCCGGCAAGCGATGCCGGCTCTGCGGGGCGGCGGATGTTTTTCTGGACGAGCTCTACGACAATGAAACCGGAACCACGACCTATCAGTGCAACGACAGCTCCTGGTGCACCGAGCGCCTGAACAAGGGTTGCCGGGCGGCGGAGGTGGCGGAATGATCGCCTACAGCAATAAAAAAACCCTGTCCGTCGCCGGACTGTCCCGCCGTTTCGGCAGCGGCTGTCCGCGCTGCGCCGACGACAACACCGCGGCATTGGAAAAAAACTATTGCCCGTCCTGCGGCGCGGTCCACGCCATCCGGAATATCAGCTTTGACCTGTACGAAGGCGAAGTGCTCGGCATCGTCGGGGAAAGCGGCAGCGGCAAGTCGACGCTGATGCAGTGCCTGTACTTTGACCAACAGCCCACCGCCGGAACCGGCCTGATCGCGGATTTTGAGGACGGCCGCACGGACATCTTCAGCGTTTCCAGCCAGAAGCGCCGCTACATCCGCAACCACCTGCTGGGCATGGTGTACCAGAATCCGGTCATGGGACTGAAGATGTCCTTTTCTTCCCTGTCCAACATCGCGGAAAAACTGATCGCCGCGGGGGTGCGCAACGCGGGCGCCATGGAAGAGCGGGCGCGCAGCCTGCTGGATCACGTTAAAATCCCACCCCAGCGGATGAAGGATGCCCCGGGGGTCTTTTCCGGCGGCATGCAGCAGCGGGTCCAGATCGCCAAGGCCCTTTCCAACAATCCGCCGATCCTGCTGCTGGACGAAGTGACCACCGGACTGGACCTTTCGGTCCAAGCCAAGGTGCTGGACCTGATCAAGGAAATCCAGCGGGATTTTTCGGTCAGCATGTTGCTGGTCAGCCATGATCTGGGCGTGGTGCGCATGCTGGCGGACCGGACCATGGTCATGCTGGACGGCCGGATCGTGGAATCCGGGCTGACCGATCAGATCATGGAAGATCCCCAGCATCCGTATACCCAAGAACTGGTTCATTCCTTACTATAGGAGGAGAGGTAGAAAAATGATCGCCCTCAAGAACGGAAAAATAGTAAACCCGGATGGTATCCTTGAAGCCCACGTGCTGCTGCTGGACCAGGACCGGATTCAGGACGTGACGCATCAGGACAATTTCCGCCCCGCCGGCGACACGGAGATCCTCGACGTCGCCGGCGCCTGGATCATGCCCGGCTTCATCGACATCCACGCCGACTACATCGAGCACATGGCCGCGCCCCGGCCGACCAGCCTGATGGATTTTTCCCTGGCCCTCCGGGAGGCGGAACGGGAACTCGTCGGCCACGGCATCACCACCATGTTCCACTCGCTTTCCCTGTACCGGCATACGGACTTCGGCAGCAACCCGATCCGCAGTTCGGAAAACACCGCCAAACTCATGGAACTGGTGCACCAGAGCCACACCCGGCCCCACCTGATCCGCCATCGCTTCCACGCCCGTTTTGAAATCGACAACATCGAACGGGTAGCAGAACTGGAAGATTATCTGCGCAACAAAAAGATCCATCTGGTCTCGTTCATGGACCACAGTCCCGGCCAGGGGCAGTTCCGGAGCATCGAGATGTACCGGAAAATGCTCAAGGGCTACCAGAACCTGAGCGAGAACGAGCTTGACCGCATCGTGCATGAAGGACAGAACCGCCAAAAACTGAGCCTGGAGATCATCGCCGCCATCGCGGCCCTGGCCAAGCGCAACGGCGTATCCGTCGCCAGCCATGACGACGATACGACGGAAAAGATCGCCCTGGTCAGGGCCTTCGGCACGGAAATCAGCGAGTTTCCCATCACCCTGGAAGTTGCCCGGGAGGCCCGGCGCGTCGGCATGCACACCGTCGCCGGCGCGCCCAACATCCTTCTGGGCGGGTCCCATTCGGGCAACCTGTCGGCGGCGGAGGCCATCGTCGACGGCTCGGTGGACATCCTCTGCTCCGATTATTACCCCGCCGCCCTGCTGCACGCGGTCTTCCACATGCATCGCCGCAGGGGCCTGGACCTGCACCGCATGGTGAACCTGGTTACGCTGAACGCCGCCCGAGCAGTGGGCATGGATAATGAACTGGGCAGCATCGCGACGGGTAAGAAAGCGGATATTCTGGTCGTGGAGGAACTGGAAGACGGGTTTCCCACCGTCCGCTCGGCCTTCGTCGACGGCCGCCGGGTACTGCAGACCAACTACAGGATATGAACATGAACATCGGCAACGTCAAGAAGCTGAGCTCCGAGCCGTCGATCGGCAAGGACGTCCACCTGACCAACGCGCAACTGGGGCCCTGGACCGAAGTCGGCGACTACACCCATCTGGAAAACGTGGTGCTGGACGCTTTTTCCTACTGCGGCCAGTTTTGCTTCATGCAGAATACCCGGGTCGGCAAGTTCAGCAATATCGCCGCCGCAGTGCGCCTCGGTCCCACCATGCACCCCCTGGACCGGCCGACGCTGCATCATTTTACCTACCGCCGGGTCATGTTCGGCCTGGACGAGACGGACGACGTGGAATTCTTCCGGGAGCGCACGTCCCGGATCACCACCATCGGCCACGACACCTGGCTGGGACACGGGGTCATCGTCATGCCGGGCCTTGCCGTCGGCCACGGCGCGGTCATCGGCTCCGGAGCGGTGGTCACCAAGGACGTGGCCCCCTGGACCATCGTCGGCGGCGTGCCGGCCAAGTTCATCCGCCGCCGTTTTACGCCGGAACTCGGCGCGGCCCTGGAAGCCATCGCCTGGTGGGACTGGCCCTACGAGCTGATCAAGGAACGCTTCCAGGATTTTCTGGAGAGCGCCGCAGGCTTCGCCGAAAAATACGATCCCCGGCAATCGTACCGCAGTCCGGATGGGGCGCCGGATCGGTCCCGGAAGAGTCCGTCATGACCCCGCTCCTGGATATCCGCGGCCTAGGCAAGAACTTCGTCATTCATCAGCTCAAGAAAAAGATCCGCGCCTGCCACAACGTCGGCATGACCATTGAAGCGGGCGAATTCGTCGGCATCACCGGCAAGAGCGGCAGCGGCAAATCCACCATCCTGAAAATGATATACCGGTCTTACCTGCCCCGGGAGGGAGAAATCTGGTACGACTCGGAGCGGTTCGGCCGGCTCGACCTCTGCCGGGCGGACGAACGGCAAATCCTGTACCTGCGCCGCCGGGAGATCGGGTACGTCAGCCAATTCCTGAACGTCATTCCCCGCACCACCGCCCGGGAGATGATCGAAGCCGCCGCCCGGGAGATGGACCGCGGCGCCGATCAGGCCCATCAGGAAGCCGAAGCCATGCTGCGCCATTTTGAGCTGGATCCCGAACTCTGGGACAGCTACGCCGGCACCTTCTCGGGGGGCGAAAAGCTCCGGCTCAACATCGCCCGGGCCATGGTCAAGCGGCCGCGGCTGCTGCTGCTGGATGAGCCCACCGCCAGCCTGGACCGGCACTCCAAAGGCCGGGTACGGGCCTTGATCGAACAGCTGAAGCGGGAAGGAACGACCATGCTGGGCATTTTCCATGACCTGGATTTCATGGAAGGCCTCTGCGACAAGGAATACAGCATGAACTCCGGAGAGCTTGCCGGAGCCGCGTCCTGATGCGCGGCGACCTGCACGTCCACAGCCGCTTTTCCGACGGCTCGTATTCCCATCTGGAAGCGATCCGGCTGGCCCAAAAAGCGGGCCTTTCCTTCATTTCTTTTACCGAACATGATTCCGTGGCGGGCAGCGCCGAAGCGGTGGAGCTGGGCATCGCCCGGGGGATCACGGTAATTCCCGGGGTGGAAATATCCGCCCGGGACCAGGCGTCGGGCCGTAAAGTCCACATCCTGGGCTACGGCTACCGGCCGGAAGCGGTCAGCATCACCGACCTCTGCGCGCCCCTGCTGGCCGCCCGGCAGGCCAACACGCTCCGTCAGCTGGCTCTGCTTCAGCACGCGGGCTACCCGCTGGACATCGACCAGGTGCGCGCGGCGGCCGATGGCGCGCCGGTTTTGTACAAGCAGCACCTGATGCGCGTCCTGGTGCAGGCTGGTCTGGACGATGATCTGTACGGACCCCTCTACCAGCACCTGTTCAAAGACCAGGGAATCGCCGCCGGGGACATCGACTACGTCGATGCCCGGGACGCGGTCCGGGCGGTCGTGGCCGACGGGGGCATCGCCGTGCTGGCCCACCCAGGACAGCTGGACAACTGGGACGCGGTCCCCGGTCTGGTCGCAGCCGGTCTTTCGGGCATCGAGTACCTGCACGAATCGCATCGCACTGCGGACCACCACCGCGCGCTGGCCCTGGCGGAGCGGTACGGCTTGCTGCTCGGCGGCGGATCGGACGACCACGGCAGCCTGGGTTCGACGGTGCACATCGGGGACATCACGGCCCCGCCGGACATCCTCTACGCCCTTTTGGAACGGGACCATCCGGCCCTGAAGATCGTCCTCCCGCTGGTGGCCGCAGCCGCCGCGGACCTGCGCGTCGCCGCGGCGGAATTCGTCGCCCCGGGAAGCGCCGACACGGAACAGAAGGAAGGAAACCACCAGGACCTGGTTACCCGCTGGGACCGGGACACGGAAACCCGCATCGTCGGCGCCTTGTCTGCGGCATTTCCGGATGCCCGGTTCCTGGGGGAAGAACAGGCCGGCGGCGCCGGTTGGCTCGGCGACGCCCTGCCCCCAGGACCGATCTGGATTCTGGACCCCATCGACGGCACCACCAATTTTGCCGTTACCGGTCGGGACTACGCCATCAGCCTGGCGCTCTACGTGGACGGCGTACCCGAACTGGCTCTGGTGCTGGACGGCGAACGGGACCAACTCTATACCGCCGTCGCCGGGATGGGCGCCAAGGTCGACGGCCGCCCGCTCCGGAACCGGCTGGAATCGGCGCCGGACACCGAACGCCCCCTGGCGGGAGCGCTGGTGGACATCAGCGTCAATTCCATCCTGCATCTGGGCCGGACCGGCGCGGACTTTGAAAAATTGAGCGCCGAAGCGTTGGGACATCGGGTCAGCGGATGCGCTTCCCTGAGCATCTGCCGCGTCGCCCGCGGAACCCTGGGGGCCTACGTTTCCATCAAGCTCGGTACCTGGGACTGGGCGGCGGCGCGCCTGATCGTCGCCGAATCCCGGGGCCAGTGTTGGGTTGGCCCCCGGCATGGCCGGGACCTGGGCATCCGGAGCAAGCACTTCTTTCTGGCCGCGTCGAACCGGAAAATCGGAGAAGCCATTCTGGCTCTTTTATCGGGAAAGGAATTTGGAGCGGGAATAACCGCGCTGGACTGAAGACTTGCACTGAAGCCGCGTCCAGCCTCTTCGGCCGGCCGCTACGGCGCCAATCGCTGACAGACGGGGCAGAAGTGGGTACCCCGGCCGGCGTAGCGGATGCGGGCGATGGCGGTTCCGCAGCGCGGGCAGGCCAGCCCGTGCCGGCGGAATACCATCAGAAAAGGCTGGTTGTCGCCGTAGCCCCGGCTGCCGGAGGCAAAGTTGGTTTCCCCCGTACCCAGGCTGGTGCCCCGGTGGGCCAGCGCCTCGAGCAGCACCCGGCGGATAGCGGACAAGAGCGCCGCCGCTTCCTGCGGGCTGAGGCAGTTGCTGCTCCGGGCCGGGTGCAGTCCGGCCCGCCACAGGGCTTCGTCGGTGTAGATGTTGCCCAGTCCGGCGATGAAGCCCTGGTCCAGCAGCAACGTCTTGAGCGCCCGGCGCCGTTGGCCCAGCCGGATCAGGAACCGCTCCGGGTCAAGTTCGTCGCCCAGGGGTTCGGGCCCCAGACCGCCCAACACCACCGCCGGATCGGCGCAGAGCTGCGCCCGGCCGAACTTGCGGGTATCGTGCAGCCGCAGTTCCCGCCCGTCGTCCAGACCCAGGATCAGGTGCTGGTGCGCGTCCCGGGGTTGGGCTGCCGGCTCCAGCTCAAAATGGCCGGTCATGCGCAGGTGGACGATCATCGACAGCGGTTCCGGATCAGCATCCGGATCAAAGCCGGCGATGATGTACTTGGCCCGGCGTTCCAGGGAGACGATCCGCCGTCCCGCCAGGCGGCGGCTGAACTCCGCCGGTTCCAGCGGCGCCACCATCCGGGGCCAGCGCGCTTCGACGTAGGTCACCCTTTGGCCGACCAGGCCGGCGGCAAGCAGATCATCCACGACGGTTTGCACTTCAGGCAGTTCGGGCATACCTTTATAATACCGGTAAATTCCGTCAGCGCAAAGTCGGCGCCGATCCTGCTTCTTTTCCTCTGGACCGGACCTACCGAATGTGCGACTATTCGGGTAGAAGATAAAGGGAGATAACCATGAGCCAAAAAAACATACTCGCCCTGCTCGACCAGGCGGCGATCACCTACGCCGACGATCCCTACGCGCTCAAAAAGAGCGATGCCGGCTGGGAGGCGGTCAGCTACGCCCAAACCCGGCAGAAGGCGCGGGAGTTCGGTTCCTGGCTGGTGGGCCGGAAATACCGGAAGGCCGACACGGCGGTCATCCTGGCCGAAGGATCGCCGGAATGGATCATCGGCGAGCTCGGACTGTTGTCCGCAGGCCTGATCTCCGTCCCCCTGTCCATCAAGCTGCTGGCGGAAGAGATCCCCTTCCGGGTGGAGCATTCCGGCGCGCGTCTCTTCTTGACCACCAAAAACCAGATCGACAAGGTTCTGACCGCGCTGAAGGGTTTGGCCGTGCAACCCCAGGTGGTGTTCCTGGACGACGATTCGGCGGCGCTGGACAAATCCTGCGCGGCGGCGGGCTACCCCCGGCAAAACGCGGTTCTCTTTTCCGATACCCTGCGGGAAGGCGCGGTCGCGCTGGCGGCGCCGGGATCCGGCCGGGCCGCCGAGCTGGACCGCATCGCCGCGGCGGTCGAAGACGACGACGTGGTCACCATCAGCTATACCAGCGGCACCACCGGCGACCCCAAGGGCATCATGCTCACCCACCTCAATTATTATGCCAACAGCACCGACGGCGTGCTCTTGTTCGGCGACATCTACCACTACAGCACCCTGATCATCCTGCCCCTGGACCACTCTTTTGCCCACACCGTCGGCATCTACGCCGGGCTGGTCTGCGGTCTGGCCCTGTACTTTGTCGACGCCCGGGGCGGCGGCATGGGCATCCTGCGCAACATACCCATCAACCTGCGGGAAACGGAACCCCGCTTCCTGCTGACCGTGCCCGCCCTGTCGGGCAATTTCATGAAGAAGATCATCGCCGGGGTAGAAGACAAGGGCGGCTTGATCGAAGCCCTGTTCAAGGCGGGCATCAAGGCGGGCGTCGCCCTGAACGGCAACGGCTTCCGCAAGCCCGGCATCGTCGCGCTGCTGCGGCACAAACCCGTGCATACCCTGGCCAAGGCGCTGATCTTCAACAAGATAAAAACCCTGGTCTTCGGCCGCAACATCGAATTCTGCGTCGGCGGCGGCGCCCTGCTGGATGTCAAGCAGCAGGAATTCTTTGCCGCCTTCGGGGTGCCCATCTTTCAGGGCTACGGCCTGACCGAAGCGGCGCCCATCATCAGCTCCAATTCGCCGCTGTCCTACAAGTTCGGGACTTCCGGACGGGTCATCCATGCCATCAAATGCACCATCCGCAAGGAAGACGGCCGACTCTGCGCCCCGGGGGAAACCGGCGAAATCGTCATCCAGGGCCAGAACGTGATGAAGGGCTACTACAAGAACCCCGAAGCCAGCGCCAAAGCCCTGCGGGACGGCTGGCTCTGGACCGGCGACCTGGCCTACTTCGACGCCGACGGCTTCCTGGTCGTCGTCGGCCGGGAAAAAGCCCTGCTGATCGCCGAAGACGGCGAAAAATACAGTCCCGAGGAGATCGAGGAAGCCATCGGCACCGGGACCGACGCGTTCAGCGCCATCATGGCCTGGAACGAACAGCGCAAGTACACCGTCGCCCTGGTCACCCTGGACGAAGACCGGGTCAAACGGCTGGCCGCGTCCCTGGCCACTCCGACCCCCGAGACGGTGCTGGACCGGCTGAACGAAGAGTTCTACCGCTTCAGGAACGAACCCAAGGCCAAGAAAGTGCAGGCCGCCTGGATACCGGCCACCTTCATGCTCGTGGGCGGCCAGTTTTCCGACAAGGACGGCACCATCAACAGCACGATGAAGCTGGTCCGCCACCGGGTGGCCGACCTGAACCGCGACCTGATCGAGTACGCCTACACCCCCGAAGGCGGCAGCCCCCGGAACCCGCGCAACCTGGCGGTCATCGCGGATCTGCTGGGCCGCTAGCCTCCGGTGGGAGCCATGTTATTGCTTTTAGGCAGCATCTCGCTGGCGCTTTTTTTCAGCAGCCTGCTGGCCCTGCCGCTCTTGGTGGTGGCCATCCCGGAGGATTATTTCCTGGGTACTTCCAAAGACTACTTCCAGCGCCACTACCGGCGGTATCCGGCGCTGCGGATCGGCCTGCTGGCGCTGAAGAACCTGGCGGGCGTTTTGCTACTGATCCTGGGCGCTATCATGCTCTTTACCCCGGGACAGGGACTGCTCACCCTGTTCACGGGCTTGCTGTTGATCAACTTTCCGGGCAAGCGGAAGCTGGAGCTCTACCTGATCCGCCGGGACGCCATTGCCCGGGGGGTGGCCTGGATCCGCCTGAAGGCAGGAGCCAAACCGCTGCTCCTGCCTTCCTGACCCGGGTTTTACTTGCCGATGCCCACGGGCTTGACGTTCCAGATTTCCCGGGCGTATTCGGCGATGGTGCGGTCCGTCGAGAACTTGCCCATCCGCGCCGTGTTCAGGATGGACATCCGCGCCCAGGCGTCCTGGTCGCGGAACGTTTCGGCCACCCGGTCCTGGGTTTCGACGTAGGAAGCGTAGTCCGCCAGCAGCAGGTAGGTATCGCCCTGAAAGAGCAGGGCGTCGGTGATCGGCTTGAAAAGGTCCGGTTGCCGGGGAGAAAAATACCCGCTGCGCAGCTGGTCGAGCACCCGGTGCAGTTCGTTGTTGCCGTAATAGTAGTCCATGGGCTTGTACCCGGAGTTCTTCAGTTCCGTTACTCCGTCGGCGTCGAGACCGAAAATGAAGATGTTGTCCCGGCCCACTTCTTCCATTATCTCGATGTTGGCGCCGTCCAGCGTGCCGATGGTCAGAGCGCCGTTCAGGGCGAACTTCATGTTGCCCGTGCCCGACGCTTCGGTCCCGGCGGTGGAGATCTGTTCGGACAGGTCCGCGGCGGGAATGATCTTTTCGGCGTTGGAGACCGCATAGTTGCGCAGGAACACCACCTTCAGCCGGTCGCCGACCAGCGGATCGGCGTTGATCTTGTCGGCGATGGACGTGATCAGCTTGATGATCAGCTTGGCCATGTAGTATCCCGGCGCCGCCTTGCCGGCAAAAATGACCGTCCGGGGCACAAAATCCCCCGCCGGATTGTCGGTGATCCGGTTGTACAGGGTGATGACGTGCAGGGCGTTCAACAACTGGCGCTTGTACTCGTGCAGCCGTTTGACCTGAATGTCGAAAAGCGAATCCTTGTTCACCGCGATGCCGTTATGGCTCAGGATGTAGTCGGCCAGGAATTCCTTTTTCTGCCGTTTGACGGCCATCCATTTTTTCCGGAAAGCCGCGTCTTCGGCGTAGGGTTCCAGCTTGGCCAGGGCAAAAAGGTTGGTGGTCCACTCGTCGCCCACGGTCTTGCCGATCAGCGCCGAAAGCTGGGGGTTGCACAGTTTGAGCCAGCGCCGCTGGGTGATGCCGTTGGTCTTGTTGTTGAATTTTTCCGGCCAGAGCCGGTAGAAGTTGCTGAACACTTTGGCTTTGAGTATTTCCGTGTGCAGGGCGGCCACGCCGTTGATGGAATGGCTGCCGACGATGGCCAGATTGGCCATTTTGACCTTCTTGTCGTCCCCTTCTTCGATGATGGACAGGTCCCGGATCATGTCCTGGTCCCCGGGATATCTGGCCGCCACTTCCTCCAGAAAGCGGCGGTTGATTTCGAATATGATTTCCAGGTGCCGGGGCAGCACCCGGCCGAGCAGACCCGCGGACCATTTTTCCAGCGCTTCAGGCAGGATGGTATGGTTGGTGTAGCCGAAGGTGCGGGTGGTGAGGTCCCAGGCCTCATCCCAACCCAGGAGTTCTACGTCCACCAAGATGCGCATCAATTCGGCGATCGAAACCGCCGGATGGGTATCGTTGAGCTGGATGGCCACCAGGTCGGGGAAAGCCTTGAAATCCTTCTGGGTCTTTTTGTAGCGCCTGATGATATCCTGGATGGTGGCGGACACGAAGAAATATTCCTGTTTCAGCCGCAGCTCTTTGCCTTCGAACTGGTTGTCGTTGGGATACAGCACCTTGGTGATGTTCTCGGAGACCGACTTGGCGGAAACCGCCTTGATGTAGTCCCCGTCGTTGAAATAGTTGAGGTCGAACTCCCGGGACGCCTTGGCGGACCAGAGGCGCAGATTGTTGACCGTGTTGTTCCGGTAGCCCGGCACGGGCGTATCGTAGCCGACGGCGACGATCTCTTCAGCGTTGACCCAGCGCTTGCGCACGTTGCCGTATGAATCCGGATACTCCTCGATATTGCCGTAAAAATTGACCAGGTAGGTATATTCCGGCCGGGGGAACTCCCACACGTTGCCGAAGCGCAGCCAGTTGTCCGGCGTTTCCACCTGATAACCGTCCCGGATGCTCTGGAAGAAGATGCCGTAGTCGTAGCGGATGCCGTACCCCACTGCGGGCAGCTCCAGCGTGGCCAGGGAATCCATAAAGCAGGCGGCCAGGCGGCCGAGGCCGCCGTTGCCGAGCCCGGCGTCCCATTCCTTTTCGCGGATGTCCTCCAGCGAGTACCCGAGCTCCTGCATCGCCTGCGCCGCCGCAGCGTACATGTCCAGATTGATCAGGCTGTTGCCCAGGGTCCGCCCGATGAGGAATTCCAGGGACAGGTAATAGACCCGCTTGACGTTTTGGTTGTAGTAGGTCTGCTGGGTTTCGATCCAGCGTTCGATCAGGCGGTCCCGGGCGGCCAGGGCCATACTGCTGTAGAAGTCGTGGGCCGTCGCCGTGTATTCGTCTTTGCCCAGGGAATATTCCAGGTGGTCGACCACCGATTCCTTGAGCGCTTCCGCGTCCATGCCCCGCGTCTTGTTGTTGGACGGACCCAGTTTTTCAGTCATTTTTCCACCTTTCCGGGAGCGACAGCCCGGACATCCCGACAGAATTATTCGTTATTTATAATCTTTCTTGAGAAATATTACAAAGTTTTTTCGAACACCATCAGCCGGTAGGTACTGAGCCCCAGGTCCTGAAGCCGGAGCAGGGCGTTGCCGCCCAGCAGGTTTTCGGCGAAGGCCGGCGTTTTTTTCAGCTGCCCCAGGGGAGACAACAGCAGGTAGAGGAACAGGTTGAAAATCCGCCGGGAACGCATGTAGGCGCTTAAATCCTGGTCCCGCTGCAGTCCAAACCCGGCGGCTTCCGCGGCGCGGATGAACTCGTCCCGACGGCGATACCCGTGGGCGTGCCAGCCGCGCCGGAAGCGGTCCTGCAGCCGTTGGTAGCGCCCCGACAGGGCGACGTCGCTTTGAAAATCGTCGATCACCAACAGTCGGCCGGCCGTCGGGCACGCATGAGCCACGTTGGCCAGGACGGTATCCAGGTCCCGGGCGTGCTGCAGGCTCTCGACGGCGTAGACCAGGTCGAAGGGGCGCTGCTCGCGGAACCATTCCTCTTGATGGTAATCCCCCAGCTCCACCGGCAGGCCCTCCTGCGCGGCGATGTTCCGCTGCACCGCGGAAACGGTCAGCCCCCGGTACTCAACGTCCGGGCGCCGTGCGCGCAGGAACCGGATCGTCGCCCCCACGCCGCAACCCAGATCCAGCACCCGCCGGGTGTCTTCCCGGCCCATTTCTTCCAGAATCAGCGTGTGACAGTACTGGAGTGCCTGCTGCCGATTCCGCACCCCCGGCGCGTACAAAGCCCGATGGATGGTATCTGCGGCCAGCGCCTTTTGGGTGCGGATGAACAACGCGGTGTTTTTATCATAGTACGCGGCGGTGTCCGCGGACCCCGTAGCCGCGCCGTCTGCCGGAGGGCGGGTTTGTAGAGTAGACATGCTATCGCTGATTATAGCGGATCGGCAAAACAAAAACCCGGGACCGCTGCCTTATTATATTGTTTACCCACGGCGTCCCTCATATATTGGTAGTCAATGAAAGTGGTGAACCGTACGTTTTATGCCTGGTTGGCCCCGGTTTCCGTTATCGTGCTCGTGTTCGTCACGGGTACGTACTTTTTCCCGCCGCCCCCAGCGGAGGTCGGCGCTTTCTTTTTGGCCGCCGCGCCGGCCGGGTTGTTTCTGCTCTGGCGCGGCGTGTACCTTCTGGCTCGCCCGGAAGTCGTTGGGAACGCCGCGGTTCCCCGGGGGCTGGGCAAGCTGCGCCCGGCGTCCGCCTTTTTGCGGCATTTTCTGTCCCGGCCGGCCAATATTGTTACCGCCCTCCGGCTGCCGCTGGTGCTGGCCGGCATCGCCCTGTCCATTTCCGGCGTCCCCTCGGGATCGCTGCTGATCGCCGCCGGGTTCCTGCTCGACGCGCTGGACGGCGCGCTCGCCCGTCGGGAATCGCCCGCAGCGTCGGGAACTTCGTACGCCGCCCGCCTGGGTCCGGGATTCGACGCCGAAAGCGACGCGCTGGCCCTTTTGCTGGCCGGCTGGGCCCTGGTGGCCCTGGGCCAGGCGTCCGCCCTGCTGTTGATCCCCGCGGCCGCCCGCTACGGCTTCGGACTTTTATTCGCCTTGGTGCCCACGGCACCGGCGTTTCCGGTTTGGTACCGCCGGTATTCCAAAATCGCCGCGGCGCTGTTCCAGGTCTGGATCGCCCTGGCCTGGCTGGCGTACGCCTACGGACTTCCGGCAAAACTCGGAGCGCTCTTGCACGGACCGGCGCTTACGTTGGTCAGCGTCCTGATCACGCTGAGTTTTTTGCTGGAAACAGCGGCCCGCCTGCGGCTGGCTCTGGTCGGGTTGGGCCATGATTCCTGAGCTGCTGCGACTGCTGATCCTGCAGCTGGCCTTCGGCGCCCACCGACTGTTGGCCCTGCCGGACGCCTCGGCCTGGTTGTTTTTGGTGCCCCTGGGGGAACTCTTTTTTATCCGCCTCCTGCTGGACGTCGACCGGAATACCCGGATCGCGGCGGGGCTGCAAAGCTTCGCCTTGACCCTGCTCGTAGCCGTGCTGCTGGCCTTCAACGCCGGCGAATTTTTTTATCGCCTTTTTTACCTGCAGCGCTTCAATCCCTGGACCGATCTGGCCTTGATTCCCGGCCTGGTCCGTTTGCTGGCGCCTACTCTCCCCGTTTCGGACAGTGTGCTGCGCTGGGTTTCGGTCAGCCTGGCAACGCTTTTTCTCGGTTCGCTCGCCCGGGGGGTCGTCTGGGCGCTGCAACGCACTTACCGCCGCCGAGCAGACGCCCATTCCCGGCGTTTTCCGGGGACCAACGGCGTGCTGGCGCTCGCCGGGGCGCTGCTGATTTTGATCCTGCCCGGGCAATCGCCGCTGATCCGCGTCGCCCGGGACGCGTACCGCACGCTGCGGGTCCGGGAGCCGCCGGCGCAAGCCGCCCCGCCGGACGCGGGGCAAGCACCAACCGGATCGGCGTCGGACCGGTCCCCGGCCGCAGCCCCAACTCCGGGGTTGCGGGACGCGGACCTGCACCTGATCGTGGTGGAATCCTACGGCGCTACCCTGCTGCAACGCCCCGAATACCACCGACCCATGCAGACCCTGTACGCCGAGCTTGAACGGGAATTGGCGGGCGCAGGCTACACGGTGCTTTCCGGCACGGTGCAATCCCCGGCTTTCGGCGGCCGGAGCTGGCTGGCGGACGCCACCCTGCTCACGGGAATACAGATCGCCGACCAGCTGACCTACGACCGCCTGGCCGCGGGCGAAGAGCCCGCCCGGCTGCTGGCCTTGGCTGGCGGGTTGGGCTACCACCGCGTCTACGCGGCTCCCGGAACCCGGACCGCCCCGGAAGAATGGCGATGGGCGTACCCCTTTGACCGCTACCTGCTGCGCTACGACTTTGAGTACACCGGACCCTTCATCAGCTTCGGCGCCTTGCCCGACCAGTACCTGCTGGATTACGCAGCCCGGACGGCGCTGCTCCCCGACCAAAAGGATTTTGCCCTGTACCTGCTGGTCAGTTCCCACGTACCCTTTGAAGTCATACCCGTCTACCGGGAAGCCTGGGATTTTACCCGAGCAGGCCTTGAGTTCGAAGATGAAGGCGCGCTGCGGCGTTTTGAGAACAACTGGCTCGGGGGAACCGAACTGGCCGAAGGCTACCTGGCGGGCATCAACTATTCCCTGCGATCCTCGGTCGGACTTTTTACCCGCCGGCTGCAGGGCTTGAACCTGGGACTCATCGTCGGCGACCACCAGCCGCGCAAACCCGTCAGCCACGCCGGCGCGGATTACCAGGTGCCCTTCCATCTGATCCTACCCCGGAATCTGTATACCGAAGATCTCGCCGCCGTGCTGGCCGAACGGAAGCTGATTCCTGGTTTTGAACCCCACCCGGACCCGGCCGCGCCGGACATGAACCGCATAGCGTCCTTGCTGGAGACGCTGGCCATGACGGAGCAGTAGCATGACCGCAGTGGTCATCGTCCTGGGCAACGTGGTTACCGGCTTCGGCAACAGCGTCTATCTGGTAGCCCTGCTGATAGCCGCGGCCCGCTACGCCCCGGGACCGCTCAACATCGGCCTGATCCAGGCTTCAGCCTATCTGCCGGTATTCTTGCTGAGCATCTACGGCGGAAGCTTGGCCGACCGGATCAACCGCGGCGGGATCATCACCGGTACCGATCTGGTGCGCTCTGTTTTCCTGATGGCCGCGGGTCTTGCCCTTTCCCGGTACGGCACCTCCGCCCTGATGCCCATCATCCTGCCGCTGGTGTTGGCCAACGCGGCCATGCAGGCCCTCTTTACCCCGGCCATCATCAGCCTGAGCCTTGATCTGCAGCGCCGCCGCCGATATCGCCTGGATCTGCTGAGCCTGCGCACCGCCGGCGGCCACCTGGCCAGCCTGGCCGGTCAGGCTTTGGGCGGTCTTTTAAGCCTGCGCTACGGTCTGGTGCCGCTGCTCTACGCCAACGGGTTCATGTTCATGCTGAGCGGACTTTCGGAAATTCTTTTGATCAAACCCGCCCGGCGCGATCCGGGGACGATCAAGGCTGACCCGGCAGTGAAGAAGTCCGCGCTAACCAGCCTGGGAGAGCTTTACAAGGAACTGCAGGAAGCGGGCAGACACGGCGCACCCCTGTCGCTGTACCTGGCTTTTCAGGTCAGCGCCGCCTTCATGGTGGTCAGCCTGCCCACTTTCCTCAAAGTCCGCCTGGGGTTGGACGCCGAGTACCTGGGACTGTGCCTGGCCGCCCTTTTGGCGGGCAGCATCCTTTCCACCCTGTTCATGAGCGGCCCCGGCAGTCGTTGGCCCCCATCCCGGCAAGCCGCACTGGCCCGGTCCAGCCTGGTCCTCGCCGCCGGCGCCGCCTTCGCGGCCAGCTTTCTGGCTTCCCCGTTCATCTGGCCGCTGCTGGCTTTGCTTTTCTTGTCCGGCATGGCAGCCGGCTATCTGCACATCGTCACCCTGCACCTGGTGTACCGACTGGGGGAACCCGGCAGCGCCGCCCGCCGCCAGGGCGCGGTTGAGGCGGCCGCCACGGGCAGCATCCCCCTGGGCTACCTGGCGGGCGGCCTCCTGGCCACGGCGCTGGCCGACCACATCCACTGGATGTTCCGCCTGGCTGCGCTGTTCCTGGTGGCGGTGGCGGCGGTGGACTGCTCCTCCTTTTTGAAGAACCGCACCCGGTCCGCCATCGCCGACCCGGCGGACACTGAGTCGTAGACGCCTCCCCCATGGCCATACTATGATACCGACCCAGAAACCGCACCGACTTTTACCAAGGAGCCGTCTATGGCCGCAGCCACGGAAACCCCGATCGAACTGATTCAAGCCGTTTATTCTACCTTAGATGAACGAGTCGCCCTGGGAAGAAAAAAACTGGGTCGCCCCCTGACGCTGGCGGAAAAAATTCTGTTCAACCACCTGGCCGGCGCGACCGCCCGCGACTTTGCCGCGACTACCGGATATCACGACTTTCGTCCCGACCGGGTGGCCATGCAGGACGCGACGGGCCAGATGGCGCTGCTGCAGTTCATGACCGCCGGTCTGGACCGGGTGGCGGTGCCCACTACGGTCCACGGAGACCATCTGATTTCCGCCCGCCGGGGTGCCGCCGCGGACCTGCAGCGCGCCGTCGAGGAGAACCGGGAAGTCTACGATTTTCTGGAATCCGTATCCGCCAAGTACGGCATCGGCTTCTGGGGTCCCGGGTCGGGCATCATCCACCAGGTGGTGCTGGAACAGTACGCCTTTCCCGGGGGCATGATCATCGGGACCGACAGCCACACGCCGAACGCCGGCGGACTGGGCATGGCGGCCATCGGTGTCGGCGGCGCCGACGCGGTGGACGTGATGACCGGCTTCCCCTTCAACATGGCCTGGCCCAAGCTGATCGGCGTGCGCCTGACGGGCAGGCTTTCCGGCTGGGCGGCGCCCAAGGACGTGATCCTCAAGGTGGCGGAAATCCTGACCGTCAAGGGCGGCACGGGGGCCATCATCGAATACTTCGGTCCCGGCGCGGAGCAGCTCAGCTGCACGGGCAAGGCTACCATCTGCAACATGGGCGCCGAGATTGGCGCCACCTGTTCCCTTTTCGGCTACGACGCCGCCATGGGCCGCTACCTGACGTCTACCGGCCGGGAGTCCATCGCCGCCCTGGCCGACCAAGCCGCGCCCCACCTGCGGGCGGACGACGACGTGCTGGCGGACCCGGCCCGCTGCTTTGACCGGGTAATCGAGATCGACCTAGCGACGCTCCGTCCGCACATCAACGGCCCCCAGACGCCGGATCTGGCCCGGGAAGTCCCCGCCCTGGGCGCCGAAGCCCGAGCCAGGGGCTGGCCTTTGACGATCAGCTCGGCGCTGATCGGTTCGTGCACCAATTCTTCCTACGAAGACATCACCCGGGCCGCGTCCATTCTCCGGGACGCCCTGGCCAAGGGCCTGAAGCTCAAGGCCCCTCTTTTAGTCACCCCGGGGTCGGAAAAAATCCGGGCCACCATCGAACGGGACGGTCTGCTGTCCGTATTCGAACAGGCCGGCGCCGAGGTGCTGGCCAACGCCTGCGGACCCTGCATCGGCCAGTGGGACCGGTCCGCCGCCGAAACGGCGCAACCCAACGTCATCGTCAGCAGCTACAACCGCAATTTTCCCAAACGCAACGACGGTTCGGCCAACACCCTGGCCTTTGTCGCTTCGCCTGAAACCGTGATCGCCCTGGCCCTGGCGGGGACCCTTGATTTTGACCCGCTAAACGGAACCCTGATCAACGACCGGGGGCAAGCGGTCCATCTGGCGGTCCCGAAGGGCGAAGAACTGCCCGCCGCGGGCTTCATCCCCGGCAAGCCCGCGTTTACCCCGCCGCCCGCGGACGGCAGCGGCATCCGCGTGCAGGTATCCCCCGCGTCGGACCGGCTGCAACTGCTGGCGCCATTTGAGGCCTGGGACGGCAACGACTTCATCCGCCTGCCCATCCTGCTCAAGGCCAAGGGCAAGTGCACCACGGACCACATCTCCATGGCCGGACCCTGGCTCAAGTACCGGGGCCACCTGGAAAATATCTGCGGCAACCTTTTCCTGGGCGCGGTCAACGCCTTCGACGACGCCGTCGGCCGGGGCAAGGACCAGCTGGACGGCACCAGAAAGTCCTTTCCGGACATCGCCAAGCATTACCACCAGGCCAACCAGCCCTGGATCGCCGTGGGCGACCAGAACTGGGGGGAAGGCAGCAGCCGGGAACACGCCGCCATGGAACCCCGCTACCGGGGCGCCAAGGCCATCCTGGTGCGCAGCTTTGCCCGCATCCACGAAGCCAACCTCAAAAAGCAGGGCGTGCTGGCGCTTACCTTTGCCGATCCGGCGGTATACGACCTGATCGAAGAAGACGACCGGATTTCCATCCTGGACCTGGCCGACCTGGCGCCGGGCAAGGACGTGAATTGCGTGCTGACCAAAAAGGACGGCAATGCAGTCCGGTTTGCGGCGCGGCACACCATGAGCGCCGAGCACATCCGCTGGTTCAGGGCGGGTTCGGCGTTGAACATCATCCGCGCCGGGAAATAGATTCCAAAAAATCAGCGGCGCCGGCCATGCTTTCATCCCAGCCCGCCAGTTCGGCCGCCCGCTTGCGGGCGGCCTTTTTCATACTTGCCAACAGCGCCGGATCCGTCGCCAGCCGGGCAAGCAGCGCCGACAAGCCGGCGGCGTCCTCCCAGTCCAGCAGATAACCGTTTTCTTCCGGGGTGATGATCTCTGCCGCGCCGCCGTAGCTGCCGGCGACGACGGGCAAGCCGCAGCGCATGGCTTCGGCGTAGACGATGCCGTAGCCCTCGCACTGGGAAGGCACCACCAATACATCATGAGCCTGAAAGAGCGCCGGCAGGTCCTGGTCCGGCACGGCGCCCAGCCAGGCCACCCGGGCGGTCAGGTTCAGGCGCCGGACGGCGCGCTTGAGCCGGCGGCTATAGCCGGGATCGGCCGCTTCGTTGCCGGCGATGCCGAGCCGGCAGGCCGGTACGTCGGGACGGTTTTTCCTGAGCAAGCCGAGGGCGGACAGGAGCACGTGGACGCCCTTGCGGGGAATCACGTT
>DYPP01000005.1:6544-10591 GCA_020719845.1 Treponema denticola | reverse complement strand
TGAGCAAGCCGAGGGCGGACAGGAGCACGTGGACGCCCTTGCGGGGAATCACGTTGCCTAAAAACAGCACCTTGAGCCCCGGGTCCGGCGCCGCTGGTGCCGGAGGTTGCAGTTGCCCGGTCGCCGGCAAGCGGTCCTTCCCCGGCAGGGCGACGGCAACGGGTTTGGGCAGAACGTCGCCGGGGTCCTTGCCCAGGGCGATCAGGACGGAACGCCGGGTAAACTCGCTGTTGCATAGATATCCGTCCAGTCGGGCTAAAAAAAGCCGCTCCAGCCATTTGGCCAGGACGGCGCCGGGGAGACCGTGCCGCTCAACTTGGCGCAGGTGATGCACCAAGCCGACGATCGGTACGCCCAGCTCCGTCCGAAGACGCCGGTTGAGCCAAAAAAGGGAAGGATGGTTGAGTTCGTCCTCGAGCACTATATCGGGAGCAAAAAGCCGGGCTTCCCGTACCAAACCGGGATCCAGGTTGCCCCAAATATTAGCCGCATAGCAGCCGTGGTTTTTCTGGGACACGACACGCACGTGATGGCCCCGGGCTTCAAGAGCGACGACGAGCATGCGGTCGTAGAGGTAGCCGCCGGAAAGCGTCCGGATGCTGCCGTAGACGATAAAAAGCAGCTTCATGAACGCGCTGTTTCGTACGCCGCCCAGGCGGCTTCATTTTCCCAAAGAACGACCTTGATTTTGACGATGCCGGGGTCGTTGATCCTTTCCGACATCAGGGTGCAGAGAATTTTTGAAAAAAGTTCGATGCTGGGATTGCCGCCGCCGAACTCGGGCGCGTCGTTGAGCAGCCGGTCCCGGTAGCGCCCGATCAGTTCGTCCAGCAGGGCTTCCACTTCGACGATATCCACCAGATAATTGTGCCGGTTGAGCGTTAGGCCTTCCAGGATGAGTTCCAGCGTATACTGGTGGGCGTGGGGTTTGTTCTCCGGACCCCAGTCACCGCCGATCAGATAGTGGTTGGCGATAAAATTCTTTTTGACCATCAGGGAATGCATCCGCAAGCCTCCTGCCGCAACTTCAGTATTGTAGCACGACTTGCAGCGCCGCGTCGGATCCGGAAGCGATCAATTCATAGGCTTCGGCGGCTTGGGAGAAAGGAATCCGATGGCTGATAAACCGGTGCGGCGCCAGGCGCTCGATCTCCTTCCAGGCAACGGCGGCGCGGCGCTCTTTGGTCCAGCGTCCGGTATAGCCCGGCGCCAGCGTGCTGACCTGGCTGGAAAAAAGCCGTACCCGGTTGCGGTGGAAATCGCCGCCCAGGGCTACGGGGTGGGTCTTGGCGCCGTACCAGGAACCGACGCAGAGCCGGGAGCCGAAGCCGCACAGGGAAAGGGCGTCGTCCAGGGCGGCGGGATTGCCGCTCAATTCGTACACCAGATCCGCCCCGTCGGCGCCGATTGCCGCACCGGCGGCAATCGGGCTTTCAAAACAGGCGTCCAGGCCGTTGTCCGCCGCCGTCCGCCGCCGGGACGGCGCCGTATCCAGGCCGTACAAGCCGGCCAGCGGGAAGGCGGCGAGCACGGACCCCGTCAACAGTCCCACCACGCCCAGCCCAAAAATCACCACCCGCTCGCCGATCAGCGGCGCGCCGTCCATGACCAGGTTGACCGCGGTTTCCATGTTCGGAAAAAAGACGGCGTCCGCCGGGTCCATCCCCTCGGGCAGGATCACCGCTTCTTCCCGGCGCACCAGGGCGTGGGAAGCGTGGGGGTGAAAGGCGAAGGCCAGGCGGCCGATGAGCCCCTCGTCCGCCGCGCTGCCCACGGCAATGACTTCCCCCGCCAGGGCGTAGCCGTAGCGGAGCGGATAGTCCGTCGAACCCTCTAGCCCGGTAATGCCCGTATCCAGCCGCATGCCCCGGGGCTGGCGGCCGGTGTAGAACAGCAGTTCCGTCCCCGCGCTGATGGCGGAAACCCGGCTGTGGATCAGTACTTCTCCCGGTCCGGGCGGCGGCAATCCGTGTTCCCGAATTTCCACCCGGTAGGGTTCCATAAAGTACAGCGTGCGCCGGGTCATTTTTTACCCACGTAGCCTTCGATCACGATATCCTCGCCGACCTGCAGGTTGGAAACGTCCTTGAGTTTGGGAAAAAGCCCGTCGCCGGCCCGGATCTTACGGCCACCGGTATAGCGGGGGCTGATGGTGACGACCACCTTGTCCACCAGGTCGGCGGCCAAAAAGCTGTCGATCACCTCCAGGCCGCCTTCCACCATCAGGGTGCGGATGCCGTTGTCGGAAAGGAGGGCGCAGACCGCCGCCAGATCGATCTTGCCCGCTCCGTCGTCGGGCAATCGAAACACCCGGTGTCCCTGGGCAAGCAGCCGCTCTTCCCGGTCCCGCGGCGCGGCGACGGTGGTCATGATCCAGGATTTGAGCGGATGCCGCGCCGCCAGGTACGAGTCGGGGGGCAGGCGCAATTCCGCGTCCAGCACGATCGGCCGCGGATTTTCACCCGGCGCATAACGCACCGTCAGCTGCGGATCGTCGGCCAGGACGGTGCCGATACCCACCAGTATGGCCTGGTGCTTGGCCCGCAGCTTGTGGGTCATTTCCAGGGACTGCCGGCCGCTCAGCATCAGCCGGTTACCGTTATTCCCCGCCAGGGCGCCGTCCAGGGACTGGGCGTAGGTCAGGGTGACGAAAGGCTTGCCGCCCTTTGCTGCCGTACCGGCATTTCCCCTTTTTCCATTTTCGCCGTCGATGGGCGTAAAATGAAAAATATGGTCCATCTTTATCTGTTTGGTCCGCAGGTAGTTTTCATTGAAAGGATTGACCTTGCAAATGACCGGCACCCGGCCGACGACCTGGACGCCGTAGCGGGTCAATTCGCCCACTTTGGCGGGGTTGTTGGTCAACAATCGAATGGACCGTACCCCCTGGTCCGCCAGTATCGCCGCAGCTTCGCTATAGTCCCGCATGTCCGCGCCATGTCCCAGCTCGAGGTTGGCTTCGACGGTATCCCGCCCCTGGTCCTGCAGGTTGTAGGCCTTGAGCTTTTCGTTGAGCCCGATACCCCGGCCTTCCTGGGGCATGTAGATCACCATGCCCCGGCCTTCCCGGGCGATCATCTGCATCGCCTTTTTGAGCTGGTCTCCGCAGTCGCAGCGCAGCGAGCCGATGACGTCCCCGGTAAAACATTCGGAATGGACCCGCACCATCAGATTCGTGCTTCCGGCTACTTCGCCGTAAATCAGGACGCGAATTTCCGTTCCATACGCCGGACCGCCTTCTTCGCAGTCGCCGATCAACGATCCGTCCTGGCTGGCAATCCGGTACACGCACAGAACAAACTCGCCGAAGGTCGTCGGTATGGCCGCGCAGCTTTGACGCTTTACCCGGGTGTTACTTCTGTTTATGAGCATTTTATTAAAGTAATAATGGACCTGCGATTAGTCAAGTTTCAGGCTTCTCCTCACAGACGGACAAAATCTTTGTCCGTGCCCACAAATCTGGCCGCTATGGCCCGGAATTTGGGCTCAAGCACGATGAACGTTTCGACAAGGTCCGGATCGAAGTACGTTCCCGATCCCGCCTGAACAATTCCCGCCGCCTTCTCCGGCGGCATACCTTCCTTGTAGACCCGCCTGGAAATCAGGGCATCATAGACGTCGGTCACCGCCCTGATTCTGGCTGGGAGGGGTATGGCGGCCCCGGAGAGGGAATCGGGGTACCCCGTGCCGTCCCACTTTGCATGATGCGATCTGGCGATCATCTTGACGGTGTTCAGGAAGCCGACGCCCAGGGTCTTTTCGGCGTGTACGATCGCGTCGTAGCCGAGGATCGAATGCTTCTTCATGATCTCTAACCCCTCGGGTTCGAGCTTGCCCGGCTTGAGCAGGATGCGGTCGGGAATCCCTACCTTGCCGATGTCGTGCAAGGGCGCCGACTTGAACAGGAGATCCACGGCGCTGTCGTCCAGCGCGTCCGTGTTGGCGCTCCGTTTTTTGAGCTCCATCGCCAAAGGGAGGTCTTTGACAAATTCCACGTTGTCGCCAAAATATCCGAGGCTATGGATACGGTTCGCCGGAACGAATACG
>DYPP01000005.1:0-6444 GCA_020719845.1 Treponema denticola | reverse complement strand
CACGTTGTCGCCAAAATATCCGAGGCTATGGATACGGTTCGCCGGAACGAATACGCCCGGTTCAACGGCAAGCAGCGCAAGTTCATCAAGGGCCGGCGCTTCAACCTGCCGGCCAACCGGGGAACCTTGTCACGAAAAGCCGTGGCGAACTGGCGGTGACGCTCGAGGCGAATCGCAGGCTATATACCGCCTATGTGCTCAAGGAAGAATTTGACCGGTTGTGGTCCTACAAGTCGCCGACATGGATGCTCAAGTTCTGGACGTCCTGGAAAGAAAGCCTCAAATGGAAACGTCTGGAGCCGTTCCAGAAAGTTGTCCGGATGGTTGAGAGCCACTGGAAAGGCATCGTCTCCTGCTGTGATGAAGCAAACCATGTACCCCTCGGTTTTGTCCAAGGGCTGAATAACCGGATACGGAAAATTTTATTTCGACCTTGTTCTCGCCGATCTTCCGGTAATGGCAATGGCCGATTCCCTTGGTCATCGTACCGTCGGCGGGATTGAAAAGGGGGTTCCCGTTCAGACGATGGTTCATGTGGTACGCCACGTCGATAGCCGCCAGGGCTTTGGGCACGTCGTCCATTTCAGGAGGAAACTGCGCATTGTCGGGAATGGATTTGCCGATCTGGTTCAGCGTATTGACGCCGACATTCTCGCTGATCTGTTTGAAGGCATCCAGCCAGTTTTGTTGCGGGTACCACCCCCCAGGTTTGACATCCTTGAGTCCGTTGGCTTCAAGAAATTTCTGGTCCCCCGCTTTCAAGGCTCCCAGACCGTTGGCGATGGACAGAACCGCCTGTCCGTTGACTTCCGCTTTCTCGTTGATTTTCTTGAATTGAGCCATCTGCGGCTCCTTCAGCTCAAGGACTATGGTAGCATCGGTATGGGCAATCGGCAATTCGTTTTTTCCGGCAGAGGCTATTCATCGTTGAGAAAACCCCGTTCCTTGAGGGCCTTCAGGAATTTTTTGTGGTCCTTGCTGCGGACAACGACGCGGTTGCCCTCGGTCCGCAGGAGCAGGGCGCGCAATTGCGGGTCTTGGATGATGCTTTCCGCGGAACGGGAATTTCCGGAAAACGTAAAGAGAAGCGCCGGTTCGGAATCGGAAAATAGCCCGGCGCGGCGCTTGATGGCGGCAAAGAAGTTTTCCCATCGCTCGGACGGCCGCGGATCGATCAGGGTCCTGAATTTGGCGATCAAAGCGTCGATGTCCGCCATTTTTTCACAAGTGCGCACAAAGGAAGCCTCGGTTACCCGGTACCGTTCTTCGCCCAGCGGATCCGCGACCCGTTCCAGAAATAGACGGCGCTCCAGGGACTTGCCCTTGAAGGTCACCAGCAACAATTCCTTGTCGGCGATAGCCTCGAAGATCGTCGCGGCCCGTTCTGGTTTTTCCGTTCTGAACCCCAGAATCCAGGCCCCAAGATCGGTAAGCCGGATCTGCGTGACCGCGGCATAGGGGGATGTCGGCAACGCCTTGCCGTTCTTCATGACCAGTTTCTCCGGCTCCGCTTCCCGGATCTCGAGCACACCGAAAAGCGCCATCAGATAACAATAGGCCTGGAACAGGGGCCGCACCAATATTTCATCCCGCATCCTGCCCCCGGCCGCAAAACCGCGTTCATAGGGGTCGCTGTCGAAGGTATGGTTGTTGAAAATAAACGTGTCGGCCTTCAGGTACAGTACTTCCTGCTCGGTATAAGGATCGCAGAATGAGAATGGTTCGCCGCGCAGCAGAATGTACGATAGAAGCGCGTCCACCGCGTACCATTCCTGGGTAACGGCAATCCATTCCAGGACTTTAAAAAAGCTGAGCCGCGACGGGGGCAGGGTAGCCGGATCGTTGCCGCTCCCTTGCCGATGGTTAAGGTGATCGGTCAGCGCCAGGTATTCCAGCTCCCCGCCGCCCTGGAGAAAATAGCTCGTCTTTCCTTGTTCGCCCCTGAAAAAGCGCTGGGTCAAGTCTTTGAGATAGTCCTCCGAATTTTCCGGCCTGCCGGGCCAACCGGCGCCCATGCACGCCAGATAGCGGACGAACAACTCGATCGAATCCAGGCTATATTTTCCGGCAACCGGAAATTCCTTCTGGCCGCAGGAGGCACGGATTTTTTTGATATTCGCCTTGAGCAGGCCCTTGCGCGCCAGTTCGTAGCGGTCCCCGCCCTTGAGCAAGTCTACCGCCGCCTCGGCCAGCAGGGGAATCGCCTCCGAAACGGCTTCGACATTCGACCAGAATTCGCCGCCCGCGTCCGTCGCCGGCACCGGATCGTACCCCGGAGGCTTCGGCAGCCAATGGGCAAAGATCGCGCTGAATACCGGCGGAAGAAGGAGGGTATACTCGTCCACCGCCGCGAACAATTCCATGCGCGTCGTTTTGTCCGGAATGTGCTGCCGGTAATAATGGTCGCGTTCCGTCAAGACGATCAGCTTGACTGAATATTTTTTCTCCAGCGGGCCGACATCCACAAACCGGTAAAACGCGCCGATGCGGATCGCTTCCCGCAAATACTCCGGCAGCGTCGCAAAAAACCGCTCGAATTCTTCTTGTGATCTGAAATGCAGCGATGAAGCCAAGGCCAGGCAGGCCTGCGCCTTGGGTCCGCCTTTGTAGGTCTGCCCGGTAAGGGACCGCCAAAACCCCTGCAGCTGCTCTATCGTGAATTGATTGAAAGCCGCCGCCAATCGCCGCTGTTCCGGAGTAATCTTGACGACCTCCGGCAGCGGAGCGCCAAACATATCGGTATTCTTCGCCATGCTCCCTTACCCCAACAAAAAGGCGATTTCCTGCTCATCCAGGGCTTTGACGGCGTTCTCGTCCGCCGCCAGCAGCGAGGATACCAGCCCGACCTTCCGTTCCTGCAGTTCCAGGATTTTCTCTTCCACCGTCTCCCTGGCGATCATCCGGTAGCAGAACACCGGGTTTTCCTGGCCGATGCGGTGCGTGCGGTCGATGGCCTGGGCTTCCG
Source organism: Treponema denticola (assembly GCA_020719845.1). Classification (GTDB taxonomy): domain Bacteria; phylum Spirochaetota; class Spirochaetia; order Treponematales; family Breznakiellaceae; genus DYPP01. Next base: position 3,479 of record DYPP01000005.1, on the reverse strand, counting down.
CCGAACGGTTCCACCAAGGGTCGAAGATAAAGACGTAGTCCGCTGCGGTCAGGTTGAGCCCGAGTCCGCCGGTCTTCAACGTCATGATGAAGGCCTTGATCTCCGGATCCGACTGGAAGCGGCGGACCAGGGACTGCCGGTCGCCGGTGGCGCCGGTCATGACCAGGTTGGGAATGCCCAGGGCGGCCAGATCTTCCGAGACCAGTTCGACGGAGGCCAGGTAATTGGTGAAGATCAGGCACTTGTGCCCGCCGGCAGCGATTTCGGCGACCGTCTCGCGCAGGTATTCGCGCTTGGCGGAAACGCCGCCGTACTCGCCGTCCGATTCGGGCACCCCTGCCAGGCGCCGCAGTTCGGTCAAGGCCTGCAGAATCAGGAAGGCGCTCTTGGCCACCCCCTCCCGCGTCACGGCCAATTCGATCCGCGCCTTGAGTTCCAGACGGCGCCGGTGGTAGCAGGCCAGGTGCGCCGGATCCAGCTCGATGTACGCCGTCTGTTCCGTCTTGGGCGGCAGATCGGGCAACACATCCCGTTTCAGCCGGCGAAGCAGAAAAGGATACAACCGTGTTTTCAGGTCCCGCAGGGCGTCCCGGTCCTGCCTTTCCTGGATCGGGCGCAGGTAGGTCCGGGAAAAATGGGCCGCAGTCCCGAAGAATGAGGGATTCAGGAACTTGAACAGGCTGTACAGTTCGCCCATATTGTTTTCTACCGGCGTACCGCTCAAGGCCAGGCGGTGACGCGCCTCAAGGCTCAGCACCGCACCGGTCGTTTTTGTCTCCGAATTTTTGATGGACTGGGATTCATCCAGCACAAGATAACAGAAATGTTGCGCCTTCAACGCTTCGATGTCGTTCCGGGCGGTGGCGTAGCTGCTCAGGACGATCAGGCCCTCTTCCTTCCGGATATCCCCGGAATCCCGCTTGAGCCCGTAATGGACCAGGACAGGCAGCTCCGGCGCAAAACGCGCCAGTTCGGACTGCCAGTTGAAGAGCAGCGAACGGGGCATCAGGATCAGGCTGGGTTCCGCTTCGCCTGAGGCGTAGGTCCGCTTCAGCAACGCGATGACCTGCACCGTCTTACCCAGACCCATTTCGTCGGCCAGGCAGCCGCCCAGGGAATGGTCCCGCAAGTGCTCCAGCCATTTAACCCCATACTCCTGGTAGGGGCGCAGGTTCCCCCCGGGCAGGGCGGCGTCTATCTTCCGGTTGGGAATATCGTTGAAGGCTTGGTAGAACGACGCTGCCCGGCTCCAGGCTTCACCGTCCGCCGCGATGCCGACATCCTTGGTCAGCGCCGGCAGATCGAAGAACGAAACCGATACCTGGTCGTCGGCGCCCCGGGCTTGCACGATCAGCCTTTCCATCCGGGCGACGTCCTTCTGGTCCGGGTAGGCCCGGGACCCGTCGTTCAGGGTCAGGTAGCCTTCTTTCCGGAACTCCGCCAGAAAACGTCCATACGAAAAGATCTGGCCCTCCACGTCCACCTGGGCCGTACCCTCCAGATAGTCGATTCCCCGTCCCAGGGAAAAACGCAGTTTGGGCGTGACGGTACGCAGTTTATAGCGCCCGAGCAGGCTGGATTCAAAGAGTTTGAACCGCGCCATCAGGGTGGCCATGTTATCCGCCAAAAAGCGTTCGGCAAAATGAGGTTCGAGGATGAAGCGCCCGGCTTCTTCGTAAACCGCGTTCCTGGCTTCCTTGCCCGACTGGACCAGGAGGGCACGGAATTCCTCGTCTGGGGAAACCGGGAACAGGACCTCCGCCAGCCCGAGCAGTTTTTCTTCTTCGTCGAATTCCACGACGTTGACGATCTCCTGGTCTTCAAAAAAACCCGGAGGATAACCGGGCAGCCAGGAAACCGGCCGGACGTGGAGATAACCGTACTGGTCGATTTCCTTGAAGGCCAGCGCCGGTTCGGCTACCCGCGGCTCGGTGAATTGAACCGTGTAGGAACCGTAGCGAAGCTCGAGGGCGGGGAAGCGCGACAACGTAAAGGATAGAAATACCAGCAGGTCTTTCCGCTTGACCCGGGAAGAAAGAGCGGCGGCTTCATCCCAGAAGGGACCCAGATCCGTAGTCCGGTACAGCGTGCCGTTCACGACCAGGTGATTGGAGGTAACAGATCGCGCCGGCAGCGCGCTTCCGGCCGGGGCGGTCGTCACCATCCCAGCCGCATCGACCGGTTCCTCTCCGTCTTCGGCCAGGACAATCGGGTCAATGGCGACGCCGCCGCCGGGCAGGTCCCGGATATTGAGTCCCAGGCGGTGCTCACCCGGAGCGATGCGCAGCGGCCTCAAGGATTCGTCCGCCAGCAAGCCCGATGCCGCCGCCAGATCCACCAGACGCGGCGATGGTCCATATACCGCCGGATCCAGGGCAAGCGCCGGATCCCGTTCCCAGTGCAAGGTTTCCGCTTCCTTGTTCAGGACGACGGAATATTCGCGCAGGGCGCTCCGGACGGCGCCGGCGTGTTTTTTATAATCCGGACTGACCGAACGGCCCCGCCGGTCTACCAGGAGCAACCGGGTCTCGGTGCCTGATCCATCAAGGCGGAAGAAAAAATCCGGGTTTGCCGCTATTTTTTTCACGCCCCGATTATCCGATAAAATGTTTCCGCCCGCAAGGGGATGCCATCAGACATAATGATAGGATTGCCTCGATCGGCCATTCATCAGTCGGCCGCCGTCTGGATATTGTTTGGTCTTTGAACCCATTGCCGTATCCCGTCCGCTCCACGCTCCATTCGTAGGGGGCAGCCTGCAAGGCTTCCTCCCGCTCGATCTTCATCGCCGCATTCAAGAGAACCTTGATCGCACTCTTGAGCTCTTCCGGTTCCCTCAACGTCAGCACTTTCAACACGTCCTCAATAATGCTACTCTCATCTTGGTGGATCATTCGGTTCCTCCTCCGAGTTTTCGTCAAACCCATGGAAGACCGGATTGGCCCACCGTTTCAAGTCCGATCAATTTACAGAAAGAAGTTTACACTACCCGGCAAGCAGAAAACCCCTGCCCGCCCCGTTTTCTTCGTGCTATACTATCCCCATGAGCCGCTTCTTCAATACCACCGGGCCCTGCAACCCGGACAAGCACTACATGCTTTCCCCCGAACAGCGCCTATTGTACGGCCAGCTGAGCCGTTATATCGACTCGGAACTCTACTGGGTGCTCCACGCGCCGCGGCAGACCGGCAAGACGACTTTTCTGCAGTCCTGGATGCGGCAGCTGAACACCAGCGGGCAGGCGGTGGCCTGCTACGTCAGCGTGGAAGTCTGCCAGCAGTTTCCGGACGCCGCCGAGGCGATCCCGGCCATCTGCAACGCCATCCGCGAGTACGCTTCTACCTGGCTGCCCGCGGAGTGGGTGCCCCCATTGCCGAACATCGAACCGACCAACGCCTTGTCCCGCATCCTCACCGACTGGGCGGCTCTGGTGGCCCCCAAGCCGCTGGTGGTGCTCTTTGACGAGGTGGACGTGCTGC
>DYPP01000033.1 GCA_020719845.1 Treponema denticola | reverse complement strand
GAGAAAATACTGAGGCTGTCTGATAACTAACCGAGTTATCAGACAGCCTCAATTGCTCCCAAACCTTACGGTTTGGTACGCAATTGCGACATTAAAGTAGTGTTGAAAAGCCCGCATTCGCGGTTTTTCAACACTCTATTAGGCCTTCCGGTAGCCCAGCGCCCGATAGCCGTCCCGTCTGAGGTCGCCGGCACGGACAAAGGCGGCGGGCTTGAGCCGGTCCAGGCGCTGGGCGTCGGTGGACGGCAGGGCCAAGACGAGCAGGCCCCCGGGTCGCAGGAGCCGGGCGGCGGCGGCCCACAGGTCGGCCCCGCGTTCCGTGCGGGGCACGGAAACCGGGAAAGATACGATCAGGTCATAGTCTTCCGAACCCGGCAGAAAGGCCGGATCCACCACGGGCACGATCGCGGGGGACGACGGATTGTCGGCGGGGGATTCCGGCCGGGCCAGGGCGGTGCGCAGGTTGCGCCGGGCGGCGTGCAGGGCCAGCACGTTCCGGCCGCAGAGGGTGTAGGCCGCTTCCGGCCGGCGTCCGGTCGTCGTCGTCCGGGTGCGCAGCAAGACGGCCAGCCAGGCGGGGTAGTGGCCCTGGCCGCCTTCGTGCACCAGGACGCGGAGGCGGTCCTCTGCGGCAAGGTCAAAGATGGCAGCCAGGCGCACCGTCAGTTTGGCCGCCAGGGCGGCGGCGGTGGAAGGCGTGTCGAAGTCGGCTACCCCGTGCAGGGCGTCGATGTGGTAGCTGAGGCCTTCCAGGGAAAAATCGGCGCCCGAGCGGGCGTAGGCGGGACCGGGATCGTCGCCGGCTTCGGCGGGCGACCGGGACGCCGGTCCTTGTTCCGCCGGAGCGGCGCCGTAGACGAAGACCCGGTGTTCCGCGCCCCGCTCTTCCCGCAGCAGGGGGGCGCCGGCGGCGCGGATCCAGAGCCGGAACGCTTCCGCCAGGGGTTCCACCACCACCGTGGCCACCCGGCCGCCGGCGTTCAGCCGCCGGGCGGACCGGTAGACAAAGTCCGCCAGCACGACGGCGCCGGCTTTGGCCGGGACGTTGGACAGGATCAGGTCCCAGGCCTCGTCCGCCGGTCCGGCCAGCAGGCTTTCCGCATGAGCGGTCAGCAGGTCCGTGCCCAGCCCGTTGATGGCGGCGTTGGCTTGGGTAAAAGCCCGGGCCAGCTCGTCCCGGTCCTGGGCGCGGACCCGCAGGGGCGCCGCGGCGGGTTCCGAACGCAGCGCCGCGGCGGCGGCGATGCCCAGCACGCCCACGCCGCAGCCTGAGTCCAGCACGGAGCGGGGCAGGGGACGGCCGGCGGCCCGGTCCTCGTCCCAGAGGGTGGACAGGCTGCGCAGCAGGAGCCGGCTGCCGGAATCGATGTCGGCGGAGCTGAACAGGCCGTGGGACAGGATAAACCGCAGGTCCACGCTGCGGAAGCGGAAAGCGACTTCCCGGGTACCGTAGGCGGCGAGCACCGGATCGTCGATGCCGCTGAACTTCACTCCACCACTCGCCATAAGCCCCCTCACCAGACCCGGCTACTATACGAATTTCCTTCCGCTCCGTCTATTCGGGTTGCCGGAACGCACTAAATCAGCCACTATGGCAGCATGAAATCGCTGTTGGGACGCGTATCCATTGCTACCCGCATCGCCGCGGTCATCGTGGTTTCCCAGGCGCTGCTGTACGGCGGCTTTGCCTTGCTGATCATGCGGGGCAGCGACCAGGCGGTGGCGGCCGGCGAAAAAGAAACCTTCCGCCTGCTGTCGGATACGATCCGCTGGTCCATCGACGAAGAGCTGAACGGCGCCTCCCTTTCGGCGACGACCCTGGCGGCCAACGAAACCCTGCTCGGCCTGCTGGCGGCAGAGGACCCGGGACGGCTGGCCGATTATCTGCGCCCCGTCTACGCTCGCCTCCGGGACCGGGTTGTCCAGATCAGGGTGCACCGCGCCGACGGGAGCCTCTTTCTGCGCCTCCAGGATTCCGCGTCCTCCGGACCGGCCGCGTCGGGTCCGCGGCCGATGCTCGACGCGGCCCTGCGTCTCCGGACCGTGGTCAGCGGCATCGAACGCGACGGCGACGGCGTAGGGCTGCGGTTGCTGACGCCCCTGTTCCTGAAAGGGGAATTCATCGGCTTGCTGGAGTACGGCATGGAATTCGGCGCCCTGTTCATCCGCACCCTCAAGGAGCGGCACGAGGGCGAATACTACCTTTTCCTGCTGGATGCCGACGGCCAAGCCCGGATGATCGCCGGCACCCGGGGTACGGAACTCTGCGCGCCGGCCGGCGACCCCGACGCCTCGCGCGCGTCCATCGCCCACCTGATCCGGGGCGACCCGGTGTGGTCCCTGGACTGCAGCCGGGCCCGGGCGGTGGGCATGTACCCCTTCAAGGACTATTCCGGGGCAGTGGCGGGCTTCGTCAAGGCCGAGTTGGGCCGGATTCCCCTGTCCGACGCGGTGGCGGGGGGCAGGATCCGCCTGACGACCCTGGGCATCCTGATGATCCTGTCCCTGGGGCTGTCCCTGGGCATCGCCCTGCGCAACCTCCTGTACCCCCTGCGGGAACGGGGCACCCTGCTGCTGGCCATCGTCGAAGGCATCCCCGGCGTCGTCTACTACGTGGACGCCGACTACCAGGTGCTCTGGGCCAACGGACTGGCCAAGCAGCGCGTGCCGACCCTGGTGGGCATGAACCTCCGCCTGGCGGATTCGGGGTTCTTCGAGCACGAGCGGGAACTGCTGCAGGACGCGTTCGCCCGGGGGGCGGTGCAGACCGTGGAAGCCTGCTACTTCAAGGACGGCGTCAGCCAGGAATGCTGGGAGCACGTGGCCGTGCCGGTCCGGAAGGGCCACAACGGCAGCGATTCGGTCATCCGCATTTCCCACGACATCACCGACAAGCACCGGGCGGAGACGGAGCTGCGCATCCTGAACGAAACCCTGGAGCGTCGGGTGGAAGAAGAAATCCGGCGCCGCAAGGAAGGGGAGCGTATCGCCGACCAGCAATCCCGGCTGGCGGCCATCGGCGAACTGGCCACCGGCATGGCCCACGAGATAACCCAGCCGCTCAACGCGGTTTCCTTTTCGGTGGAGAACATCCGTTCCCGCTTCGGCTCGGGCGCGCTGGACGCGGAATACCTGAAGGCCAAAATCGCGGCCATCGAATCGGACATCGACCGGGTGCGCCGGGTCATCGAGCACGTGCGCCTCTTTGCCCGGGGCGCGCCCGACGGCTACCGGGTATCCTTCCAGGCCAACCGCTGCGTGGAAAACGCCATGGCCCTGATCGGCGTGCAGCTGGCCACCCACGGCATCGACGTTTCCCTGGCCCTGGCCGACGGCCTGCCGGACATGAACGGCAACCCCTTCCAGTACGAGCAGGTGCTGCTGAACCTGCTGTCCAACGCCCGGGACGCGGTGGAAGAGCGCAAGGTCCGGGACGCGGAGGCGGACCTGGCCGATCCCCTGCCGGGCCGGATCCGCATCAGCACTTCCCTGGCGGCCGACCAGGTGCTGCTGGAAGTGGAGGACAACGGCATCGGCATTCCCCCGGGCATCGAGGACCGGGTGTTCGACCCCTTCTTTACGACCAAGGCGCCGGGCAAGGGCACGGGTTTGGGCCTTTCCCTTTCCTATGGTATCATCCGGGAGATGGGCGGCCGCATTCTGCTGGAACGGCGGCCCGCCGGCGCGGCCGCCCGGGTGCTGGTCCCGGTGGAAAGCAAGGCCTAGGGAGAGAATATGGAAAAAAAAACCGTGCTGGTCCTGGACGATGAGACGCGGCTGGCCCAGGAGATCGGGGAATACCTGGAAAACGCCGGCTTCGGCGTACGCACCGCCGACCGGCCTTCGGCGGCCTTCAATATCCTCCAGAAGGAACGCATCGACATCGCCCTGGTGGACATAAAATTGCCCGAGTACGACGGGTTGGGCTTTCTGGGTCGGCTGCGGGAAAAATACCCGGAGATCGAGTCCATCATGATGAGCGGCCACGGGGATATGGACAGCGTCATCGAGGCCCTCCGCCTGGGCGCCTTCGACTATCTGCGCAAACCCTTTTCCACCTTCGACCTGCAGACCGCCATCAGCCGCACTTCCCGGTTTCTGGAGGCCAAGGACAGCACCCGTCGCTACGCCCAGCTCTGCGCCGACCTGAACCGGGAACTGGCGGAGGACAACGACATGGTCGGCGCGTCGCCGGCCATGCGCGAGGTCGCCGCCCAGCTGGAGCGCGCCGCGGCGCATCCGGATACGGCGGTGCTGATCCACGGCGAAAGCGGCACCGGCAAGGAACTGGCGGCCCGGCGCATCCACAACCTGAGCGCCCGGGCTTCGGGCCGCTTCATCGCCGTCAACTGCGCGGCCATTCCCCGGGACATGTTCGAGAGCGAATTCTTCGGCCACGCCAAGGGCGCCTTTACCGACGCCCGGGACAACCGGGCGGGCCTGTTCCGCAGCGCCGACGGGGGGACGCTCTTTCTGGACGAAGTGGGGGAAGTCCCCCTGGACTCCCAGGCCAAGCTGCTGCGGGTGCTGGAAGACGGTTCCCTGCGGCCTGTGGGCGCCGACGCGGAAGTCAAGGTGAACGTCCGGGTGCTCTGCGCCACCAACCGCGACCTGTCCGCCCAGGTGCGTTCCGGCGCCTTCCGGCGGGACCTGTACTACCGGCTGGCGGTGATCGAGATTCCCCTGCCGCCGCTCCGGGAGCGGCCGGAGGACATCGTCGAGCTGGTGGATCTGTTCACCACCCGCTTCTGCCTGCGCTCCGGCGCCGCGCCGCGCCTGCTCAGTCGCGGCCTGATCGACCGGCTTAAAAGCTACGCTTTTCCCGGCAACGTGCGGGAGCTCAAGAATCTGGTGGAAAGGATCTCCATCCTGGGCCGGGATCCCACGGAGCAGGACCTCTGCTCCTGGCTGGATCCGGAGGGCGACTACTGCGGCCGCCGGGATACGGAAGCCGCCGGAACCCCGCCGGAACAGGAATTGAACCTGGACCGGCTGGAGGAAGCCGCCATCCGCCGTGCCTTGGACCACGCCGGCGGAGTCCGGGCGGCGGCGGCCCGGCTGCTGGGCATCTCCCGCCAGTCCCTGGACCGCCGTCTGGCACGCTTTTCCGTCGATGCCCGAAACCGGACGCCCGAAATCGGGCAATAAGCCCGGAAACGGGCGTTTCGCAGTTTCCTTTCGCCCTTCCTCCCGCTATTGCCTCGGGCTAATGCGTTAAAATATATCGATATACAAATAACGTATGTTTAATCACTCTTTTGGCACGCTCCTTGCATAGATATAGGCGTATCGTTGTGGACGATACGTAAATTTTAGAGCAGGAGTACCCAAATGGCTGAAAGAACCCTTGATTGCTACGGCGAAGCGTGCCCGATCCCCCTGGTGAGAGCGCAGAAAGAAATGGACACCATGGCCGTCGGCGACGTGCTCATCGTCAGCATCGACCACAGCTGCGCCATGAAAAACCTGCCCGAGTGGGCCCGCAGCGCGGGGCACAACGTGGAAATCGAGGAAGTGGCCGAAGGCGAGTGGGACGTCATCATCGAAAAGGCCAAATAAGGAGGCGATGCTATGGATGAAAAGAAGACCTATCCCTTTCACGAAATCCTGTTCAAGAAGGAATGGAGCTACCAGACCGGCGCGGTGCTGTTGGCCGCCCTGTCCCTGGCGCTGGTCATCGTGACCAACCAGGCCTGGGGTGTAACCGGCCCCCTGGCCGTCTGGGGCGGCAAGTTCCTGGAGCTGATCGGCATCAAGGCCGACGCCTGGAAGGGCTTCAACGGCAGCATCGGGGCCTATAAATTCTGGTCCAACATTCCGTCGGTCACCAACCTGGGCATCGTCCTCGGCGCCTTTCTGGCTACCCTGCTGGCCGCCCAGTTCAAGCTGAAGAAGATCAAGAGCCGCAAGAACGTCTACGCCGCCATCCTGGGCGGCCTGCTGATGGGCATCGGCGCCCGCTTCTCCCTGGGCTGCAACATCGGCTCCTTCTTTTCCGCCCTGCCGGCCTTCTCCCTGCACGGCTGGCTGTTCTGGATTTCCATTTTCTGCGGCGCCGCCGTAGGCAGCAAGCTGCTCACCAAGTATTTCATGTAAGGAGGCCGAACATGAGCGATGCACCCGTATCTTCCATCCGCCGATCTTCGGCCAAACAACGTGAAACCCCGGAACAGCGGGCCCGGAAGCGCAAAATCCAGCTGACCGGCGCGGTCGTGCTGATCGCCGTGCTGATCGCCCTGGGCTTTGTCATCCAGAGCCGGAACACCAAGGGCGCCTTCATCTGGGTCATCGGGCTCGGCTTCGGCTACGTGCTGCAGCGGTCCCGGTTCTGCTTTACCGCCGCCCTGCGGGATCCGATCCTGACCGGCGGCACCACCCTGACCAAGGCGGTGATCATGTCCCTGGCCCTGGCTTCCGTCGGCTACCTGGCCATCCAGATGAAGCTGACCGGCGTAGGGCTGGAAAATCTCGGCTCCGAAGCCCTGAAAGGGCCGGCCAACCTGCCGGGCAACATCCGCGACGCCGGCGTCCAGACCGTCATCGGCGGCTTCCTGTTCGGCATCGGCGCGGTGATCGCCGGCGGCTGCGCCTCCGGCACCTTCATGCGCATGGGCGAAGGCTTTGTGCAGCAGTGGATCGGCGTCGTCTTCTTCATCATCGGTTCGGTCATCGCCACCGTGCTGTTTCCCTACATCAAGGCGTCGCCGATCCTGTACCAGGCCAACACCGTCTACCTGCCCCAGGCCCTCGGCGGCTGGGGTCCGGCCCTGCTGGTTCATTTTGGACTGCTTTTGGCCCTCTACATCCTTGCCGACTGGTACGGCAAGAAAAAATCAGGAGAACTGTAATTCATGGAAAAGAAAACCGAACACTACGACGTCGTCGTCATCGGCGGCGGACCGGCGGGCATGACCGCCGCCCTCTACGCCGGGCGCGCCCGGCTCAAGACCCTGCTGATCGAAAAAGCGCTGATCGGCGGCATGGCCACCTACACCAGCGAGATCGAAAACTACCCCGGTTTTCCCGAGCCCATCGACGGCATCCAGCTGATGAAGCAGTTCGACAAGCAGTTCCGCCGCTTCGGCGTGGACGTCAAGCTGACCGACGTCAAGGGCGTCTCCATGGAATGCACCCAGAAGATCGTGCGCACCTTCCGTACCGACTACCTGGCCAAGGCGGTCATCGTCTCCACGGGCAACAAGCCCCGGCTGACGGGGGCCAGGAATGAAGAAAAATACCTCAACGACAAGGGCATCTCCTTCTGCGCCACCTGCGACGCCGCCCGCAATACGGGCAAGCGGATCATGGTCATCGGTTCCGGCGACGCGGCCATTGAAGAAGGCATGTTCCTGACCAAGTTCGCCAAGGAAGTCATCGTTTCGGTCATCCACAACGAAGGCATCATGGACGCCAACAAGGTGGCCCAGGAAAAGGCGATGGCCAATCCCAAGATGAAGTTCATGTGGAACACGGTGGTCGAATCCTTCGAGGGCGACGACCTGCTCAAGCGGGTGGTGCTCAAGAACATCAAGACCGGCGAGCTGATGCCCCTGGACGTGGACACCTGCTTCCTCTTCATCGGCTACGTGCCCAACACCAAGGTCTTTGAAGGCTTCCTGGACCTGACCAACCGGGGCTACATCAAGACCAACGAGAACATGGAAACCTCCAAAGAGGGCTTCTTTGCCGTCGGCGACTGCCGGGACAAGCTGCTGCGCCAGGTGGCCACCGCCGTGGGCGACGGCGCCATCGCCGGCTTCATGGCCGAAAAGTACGTGGAAGAACTGGAATACGTGCAGAAGGAAATCTTCGAGGCCAAGGGCCTGATCATGGCCTTCGTCTACAACGCCGTGGACGCCATGGACCGGGAATACCTGAGCCGCATCGAGCAGATCCAGCGGGAACTCAAGGACAAGGTCGGCCTGCGCCGCATCGACGTCTACAAGTCGGACCGCATCGCCTGCCGGCTTTCCTACATGAAGACGCCTTCCCTGATCTTCATGAAGGACGGCAAGGTCATCGAAAACTGCACCGATCTTTCCGCCATCGACGTCAAGATCCAGGAAATGGTCAAGAAGCACGGTTGATCCGCCGTCGGTTCTCCTGCGGGGCTTTTTCAAAACCGTCGCGTTTTGAAAAAGCCCCGTTTTTGTCCCGCTCCGCGGACGCCGGTCCGATTTTGGTGCGCCGGTTCTTTTGTCTTGACAAAAATGTTCTATCTTCTTAATTTTAACCCGCTACCGACATCTACTTTTTAAGGAATGGTCAACACAATGCCCGGCATAGAGAAATTTTCCAAGAAGGGAATCAAGCGCATCATCGGCGTCATCAGCGGCAAGGGCGGGGTGGGCAAGTCCACCACCACCGTTTTGCTGGCCCAGGCCCTGGCCTCCCGGGGCTTCAAGACGGGCATCATGGACGCCGACATCACCGGCCCCAGCATTCCCCGGCTTTTGGGCATGGAAGGCCTGCGGGGCGAGAGCGACGGCCAGAAGATCTTCCCCCTGGAAGCGGAGCTGGGCATCAAATTCATTTCCATCAACATGTACCTGCCCGACGAGGACGAGCCCGTCATCTGGCGCGGCCCCCTGCTCTCCGGGGCGATCAAGCAATTCTACGATGAAGCCGATTGGGGCGACCTGGATTACCTGGTGGTCGACTTTCCCCCGGGGACCGGCGACGTCGCCCTGAGCGGCTTTCAGCAGATCCCCCTGGACGGAGTGGTCGTGATCGCTACGCCCCAGGATTTTGTCTCCATGATCGTGGCCAAGTCGGTCAAGATGGCGGTCAAGATGGACACCACCGTGCTGGGCGTGGTCGAGAACATGGGCGCCATGGTCTGTCCGCACTGCGGCAAGGAATTCCGCCTCTTTGCCCAGGGCGCGGCGGCCGAATCCGTCGCGGGGCTCAACCTGCCCCTGCTGGCCCGTTTTGCCTGGCGGCAGGAACTGGCCCAGACGGGGGTGCTCTCCTGGGCTTCCCTGCCCCAGGACGTGCAGCAAACCGCCGAGGAATTGGCGGTGGCGGTCAACAACGCGCTGCCGAAATAGGCAGTATTTAACCGTAGGTTCATCATAATCATACCAAACGCTAACGATCAGGCGCTATGTTGAAGCCATGCATAGCGTATTGTTCATTTGCGTTCATAATTCGGCCCGGAGCCAGATGGCGGAGGCGTACCTGCGCCAACTGGCGGGGGATACGTACGAAGTGGAAAGCGCCGGGCTGGAACCGGGCAAGCTCAATCCCTACGTGGTTGAAGCGCTGCAGGAAGACGGCATCGATATTTCCACCAAACAGACCCAGGGCGTCTTTGACCTTTGGAAGGCGGGCAATACCTACCGCTACGTCATCACCGTCTGTTCCAAGGAAGCGGAAGAGCGTTGTCCCATTTTTCCCGGCGCCGTCGTGCGCTACCACTGGCCCTTCGACGATCCTTCGCAATTCAAAGGCAGCCACGACGAGATTCTGGCTCGCGTCCGGATCGTCCGGGATCAGATCAAGGAAAAGATCCGGCGCTTCATCGCCGATCCGCTGAATCCTGAAGGCCTTTGACGACCGGGGTCGGCATGGCAGCAAGACGCCTGCGAATCGCGATCCTGGTTCTTGGGTGCATCCTGGTGCCCCTGCCGGCTCTCCGGGCGCGCGACTTCGGCGTCGGGTACGGCCTGGTGTTTGCGGTGCAGCCCCTTGACGCCGGACGCATCGACGGCGCCTTTGACCCGTTGCCGCCGGGCGGCCATTCATCGTTCTTTTTTCTGGAAACGCCGCTTATTCCGCAATTTTACCTTTCCATGAGTCCCGGGGCGATCAATATCGAGGATGGACCATCGCAATTCCATGCCCAGTATAATCTTATGTCCCTGTATTACAAGGGGGGAACCAGGCTGTTTCCGCGCCTGGGCCTGGGCATCGGCGCCACGATCGCGACGCTCAGCACAGGAAGCGGAACCGTCGGCTCGGTGCAGGATGGGGTTTTTATCCGCGACACCGCCTTTATGTGGACCGGAACCGCCGGTCTGGGGTATCGTCTGAAAAATGGGCTTGAAGTTATCCTGGAATTGCGTGAGCTGGCGTTTTTGGACCCTGCTTTGAGTGCCTTGAACGTGCTCAATGCCGGGTTTACGCTGGGTATGGCTCTGAAATAGAACCTTCCGGTCAGCTTTGCCCGGTCCGCTCCGATACTATCAGTATGGATAATGCGTATTTCAGGCGATCGTCGGTAGTCGCTGCGGTCTTGGCGGCCGCTCTGGTTTCCTGCACTACCGCCGTACCCCCTGCTCCTCCTCAGGCGGCCGCGCCGCCAACCGCCGTGCCGCCGCCGACCCTGGCGGTGAGCTTTATTGGCTTGCGGGGCGCCGGTCCGGAGCGGGCGGAAGCGGTTTTTACGGTTACGGTGGAAAATTCAGGCGATCAGGATCTGGAGCTGACCGCCCTCAGCGCCGAAGCTTTGCTGGATCCGGACCGGGACTTCCCGACGGTCTTGGCGCCCCGGCTGGACGCAGCGCTGCCGGTAGCGATCGGGCCGGGCCAACAGTCTAGCTTTCAGCTGGTAGTGGGACTGGACCTGGGCACCCTGGTCGAAGCCGCTGCGGCAACAGCGGAAGCTACGGCGGCCGTCGATACGACGGCGGCCGTCGATACGACGGCTAGGGAGCATCGCCTGCGGGTCCGGCTGGGCGCGAAACTACAGGACGCGACGGGCAAACCGATCGGGCTGCAAACCGAGACCCTGGCGGGGTTTCCCCGCATCCGTGAACCGGTTTTTACGATCACGTCGATTAAAATATCCCGGGCCGAACTGATCAATACCCGGCTCAAGGTAAGCCTGCGCGTCGACAATCCCAACGTCTTTCCCGTGGAATTGACCACCTTCAGCTACGAGCTTTTCGGGAACAACCGTTTCTGGGCCGACGGCGCGCTGACCAAGGTGCTGTCCGTCCCGGCGGAAGCCTCCGCCGGGGTGGACCTGGCGCTGGTCATGAACTTCATCAACATGAAGCGGGAACTGCTGGACCAGGTGATCGCCCTGCGGGAAGTGGACTACCGCTTTGCCGGCCGGGCGACGGTGGGCACCGGTTTCGACTACCTGCCGGTCTTCCCGCTGCGCTTTGACCACCAGGGCGTCAGCGCCGTGGTGGAATAGTCGCCGGGCGGTTCAGTCGTTGATGCGTTCCTTCAGGGTGGACATCGTAAAGCCGTAGCGGTCCTTCAGATCCCGCAACGGCGTGTCCAGGGGCGTATCCTTGGGCAAACCCAGCTTGGCCAGCACCCGGGCTTCCGACCAGTCCAGGGCAACCGCGATGTCCTTGATGGTCATGGAACCGGTCAAGGCAAAGTCCCCGGCGGCGGGCGTATCGGCCGGCGCCGCGGCGGTACCGGGCGCTGCCTCGTGCTCGCCGACGTAGGGCAGGCCCAGCAGTTCCGCCACCGCAAACCGTACCGTGTCGGTTTCAAAGTCCGCGACCCCGATCAGGGCGCCGGTATCCTTGATTTTGGTGCCCCCCGGTACTCTGGCCGGATCGATCCCGGCGGCGGCACCTTTTTGCCCGCCAGAAAGACCGCCAGCGTATCTTGCTTGGTAGGGCAGGCGCTGACGCACTCGCCGCAGGCGATGCATTCCGGAGAGTCGACGACCGCGGCGTTCATGATGTCGATGTTCATGGGTCAAGCCTGGTCGCAGAGGAAACAGGAAATGCAGGTGGCGCTTTCCCGCCGGATCCGGAACAGGGGAATCCGGGAGAGCAGGGCGTTGAAGGCGCCCAGGGGACAGGCGTACTTGCAGAAAGCCCGTTCGTAGAGCAGGGAGAGCAGCAGCGAGACGATCAGGACGACGAAGCCGACGGCGAATTCGGCCCACAGTTCGCCGAAGCCCGCCGAAAGGTGGCCGTACGCCGCCCAGGGATCGTAGGGGCGGATGACCAGCTCCCCGGTCTTCCAGGTCAGGTACAGGATGACGACCAGGGCCGCGTATTTGAAATGGCGCAGCCCCGCGTCCAGGCGGCGGGGCAGGGCAAAGCGGCGTTTGAAGATCAGCCGTCCCAGCCGGCCGAAGATGCCCTGCAGGGCGCCGAAGGCGCAGATCCAGCCGCAGAAAAACCGGCTCAGGACGACGCCGAGCAGGACGATGATCACCAGCAGCGTGGAAAGGCCGAGAAAGAATCCCAGGGAAATCCGGCGGGCCAGTTGCGGGGGCGATAACTTCAATTGCATGTCGACTCCTGGATCGGGTGATGTAGGTTGCAGGACTTGGTTTAATATCAGCAGATGACGTGCCAATAATTGCTTTTATGGAAATTGTTATATAATTGTATATGAGCAAAGGCTTTGTATTGATGCATCAGGTCTGCGGCGCGCTTCTGGCCGGGGGAAAATAGTTCCCCCCAAGCCGTTGTTTTCCCCTCGTCCGGGGGAGAATCCACGCGGACAACGATTCAAGCCAGCCGGGCGGCGGCCTCTTTGAAACGCCGGCCGCGGTCGAATTCGTTGAGGAACATGCCGAAAGAGGTGCACCCCGGCGAAAGGACCACCGGATCGCCGCCGGTGGCCGCCTCCAGGGCGGCGGCTACCGCGTCGTCCAGCCGGTCGAAGGGGCCGCGGTAGGCCAGATTGGCCGCCTTGAGCAGCGGAACGAGCTTGTCGCTGCCCGAGCCCGCCAGCAGGATGACCGCCTTGGCGCCGGCAGCCGCCCGGGCCAGGGGGGTAAAATCCAGGGCCTTGTCGGTTCCGCCGCAGACCAGCACCGGCGGCTTTTCAAAGGCGGCCACCGCGGCGGCGGCGGCTTCCGGAATGGTCGCCGCGCTGTCGTTGTAGAAGCGGAGGCCCCGTTTTTCCAGAAAGAATTCCAGGCGATGCTCGATGCCGCCGAAGCTGTCCAGGGCTTCCCGGATGTCCGGAGGGGCAAAGCCCAGATCCGCCAGCGCCAATGCGGCGGCCAGCAGGTTGCGCTTCTGGTGAATCCCGGGAACCAGGGGACGGGCGCCCACGACTTCCTCAAGCCCGCCCGACGGCAGGCGGAGGACGGCGGGACCGCCCGGTCCGGTCAACCAGCCGCCGGCTACGCCTTCGGCCAGGGGCGCGTCGGCGTAGACCAGGGGCCGGGCCTTCGTTTCCCGGGCAAAGGACGCGCCCCAGGGGTCGTTGCCCACCACGGTGGCGTCCCGTTCGTCCTGGTCGGCGTAGATCAGCCGTTTGTCCGCCACGTAGGCTTCCATGCTGCCGTAGCGGTCCAGGTGGTCGGGCAGGATGGCCGTCAGCAGCGCCGCCCGGGGCTTCAGCAGTCCGCGGCCCTTGAGGTCCCCCAGCTGCCAGCTGGAAAGTTCCAGGACCACGTCGTCCGCCGCCGTGAGCCGGGATAAAAAGGAGAGCGGCGACACGGTGATGTTGCCCCCCAGGTAGACCGCGCCGTCGCCGCCGGCCCGCAGCCGGCCCAGGGCCCAGTAGAGCGCGCTGGCGGTGCTGGATTTGCCCTTGGAGCCGGTCACCGCCAGGATGCGGGCGGGACAGGCGGCCAGGAACAGGGACAGGTCGGTTTCGACCCGCCGCGCCCGGCGCAGGTAGGGTGAATCGGGGTTGACCGCCGGGTTCTTGACCACCAGGTCGGCGCGCTCAAAGTCCGCCGGGTCGTGGCGGCCCAGCACGTAGCGGATCGGCAAGCCCGCCAAAGCGGCGATGGACGGCGCCAGCACCCCTTCGTCCCGCAGGTCGGTCACCGTGACTTCCGCGCCCCGGGAAGCCAGAAAACGGGCCGACTCCAGTCCTCCGCCGTTGAGGCCCAGGCCCATCACCACCGCCCGGATGCCGGCGTAGGAAAAGGGAGCTGGTCCTTCAGAAGTCAACGGTGAATTCCTTCTGGTCGTTCCCGTTGAGGTAGGACGTCAGCTTCAAGCCCTGCCAGGCCTTGACCAGGCCGTCGGATACCCGGGCCTTTATTTCGTTGTAGATCGGAAGGTCCTCGGAAAAAGGCGTCGCCTTCAGGGCTTCCTGGATCCGGTCGATATCCGGACCGACCACGCTCAGGGCGGCGTGCAGCAGGGGCAGCTGTTTCCGCCGGTTGTCCGGCGTGGGGTCCAGGATGGTCATGCAGACGGTTTTGTATTTGCAGGTGAAGGGATAGAAGGGGTAGCTCCGCAGGCCGGTGGGTAAAAACAGTTTGGTAAAGAACTTGGTCAACTCCATGTCCATCCAGATGCCCCGCACCAGATAGCCCTTGCCGGTTTCGCCGATCCAGGTCTGGGAAATGGTCTGCTTGACCGTAAAGGCGATCACCCGGCCCATTTCGGTCTGCACCGACGCCAGGGGGATGAAGTCGCTTTCAAAGTACAGGCGCCGGGTGCGGTAGGTCGAACTGGCGTCGTTGGTGCCCTGTACCAGCAATTCCGCCTCCAGGGGACGGAACTGGAGGTTCAGCCGCAGCAGGTATAAAAAATACGCTTCCCCCACCTTGTACAGTCGGTAAAAGCAGGGCTTCTGGATCTCCGCGGGATCAAAAAAATAGGTCAGGTCCGAAAAGTAGTCCGGAACCAGGGGCAGCAGTTGGCCGACGTACTCCCGGAGGGCGCTGCTGTAGTCCGTCCGGGGAACCTGGTGGCGGACGTCGTGGTGGATGGGAAAACTGGGCACCCTAAAGGGTTGATCCACTTCGATGAAGAATTCTTCATTTTGGTTGAAGTGCTTGGTGTACGCCGGCCGGGACGCGGAACGCGGGGCGGCAAGTTTTTCGTTTATCCCTCGGTCCGCGTATCCGGGACGGATTTCGTTCACCAGTTGTTCCATAATTATGATTAGATAATAACGCCCCGGCGCAAGTATTTCAATCTCGTTCGTTGCTCCTTCGCCATCTTCGTAGTATAGTAGTGGACATGAAGAAACACGCGGCTTACCTTTGGTTGGTGTTCTGCGGTCTCCTGGCGCGCGCCGTGATGGCCCAGGAAGCGGCACAGGGTCAGGTGGTGTTTGCGGAAGGCCAGGATTTTGTGCTGGTCCGGGATGGACAGCGCAGCATCTATCCCGTGGACGACCCGGAGGTGATCGGGATGGACATCCGGCCCGGGGATCTGATCCAGACCGGGCTGCGGACTTTTTTGGAAATCCAGCTGCTTCCCCGGGGCACGGTGCTGAAGCTGGCGGAAAACAGTTCCTTCCAGCTCAAGGCCCTGGGGGCCGACGGTTCGGCGGTTTCCCTGTCCCTGGTCTACGGCCGCATCCGGTCCAAGGTGGCCAAGCTGGCCCGGGATGAAACCTTCGTCATCCGGTCCGGTTCCACCGTGGCCGGCGTCCGGGGTACGGATTTCGGCTTCGATTCCATCCTGAAGGCCGGGGATACCTCCGGGGTCGCGCTTCCGGCCGTCCGGGTGTACTGTTTTTCCGGCGAAGTCGCCGTGCTGCCGGTGACCGACGCCGAAGAAATCGCCGCCGACGCCCCGGCGATCAGCGTGGGACAGAACCAGGTCGTGGCCGTCGACCTGTCCCGGCCGGTGCCGTTGGTGGACCGGGGCCAACTGGACGATGCAACCCTCCGCTACTGGAGGGAGAACGAATTTCAGGGCGAAACTCCCGTGCCCGCGCCGGAAACGGCGCCCCTGACGGCGCCCTCCCCGGAGCCGACGGTCCCGACGCCGGTGGCGGTCGCGGCGGCCCCGGTCCTGATGCCCGATTTTGCGCCCTACGCCGCCGCCCTCCGTTCCAAGAACACCGCCATCGGGGCGGCCATCCTGTTTTCCTGCATCGGCCTGGGACTGCAATCTACCGGTTTTTGGGCTTCAAGCGCCGGGGAAGATGAGTTGTCCCGGACCCTGATGATTTCCGGCTCCGTGCCCATCGGCCTGGGCATCGGCGCGCTCATTTCCGCCCTGGTCATCCAGCCGTCCGCCCCTTAGGGTGACGGTTAATCGCAACACGTTTTGGAGGAAGCATGCAGAAGAAGTTGTTCGTCGCAACCATGGTGTTTTTGGTCGGGGCCCTGGCGGTGTTTGCCGCCGATCCGGTAGAAGGGTACTGGAAGAGCGTGGACGAAGAAGGGAAGGCTACGGCGTTCTGGAAGATCTATGAAAAGGACGGCTCCCTCTACGGCGAGATCCTGAAAATCGTCGGCAAGCCCGACAGCACCATCGCCACCGCGGCCAAACCGGGCTACAAGAATTTCCCCGTCTCCGGGGAAGTCAACAAAATGAAAGTAGTCGGCACGCCCTGGATCTACGGCTTGAAGAAAAAGGCCGCCGGCCAGTGGCAGGGCGGCACGATCGTCGATCCGAAAGAAGGCAAGATGTACGCCTGCAAGATCACCTACCGCGCGGCGGACGGAAAGAAATACACCACCGACGTGCTGGAGATGCGCGGCGAGATCGGCCTGGGCATCGGCCGCAGCCAGCTGTGGCAGAAAGCCGGCGAGCAGGAATTCAGATAGGTTTCATGCCCCAACAGGAAATTCTGGAAAACGGTCCCCTGCTGGATGAACGGGGCCGCCCGCAGCTGTGCGGGTGGTCCCGGAGTCCGCTCCGGCGCTACGACCGCGGTCTGGTCCGGGCGTCCCCCCGGCGGATCGCGGAAACGGATCGGTACGTGCTCATCTCGGAGCAGAAGGTCGCGCTCTTCGAAGTGTACGACGGGGGTTACCTGGGTTCGATCGGCGTCTGCGTGGCGGACCTGTCCGGCAAGCCCCTGCAGGCGGAAACCTACGCCGTACCCTTTCCCCTGGGCGCCTTTGAACTGCCCGGCGACAGCGAGACCGGCTCGTGGAAGATCCGCCAGAAGAAGCTGGCCCTGGATTTTGCGGTCAACGAAGGCGCCTCGCGGATCGTCAAAATCGACGCCCCCACCTTCGGCCGGGGGCTCGGGCTCCGGGGCGCGGTGGTGCTGACCCTGCCGTCCCGGCCGGAATCGCTGGTGAACGTGGCTTCCTGGCGCAAGGAACCCTCGGCTTTCCGGTATTCCCGGAGTTCGCCCTGGTACACCGCCGAGGGTATGCTGCAGCTGGGCAACGAAGAATTGATTTTTTCCCGCAACAACGCCTGGGGCATCCTGGATTGGCAGCGCGGGGTGCGGCCCCGCCGGGATTTCCGCTACTGGGCCGGCGCCTGCGGGCTGGCGGCGGGCCGGCCGTTCGCCTTCAGCTTGGGCTACGGCGCGTCGGATGCTTCCCTGGGCACGGAAAACGCCGTCTTCATGGACGGCGGGCTGCACAAGCTGAACCAGGTCACCTTTCATATCACCCCCCGGGACTGGCTGCGGCCCTGGCGTTTCGCCGCGGACGACAAACGTCTGGAAATGATTTTTGAACCCGCTCTGGAGCGATCCGAGCGCACGGGGGTGCTGTTCAACGTGCGTAAACGCCGCCAGGTTTTTGGCCGGTTTTCCGGCAAAGCCGTGCTCGACGACGGCGAAACCATCGCCTTTTCCGGCCTGCCGGGTTTTGCCGAGCGCTGCAAGACCTATTTTTAGTAGTCGAAACTGCCCTCAAAAGCGTATTCCGCCATGCCGGCGACGCGCATGCGTCCGTCCGCCTTCCATTCCAGCCAGAAGCGTCCCCGGTCGATGAGCGCGGCCGGCCCCGCCGCCGCCAGGGGCGTGCCGCAGCCGGGTCCGAAGTCGGCGTAGGAGATGGCGCCGCCCCGCCCGCGCCACTCCGCCACGGCTTCGTTTCCCAGCCGGCCGTGGGCCATGGCGGCGCTCATCGCCGCGATGGCCGTATTCAGCCGGTCCGCCCGGTCCGGTGCGGCAAAGCGCAGCAGGTCCGCCCCCTGGGACCGGACCATGACCGTCAGCGTGCCCGAGCCCAGGGAAGCCAGCGCCAGGCGGATCCGTTTGGGTCCCGGACCTTCAGGCACGGTGATGGCGACGATGCAGGGTTCGTCCATCTCCGTCTCGTAGGCCGACGCCTGGCGCCCGTCCACGATCAAGGCCAGACGGGTGCTGGGCGGCACGGGGACTTCCAGCATGAAGGACTTGGAATCCACCGCGGTCAGGATGTGCGGGACGCCGTCCCGCAGCAGGTGGACCTTGCTGCCCGCGGCGTGTCCGGAATCGAAGGCCCAGCGGGCGGCGCAGAGCAAAGCATCCCGTCCGGAATGGATTTCGACGCCGTCCTCGGCAAAGACCCGCAGGGAAACCGTCCGCGGCAGGGAGACGGATTCGGGTTCG
The DNA here is from genome assembly GCA_020719845.1 of Treponema denticola. Taxonomy (GTDB): domain Bacteria; phylum Spirochaetota; class Spirochaetia; order Treponematales; family Breznakiellaceae; genus DYPP01. The sequence continues at coordinate 11,119 of DYPP01000033.1, read as the reverse complement.
GCGGAGAGCAAAACGCACGCCCGTCCGCCGACGCCGCCGCGCCGGTCCAGCAGGCGCTGGGCCAATTCGCCCAGCTCCCGGTCGTTCTCCGGCAGCGGACCCTGTCCCTCCCGGTCGCGGTCGATGAGCACAAAGTCGTTCCCCGACACCTGCAGCTTGTAGAAGGACAGCGTCACGGGGCGGGATCCCGGGCCAGCGAAAAACGGAGGGCGCCGCGCTGGGCGTAGCGTTCTTCCGCCAGGTCGATCAGGCGGTCCAGCAGGTCGCCGTAGGCCAGTCCCGCGGCGGCGCACATCTTGGGGAACATGCTGATGGTGGTGAATCCGGGCATGGTGTTGACTTCGTTGAGCAGGATGCGGCCCGTATCCTTGCGGACAAAAAAGTCCACCCGGGCCAGGCCGGAAAGTTCGGCCACCCGGTACGCCCGGACGGCGATTTCCCGGACTTCAGCCAGAGCCTGGTCCGGAATCCGGGCGGGAATCAGCAGCGCCGCCCCTGCGGGGTCCAGGTATTTGGCTTCGTAGTCGTAGAACTCGTGGGAAGGCACGATTTCTCCCGGCGTATAGGCTTCGATTTGGCCGTTGCCGGTCACCGAGCACTCCACCTCCTGGGCGGCGACGAAGGGTTCGACCAGTACCTTGGTGTCCCAGCGCAGCGCTTCGTCCACCGCCGACTCCAGGGTGCGCCGGTCCGGCGCCTTGCCCGCGCCGACGGATGAGCCGGCCCGGGCGGGTTTGACAAAGAGGGGATACCCGAATTCCTGCTCCGCCCGGACGATCAGGGCGGTCTTGGCGGCGTCCTGGAGCCACTGGCCGGCGTGCACGGTCAGGTAGGGGACCACCGGCAGGCCGGCCTGCGTCCAGAGCGCTTTGGCTACTTCCTTGTCCATGCCGATGGCGCTGCCCAACACGTCGCTGCCCACGTAGGGCAGGTCGGCCATTTCGAACAGGCCCTGGATGGTCCCGTCCTCGCCGAAGCTGCCGTGCAGCGCCGGGAACACCGCGTCGACCCGCAGCGCCGCGCCGTCCGCGGTCCGGAAGGCGCCTGCCCGCCCGCCGCCGGGCAGCACGGCGACGCGGCGGTCCGGGTTCGGGCGGACTTCCAGGGGGCCCGTGCCGCCCCGGCAAGCCGCCAGAGCCTGGTCGTCCTGCAGATGCCAGGCGCCGCCCCGGTCGATGCCGATCAGCAGAACCGTATATTTTTCGGGGTGGAGGTGCCGGGCGATGGAAGCGGCGGAGATCAGGGAGACCTCGTGTTCTCCGGATCGGCCGCCGTAGAGCAAGGCCAGGGTCTTTTTCATTCCATGCTCCCCCTTATAAACCGTAGCCCAGCTCGGACAGGGCGCGTTCGGCTTCGGTGATTTCGTCGTAAGCCAGGGTCCGGTCGGCGTAGATGATCGAATTTTCGTGTCCTTTGCCCAGCAACAGGACCAGATCGCACGGACGGGCCAGGGAGAATGCCTTGCGGATAGCCTGGGGCCGGTCGGGGATGACGAAGAGGTTTTCATCCCGTATCCGTTCCGGACAGCCGGCGGCGATTTCTTCCAGCAGGGCCCGGGGGTCTTCGCCCCGGGGGTCCTCGTCGGCCAGGATGACGACGTCCGTCCAGTCCGCGGCGATGCGTCCCTGTCGGGGCCTTTTTCCCCGGTCCCGCTCGCCGCCGGATCCGAACAGGCAGATCACCCGGCCGCCCTGGCTTTCCATCCGTTTTTTGAGCGGCGGCAGGACGGTTTCGAAGGAAGACGGCGTATGGGCGTAGTCTACGACCACCTCGAAGGGCTGACCCTTGTCGACCACCGTCATGCGGCCCCGCACCGGCCGGAGGCGGGGCACCAGGGGCACAAAGTCCTTGAGCGGCAGGTCAAGCAGACCCGCGGCGGTCAGCAGGGCGGCCATCACGTTGGCGGCGTTGAAGGCCCCCGGCAAAGCGTCCTGAACCTGCAGGGTTTCGCCGCCCGAGCGGAGCCTGAGTTCGTAGCGGTTGCCCCCGGGGCTGCTTTCCATGGACTTGAGCGCTACGTCCGCGTCGGCGCCGTGCACGCTGAAGGTGTAGGTGCGGCGCTGCATGGCCTGGGAAAAGTAGGCGCTGCTCGGATCGTCGGCGTTGGCTACGCCGAAGGAGGGGAAACGCACGCCGCTGCGCAGACCATCCTGGGCAAAAGTCGGGGTCCGCAGCATTTTTTCGTGGGGAAAGCGCTCCAATGCCCGGAACAGGTTGGCCTTGTCGTCCCGGTAGCGGTCCCAGGTGCCGTGGAATTCCAGATGCTCGTGGGTGACGTTGGTCATCACCGCCACGTCGAAGGCCACGTCCCCCAGCCGGTTGGTGCGGGGCGAAAGGCCGTGGGAACTGGACTCCACCACGGCGTATTCCATGCCGTAGTCCCGCATGGCCGCCAGGGCCTCGTGGATGGTCGGCGCTTCCGGGGTGGTCTGGTGTTCGGCGTTCCACTCTTCCCGTGCGCCCGTCCGGCGTTGGACGGTGGAAATGAAACCCGCCTTCTTGCCCGCCAGGATCAACAGCTGGTAGATGAGGAAGACCGTGGTGCTTTTGCCTTCCGTGCCGGTAACGCCGATGACCGCCAGGTCCCGGGAAGGATATCCGAAAAAGGCGTCCGCCACCGGGGACATGGCGAACCGGGAATCCGCGACCTGCACGTACCGGATACCCTCGGCGTAGGCGGGCAAGGGCGTCTGGTGAAAAATGACCACCGCTCCGGCGCGGATGGCCTGATCGACGTAGGCGTGGCCGTCGGCGTGCAGGCCCGGCAGGGCAAAATAGCAACATCCGGGGCCGGCGCGGCGGGAATCGTAGGTCAAGGCGCCGACCAGCGGATCCGGGGCGGCGGCGGCGGGCAGGGTCCGGACCCAACCGGCGCGCTCGGCCACGTCCGGGGTAAAGAATTCGGTAAAACGACGTTGCATGCCCGGATGATAGCGCGGATGGGCCCGACGGTAAAGGGGCGGGCCGCTTTGTGCCGTACGCTACTTGCGCGGGGGTCCGGCAGGTCCTACACTTGAAGCATGACGGATGCCCAAAACACGCAAGTCAAGCACCGCTCCAACGTGATGGCGGGGATTTTTTATCCCGAGAACGAGGCGGAAACGATGGCCGCGCTTGATTCCTTCGGTCTTCGGGATGGACAAGCGGCACCGGAAGGAAGGGCGGCGGCGATCCTGGCGCCCCACGCCGGCTGGGACTTGTCCGGCACTATCGCCGGCGCCGCTTTTGCCGCCGCCCGGGGGCGGAAGATCGCTACGGTGGTGCTGCTCGGCCCCATCCATGACGGCCGGGAAGAGGGGGTTTTTCTGAGCGATTCGGCTTTCTTCGAAACTCCGCTGGGGGATATCGCCGTCGATGCGGCGCTGAACGAAGAACTGGAATCCTGCAGCACCGCCCTGGCGATCAACGATATTCCCCACCTGTACGAACACTCCCTGGAAGTGCTGCTGCCCTTCGTCAAATATTGTTTTCCCGAATCGAAGCTGGTGCCGATCCTGACTGGCGGCTATCGTTCCTCCCTGGTCGAGGCTCTTTCCCGGGCCCTGGATTTTGTCCTAGGCCATCGCGCCGACAGCACCCTCTTCGTCATTTCTTCCAATCTGTCCGAACACCCCCAGGACGACCTGGCCCAGGCGCAGGCCGATCTGTTCCTCAGCTTGATCGGCAGGAAGAACCCCGAACTGTTACTGGAAAAAACCCGGCGCAAAGAGCTGTCCGCCTGCGGCATTGCCGCCGTCGCGGCTCTGGTCGGCAGCCGTCTGGCTGCGGGCTGGAACCCCCGGGTCGTCTCCGCCGCCGCCATCCCGGCCTTGAGCGCCCAGGCGTCCCGGGCGGTCCGCTACGCGGGTATCGCCTTCAGTGGTCCTCAGGAAAGATAGCGGCGCAGGTTCCGGACGTGGTCCATGGCCAGCAGGCGGAGGCCCACCGGCGAGTTTTCCCCGGCGATCCGATCCAGCAGCTCCAGCGCCTTTTCCAGGTCGCCCTGGCGGAGCCGGACCGACGCCAGGGCGTACAGGGCCTGGTAATCGTCCCGGTTGAGTCTGCACGCCGCTTCGATCAAGGCCGTGCCGGCGGAAAAATCGCCCAGCTTGTCGGTGACGATGCCCAGGTTGCGCAGGATGCCGCCGTTCCCGGGGGCCAGTTGCCGGGCTCGTTCCAGGCGGGCTTTGGACTCCGGGTAGGCCTTGACCCGGAACAGGGCGCAGCCCAGGGCTTCGTGGGCTTCCGCCGAGTCTTCCCGCAGCTGCAGGGATCGGGTCAGGGCTTTGATCGCCTTGTCGTGCTGTCCGGCCTCGGTAAAGGCGACGCCCAGGGCGGCCAGGGCGGTATCGTCGGTCGGATCTTCGGCGATGGCCGCCTCCAGCAGACCCACGGCTTCCGCGTAGTCCCCCCGGGCGATCAGTTCGTGGGCTTTCAGTAAATCTCCCGGGGAAACGCCTGCGTCCATTCGTTCCATATTCCCCAATATACGGCTATTTGGGTTCCGGGAAAACCGGAAGGCACCGGGTTGGCCGGACGGTCCGGGGTTCGGACGGCTCTTGCGTCGGCGCCGGGCCTGCGTTATGGTTGTGGGCAGCATGATGCACGACCGGGAAGCCCTGCCCCTGTACCGCCGTATTTTTTACGTTTCCGCCCTGTTGAGCGCCCTTTTGGCGGCGGCGGCGGTTTCTCTGGGCGCGGCGCCGCTCTTTACCCCGGAGAACAACCGTTCCCGGCTGATACTGGAGGCGTACCGGCGCAGTTTTCCCGACCGGGTCACGGAAGTCCGCTGGCAGGATGGGGATTGGACTATCCGCCTGGGGGACGAGCTTTTTTACTGGGCCCGGGGTCGAATCCTGCCGCCGGACCTGAAGGACCGCTGGGAAGCCTACAAACCCTACGTCTTCTATACCTACCAGGCTTCGGTTCCGGATCCCGCCGCCTATTCGGCGGAGCGCATCGCCGAATTGCGCCGCATCGGCGACGCGGACGCCCGCAAGAACGGCAACGACAGCTACGGCGCCTTCCGGGCGGCGCTGTACGGCGGCTCCACCCGCCGGGAAGTCGAGCAAAACCTGGTCAAAACCACCTTGTTCAACCGGAACGTCACCGTGCACCGGCGCATCCGGGAAGCCGTCGGGCGGGTAGACCGGGCGGTCAAGGCGTTGGCCCTAAAGGACGCCGGGGTGGCGGCGTTCCTCAAAGAAATCGGTAGCCTGGGTGGGTATAATTGGCGGGATATCCGCGGCACCCAGCGGATCAGCTACCACAGCTGGGGGTTGGCCATCGATGTAACCCCCAAAAAGTTGGGCGGCAAGTCGATTTTTTGGGAATGGGAACGCAACCGCAATCCCGACTGGATGCTGGTGCCCGCGGCGCGGCGCTGGGGTCCGCCGGAGGCGGTGGTCCGGGCTTTTGAGCGGGAAGGGTTCATCTGGGGCGGCACCTGGGATCTGTACGACGGCATGCATTTTGAATACCGTCCGGAACTGTTCGAGATCAACCGGGCAGCGTCCGCGGTGGGCGGCGCGCTGCCGTTCTGGAACGTCTGGTCCGAACCGCCCACCGCCGCGGACGAACCGGGGGTCGGCGGCGGCGACTAGGAAAGGGCGGCCACGGCGGCGCCGTTGAGCGAAGCCTGCTCCACCGGGGCGACGACCAGCGAACGGGGCGCCTTGCCGGACAGCATGGTGTGCAGGTACGCTTCCAGGGCGTGCCGCAGCCCCTTGTAGACCGCGTAGGTGGTGCCCTCCACGGCTATCCGCACCGGGACGAAGGGGTCGTACCCGGCGCCGGTCTTTTCCACCGCCGCGGCCACCGTGGCGGCGGAGAACAGGGCCGACCGCTCGGTGATCAGCGCAGTCAGGAACACCAGGGTGCTCAGCGCGTCCCGCTCGTCCCGGGCAAAGAGGCCGCCGATCGGACCTTCCCCGGCCAGCGGCGCGTGCATGAAGGCGTTGAGATCCTTGGTGGCCAGGGTCTCCATCAAGGCCAGTTCTTCCGAACGGCGGAAAGCCAGCACGCCGTCGGCGACGGCCCGCTTGAGCATGAACAGGGTCAGGGGGCCCAGGTAGGCGCCGGAGATGGCCTTTTCAAAAGTATACTGGCCCGGATTCTTCAGGGTAGCGTCGAATTCGTCGTCCAGGCGGCCCAGGCAGCGGGTGCGGAAACTGCCGGATTCGCAGACTACGATCTGCGGCGTATCCGGCGCGTCGAAGCCGATTTTGGGGATCCGGGTCTCCGGATAGGCCAGGTTCATGCCCGTACCCAGGATAAAGCCGATCACCGGACCGCCCTCGACGCCGTAGACGTCGTTTCCCCGGCGTTGACCGCCGTCGGCGGGAATTTCAGCCAGGCCGGACAGCAGGGTGGCCACCGTATCGTTCAGCATGACGATCCGTTCCGGCGCCTCGACGCCCTGCCGGGCCAGCGCCGCCCGCAACCCGGCGCCGATGGCCGTGCCGATGACTTCCGGCGCGTCCACCTCCTTGCTGAAGCCCAACAGGATGCCGTCGGCGTCCTTGGTCATTTCCATGGGATAGGAAAAACAGAAGCCGATGCCTTCCACCGGTGCGCCCGCGCTTAAAAGGGGCGCGGCCAGGGCGGCGATTTCATCAAAAAACTGGTCCGCCCCCAGCCGTCCCCGGGTGCCCGGCATGTGGGCCTTGCGCGTTTCCTGGGCCACCGCCTTGCCCTGGGCGTCGAAGGCGATGCGCGCCGCCCTGAGGTTGGTGCCCCCCGCGTCCAGGGCGACGACCGTCTTGCCGGGACTGACCTGGGCCAGGGGCGTCAGGTAGGAAGGCAGCATGGGCAGGGTGGAAGCGTCCCCCCGCAAACCCCGCTCCATCTCGATGACCAGATCCTTGACCAGCGCGGCGGGGTCGCACACGCCGTAGTGAAAGCCATGGTAGCGGGCAAAATCCGCCAAGAGCCGCGGGTCAAAGGATGTGCGCATGGAAACCTCCGCATAAGAATCTGCTTCTTTTGTATACCAGAAGGCCTCCGGCCGCAAGGCCCTCCGCTTACGGCGAAACCCGTTTGCGGTCCCGGGGGAAGAGGCTGGCCTCTTTGACGTTGGCCAGTCCCAGGATCTTCTGGGTCAGGCGTTCGCAGCCGATAGCGAAGCCGCCGTGGGGCGGGCAGCCGTACTTGAAAACGTCCAGGTAGTCCTTGAGGTTTTCCGCCTTGAGGCCGAACTTGGGCAGGACTTCCAGCAGCGCCGCGTATTCGTGCTGCCGCCGGCCGCCGGTGGTGATCTCCAGACCCCGGAACAGGGCGTCGAAGCTCATGGTGCGGGACGCGTCCAGGGGATAGGTGTAGAAGGGCCGGTGCTTGCGGGGGAATTCGTTGACGAACACCAGGTCGATGCCGTGTTCCCGCAGCGCCCAGGCGCAGACCAGGCGCTCCACCTCGGGACTGATCTCGAAAAAGCGGCCGGCGCCCTTGCCGCCCTGACCGGCAGCTTCCTTTACGGCGACGGCGATGGCCTGGTCGTGGCCGATGGTCGGCGCCTTGCGGACGCTCGCGGCGTCGGGAACCCTGGCGCCCCAGAGTTCCAGTTCCGCCCCGTTGGTCCGGGCCACCTCCTCAAAAACGTGGGCCAAGAGGCCTTTTTCCAGCTCGATCAGGTCCTTTTCGGATTCGATGAAGCCCATTTCCACGTCCATGGAAACGTACTCGTTCAGGTGCCGGGGGGTGTCGTGCTTTTCCGCCCGGTAGGCGGGGGCCACCTCGAAGACGCGCTCCAGGCCGGAGGCGACCAGGGTCTGCTTGTAGAACTGCGGCGACTGGGCCAGAAAGACCTTGCGCTCGAAGTATTCGACCTCAAAGAGGCCCGTGCCGCCTTCGGTGCCGCTGCCGATCAGCTTGCTGGTCTTGATTTCGGTAAAATCCTGGGAGCGGAGGTAGTCGGAGAAGGCGCGGATGATGGTGGCCTGGATCTGAAAAATGGCGCGGATCTTCGGATTGCGCAGCGAGAGGGCCCGGTTGTCCAGAATGACGTCCAGGCCCACCTTTTGCGGATCCCCGTTGACCGGAAAGGGCAGGTCCGGCGCCGCGGCGGAAATGACCTTCAGCTCCCGCACCCGCAGCTCCACGCCGCCGGAAGCCTTTTCGTTCCGCGCCGGCAGCCCCGTGGCGGAGACCACCGACTCCAGGCTCAGGTCGGCCTTGCCTTCCAGCACCAGCTGGGCCAGGCCGGACCGGTCCCGCAGGATGACGAAGGACACGCCGCCCAACTCCCGGATGCGGTGCACCCACCCCCGCAGTTCAATTTCCTCATCCGGCCGATCCGCCGCGGCGGCGGCCAAGTCTCTGATCATCGCACGCATTTTCCGCTCCCTTTCATCATTGAGTCCGGTCTAAAAACCGGTTGTTTTTAGAGTTGACTCATCATTCCGCGTCCAGGCGGGCGGCGATGGTCTGGCCCACGGCGCCCGGATCGGCCCGGCCGTCGCTGGCCGCCAGTACCTTGCCCACCAGGAAGGCTTTCAGCGTTGCCTGCCGCTTGGCGTTGCCCGCCTGCGCCGCGCCGCGCACCGCCGTCACCGTCGCGGCTTCCGCAGCCCACACCGCGTCCACCAGCCGGCTGATCTCGGCGGCGTCGCGGATGATTTCCCAGCCCCGCTGCCGCAGGATGGCCTCCGGATCCGCGTCCTCGGCCACCACGGCTTCCAGCGTCTGTTTGGCGTTCTTGCCCGACAGGCGTCCGCCGGCCACCAGGACGACCAGCTGGGCCAGCCGTCGGGGGGTCAGACGGAAGGAGGCGATTTCCGCCGTGCCCAGGCCGTCCCGGTTCATGATCCGCTTGACGTCCGAAGCCAGCCAGGCGGCGACCCGGGCGGCGGCGTCCTTCTTTTCCGGGCCCTGGCCGACGCAGGCCGCTACGGCGGCCTCAAAATAGTCCGCCAGCGCCCGTTCGTCGCAGATCAGGCCCGCCTGGACCGGGCTCAGGGCGTATTCCGCCTCGATCCGCTTCAGCCGGGCAAAGGGCAGCTCCACCAGCGCCGCGTCCACGGCGGCCAGGAAGGCGGCGTCCGGGCTGAACACCGGCAGGTCCGGCTCGGGGAAAAAACGGTAGTCGTGGGCGTTTTCCTTGTTGCGCATCGGCTCGGTCTGGTCGCGGTTCTCGTTCCAGAGCCGGGTTTCCTGGACCACCGTTTTTTTCTGCTTCAGCAGTTCCGTCTGCCGGGCGATCTCGAACTCCAGCCCGAGCCGGACGAAGCGGGAGGAGTTGAGGTTCTTGATCTCCACCTTGCGTCCCAGTCCGGCGCCGCGCAGGTTGACCGACACGTTGGCGTCCGCCCGCAGCGAGCCTTCTTCCATGTTGCCGTCGCAGACGCCCAGGTAACGCACGGTGCGGCGCAGCTGCTGGATGAAGAGTTCCGCCTCTTCCCCGGTTTCCATGTCCGGCTCGCTGACGATCTCCAGCAGCGAGGTGCCCGCCCGGTTGTAGTCCAGCAGGCTGGCGTTGCCCGTGTGGATCATCTTGCCCGCGTCTTCTTCCAGATGGCACTCGGTGATGCGGATCCGCTTGCGTTCGCCCCGGCGCTCGATTTCCATATATCCGTCCCGGCCCAGGGGCGAGGCGAACTGGGAAATCTGGTAGTTTTTGGGCATGTCGGGGTAAAAATACTGCTTGCGCTCGAACCAGGTCCGTTCGGGGATGGTGCAGTTCAGGGCTTTGGCCACCACCACGCCCATGCGCAGGGCTTCGGCGTTCAGGCTGGGCAGAACCCCCGGGAAGCCCAGGCAGACGGGACAGACGTTGGTGTTCGGCTCATCGCCGAAGGCGGCGCGGCAGCCGCAGAAAACCTTGGTCCGGGTCAGCAGGTGAATGTGGACTTCGAGTCCGATGAACGATTGGTACATGGCATCAGCTCCAGAATGAACGGTAGCCCGCGGGCCGCGGCAGGGGATAGGCGGTCTCAAAATCTTCGGCCAGATCCAGCAGGGGGCCTTCGGCGAAGGCCTTGCCCACCACCTGCACCCCCACCGGGAGTCCGCCTTCCAGGCCGGCGGGAAAAGCCAGCGCGGGCAGGCCCGCCAGGTTGGCGCCGCAGGTGTACAGGTCCGCCGCTTTTTGGGCAAAGGGGGAAAGCCCGCCTTCGCCCCGGCCGAAAGCCCGGGTGGGGTAGACGGGCATCAGGATGGCGTCGCAGGCGCCGGGCCCGACCAGGACGCGGTCGAAATCCCGGCGGATGCCCGCCCGGATGCGCTGGGCCCGCAGGTAGTAGCGGTCCTGGAAGCCCGAGCGCAGCACGAAGGTGCCCAGCAGGATGCGGAGCTTGACCTCCGCCCCCAGCCCGGCGGAGCGGGCCTTGTCGATCAGCTCGTCCGGGTTTTCGGCGTAGTCCGGCCGGGCGCCGTAGCGGATGCCGTCGAAGCGGGCCAGGTTGGCGCTGGCTTCCGCGGTGGCGATGGTGTAGTACGCGGGCACGCCGTATTTGAGGCTCGGCAGTTCCACGTCCACCAGCGTATGGCCCCGGGCGCGCAGCCGCTCCTGGGTTTCCCGGAAGACTTTTTCCACCTCCGGTTCCAGCAGGGCCGCCCGGGAAGCTTCCCGGTCCGTTTCCAGGGCGGCGACCGCCCGGGCCACCGCCTCCGGCGACAGGACGCCGATCTTCCGGGGCGGGTTTTTCCCCTCCCGCAGCTCCAGGGGCGGCGCGTCGGCGGGGCAGGGCAGGGTGGTCTGGTCCAGCGGATCCGGATGGCGGATCACCGCAAAGACGGACCGGATCCGGCGCGCCGAGTCGCCCAGGACGCCGATGGTCTCCAGGCTGGAGGCGTAGGCCACCAGGCCGAAGCGGGAGACCGCGCCGTAGGTCGGCTTGAGTCCGGGCACGCCGCAAAAGGCCGCGGGCTGGCGCACCGAGCCGCCGGTGTCCGAACCCAGGGCAAAGGGCACCAGACCCGCCGCCACCGCCGCCGCCGAACCGCCGGAAGATCCGCCGGCCACGTGGCCTGAGTCCCAGGGGTTGTTGGTGCGCTTTAAGGCGGAATTGTCGGTGGACGACCCCATGCCGAACTCGTCCAGGTTGGTTTTGCCCGCCGGCAGCGCCCCGGCGGCTTCCAGCAGCCGGACGGCGGTGGCCGAATAGGGGGACACGAATTTTTCCAGCAGCCGGGAGCCGCAGGTAAG
>DYPP01000250.1 GCA_020719845.1 Treponema denticola | reverse complement strand
CGCCATCTTGGCCCGGCGCAGCGCGATGCGGTTGCGCAGGGGCGCGATGAGCATGAAGTTGAACATCAGGGCGTAGAAGAAGCAGATCAGCGCCACCGCAACGTTGGGGCCAATACGCTGGGGATCCTGGGGCTGGGCCAGGCGACGCCGGAAAGAACCCGCCCTGCCGTCGTGCCCGGACGCGCTTGTTCGGAACCCGCCGGTTCTTTCCGTCAGGGCGCGAGAGGGCGGCGATGCCCACCACCACGGCGTCCTGGGTGTGCTGCCTCTCCAGCGCCGCCGCCGGATCGGCGTGGACCGCGGCGACTTCTTCCGCGTCCGCCGTGTCGAGCCCGACGGAACTACGGCCGGTTTGCCTGAGGCGATCGATGCACAGGTTCCGGGCCACCGCGTACAGCCAGACTTGCGGAGACGCCCCTTCGGCCTCGACCAGCGTCGCCCTCTGGGCGCGCAGGAACGCTTCCTGGCAGAGGTCTTCCGCCTCGCTCCTCAAACCGGGAAAGGCGTGTCGGATATAGAAAACCAGGCGCGGATAATAGTCCTTCCAGAGCTTTGCTATCATTTGTTCCGGCATCACACTCTATACTACGATAAAATCGCCATTTGGTTGGGCCGGGAAGGAAGAATAAATATGACTGTTAAAGTCAATTTTCCGGGGATATACTGTTGATAGAGTATTGCCGTCGGTGCATGGTTGTACTCTTCATTGCCCTACGAGGAGTTTTTTTATGTGGTTGCGACGTACCGTATCGTTGCTGGCGGCTTTGATCCTGAGCGGTATCCCGGTTGCGGCGCAATCTTTGCCTTCCGCCGGCATTCCGGGTGGAGAGGGATCCATCTACACACTGCATCGCATCATGGGCTACACCACCATGGCCGACGTTCTGGCGACGGGGCTGCTCGGCTGGCTCGCGCCGGGGGATCTCCACGGAGCGGTCGCGCTGGGCACTACAGGCCTGGCCGCGGCGACTACAGGGGTGGGCATTCATAATTGAGGCTGTCCCGTAACTCAGAGAGTTGCGGGACAGCTACCTTAATGT
>DYPP01000032.1 GCA_020719845.1 Treponema denticola | reverse complement strand
ATTGTCGCCCTTTCGGGCTTCGCCCTTGCCGCGCCCCAGGCGGAAGCAGCCAAAGCCAACGACGCGCCCCTGATCGGGGTGGCCAAGATCGTCGCCCATCCGGCGCTGGACGCCCTGGAAAAGGGCATCATCGAAGAAGTGCGCGCCGCGTATCCCCGGGCCGCCTTTGATCTGCAGAACGCCAACGGCGAACCGGCCACGGCTTCCCAGATCGCCCAGAAGTATAAAATGGAAAAGGTGGACGTCGCGGTGGGCATCGCCACGCCGACGGCCATGGCGCTGGCCAACGCCATCACCGACATTCCGGTCATCTATTCGGCGGTCACCGACCCGGTGGCGGCGGGCCTGGTGGCCGGCTTTGACCAGGGCGGCGCCAACATCACCGGCACCTCCGACCTGCCGCCCCTGGAAGCCCAGATCGATACCCTGCTGGCCATGTCGGCCAAAATCAAGCGCATCGGCCACGTCTACAACGCCGGGGAAGCCAATTCGGTCTCTACCGCCGGCAAGGCTGCGGCCTACTGCGCCGCCAAGGGCATCCAGTTTGTGCCCGCAGTGGTCACCAACTCCGCCGAAGTCAGCCAGGCGCTGACCGCCCTGGTGGGCCGGGTGGACGGCATCTACCTGTCCACGGACAACACGGTGTTCTCCGCCATTTCCACCGTGGCCGACCTGTGCATCAAGAATAAACTGCCCCTGGTGACCGCCGACCCCAGTTCTGCGGAAACCGTGCCCGTGCTGGCGGCGGTGGGCTTCAACTATTATGAGATGGGCCGGGCTACCGGACGAATCGTCGTGGATGTGCTGCGGGGCAAGAAGACCGCCGACATCCCCACCTACTTTGCCAAGGACCCCAAGGAACATTCCCTGGTGGTCAACCTGGACGTAGCCAAGGCCATCGGCGTAACCGTGCCCAAGGAGCTGGTGGACCGGGCGTCGCTCGTGCTAGGCTCCCGGTAAGATGATTGAAGCGATACTGGTAGAAGGGCTGATCTACGGCATCCTGGCCGTGGGCGTGTTCATTACCTTCCGGGTTCTGGATTTTCCGGATCTGACGGTGGAGGGGAGTTTTCCCCTGGGGGCGGCGGCGGCCGCGGCAGCCTTGACCGCCGGCGTACCCTTCCCCGCGGCCGTCCTGCTGGCCATGGCCGCCGGCGCCCTGGCGGGCGCCGCCACCGCGCTGATCCACAACCGTTTCCGGGTTCCGCCCCTTCTGGCCGGTATCGTCGTCATGACGGGCCTGTATTCCGTCAACCTGCGGGTGATGGGCGGCCGGTCCAACATCCAGCTCATGGGCCGCAAGCCGCTGATCGACTTTGCCCGGTCCTGGCTGCCCGGCGTGGGCGGCGAAGTAGCGGAGGCCCTGTTCTTCGGCCTGTTCGCCCTGCTGATCATCGTGGTGTTGGATATATTCTTCCATACCGAATTCGGACTGACCCTGGGCGCCCTGGGGGACAATGAACGCATGGTAACCGCCTCCGGCTCCGACCCGGACGCCTTCAAGGTCGCCGGCGTGGCCCTGGCCAACGCTTTTGCCGCCCTTTCCGGCGCCCTGGCGGGCCAGCACCACGGCTTTGCGGACGTCAACCTGGGCGCCGGCGTCGTCGCCCTGGGTTTGGCCTCGGTGATGATCGGGGAACTCGTCTTCCGCACCAACCGGATCGGCGGCCAACTTCTGCGGGCCATTCTGGGAGCCGTCATCTTCAAGGCCATCATGTTCGGCGCCCGCTTCTACGGCTATTTTGCCGGGATTACCCCCAATGACCTGCGCCTGGTCACGGCCTTCATGATCGTGCTCTCCCTGTGGGTCGGCAAAACGCGAACCCGGTTTGCGGACCGTTCCGCCCAGCGGGCGGCTATGAGCCGCAAGGCGGAGGTCCGGCGGTGATCGAACTCAAAGCCCTCAACGTAATCTTCAACGCCGATACGGCGGACGAGCGGATGGCGCTCAAGAACATCAACCTGCGGCTGGAAAGCGGCGAGTTCGCGGCGATCATCGGGTCCAACGGGGCGGGCAAGAGCACGCTGCTCAACGTGGTGGCCGCTTCCATCCTGCCCAGCTCGGGCACGGTGCTGCTGGACGGGACGGACCGCACCCGGGAAAAGGAGTTCCGCCGCGCCCGGAGCATCGGCCGGGTATTCCAGGATCCCCTGGGGGGGACGGCGGCGGAGATGTCGGTGGAAGACAACCTGGCCGTGGCGGCCCGCAAGGGCGCCAAAAGCCTGGGCATCGCCATGACCCGGACGCGCAAGGCCTGGTTTCGGGATCGTCTGGCGGAACTGGACATGGGGCTGGAAGACCGGATGAAAGAAAACGTCAACCGCCTGTCCGGCGGCCAGCGCCAGGCGTTGACCCTGTTGATGGCCGTGCTGGCCAAGCCGTCGGCGCTGCTGCTGGACGAGCATACCGCCGCCCTGGACCCGGCCAACGCCGAAAAGGTGCTGGCCCTGACCGAAAAGTTCGCCGCCGAATACCAGCTGGCGGTGCTGATGGTGACCCACGATATGTCCCGGGCCATCAGCGTCGGCAGCCGCCTGATCATGATGGATCGGGGCGAAATCATCCTGGACGTGGGCGGTCCGGAAAAAAAAGCGCTGACCGTGGCGGAGCTGGTAACCCGCTTCCGCAACCTGCGGCGGCAGGAGCTGTCCCTGGATCGGGCGCTCCTGGCCTAGGCCATGCGCCGTCGCCCTTCTCCGCGACCGACTCGCAGCCTTGGCGATCTGCTGGCGGCCCAATCCATCTCTTTCCGCAAGCACGCTCTCTACCCGCGGCTGACCGAGCGGCTGGCTGCCGTTCCGGCCCTGGCCGCGGCGCGGTTGGACCGGCGCGCCCTGGCCGTACTCAACCGGGCGCGTATCCGGCCGGAAAACCTTGAAAACCTGTACCGGAGCCAACACCTTCCGGCGGATCAATTTTTCACCCTCTTCCTGCAGATCAAAACGGAGCTGCGGGAACGGCGCCGGGAACGGGTTCGGCTGCGTTCCCTGGAGATCGCCCGGATGGTCAACGCCCTGCCGCCCAATGTCCACGATTTTATCGTCCTGTTGGCCAGGATCGAAGGCCGTTTTGACTCCGGGTGTCCGGTATGGCTGGATAACCTGTACCCGAAGACCAAGAAACGGGCCCGGGAGTTGAGCGGATTTACGTTTGCGGACTGGATTGCCTATTTTGGTGGGTACCTCGATCTGTTGCGGGCTCGCTACGCCTGGGCTCCGAAGCTGCGCGCCCTGGAGCCCCGGCTGCTGTTGGCCTGCCTGGTGCTCGGCTGCCTGCCTGATCCCGTCTCGTTGCGCCTGCCGTCGCCGGCGCGGATCAAGGCGCAATACCGCCTGCTCAGCAAGCAGGCCCACCCCGACGCGGGCGGCGATCCGGGACTTTTCCGGATGATCTCGCTGGCCCGGGATACGCTCCTGGCGCGCTAGGCTAGATCTGGTTGCCCTTGAACTGGCTGACGTAGAGGCGGTGGTAAAAGCCCTTCAGGTCCAGCAGCTCCTGGTGCGTTCCCTGTTCCACGATGCGGCCGCGATCGATCACGACCACCTTGTCGGCGTCCCGGATGGTGCTGAGCCGGTGGGCGATGACGAAGCTGGTCCGGCCGCGCATCAGGCGCAGCAGCGCCTGCTGGATGCGCAGTTCCGTGCGGGTATCCACGCTGCTGGTGGCTTCATCCAGGATCAGGATGGCCGGGTCGGCCAGAATGGCCCGGGTGATGGACAACAGCTGGCGTTGCCCCTGGCTGAGGTTGGTCGCCCGTTCGGAAAGCTGCGTATCGTAGCCCTCCGGCAGCTGCAGGATAAAGTGCTCCGCCTCCGCCAGCCGGGCGGCTTGGGCGCATTCTTCGTCGCCGGCTTCCAGCCGACCGTAGCGGATGTTTTCCCGCACGCTGCCGGCGAAGAGAAAGGTATCCTGCAGCACCAGGCCCAGCCGTCGGCGCAGAAACTCCTTGGGAAGCTGCCGGATGTCCGTCCCGTCGATGCTGATGCTGCCGCTCTCGATTTCGTAAAAACGGCTCAGCAGGTTGATGATCGTCGTCTTGCCGGCCCCCGTGGGGCCGACCAGGGCGATGGTCTGCCCCGGCAGGACGTCCAGCGTGAAGTCCTGGATGATCCGGGTCCCCGGTGTATAGGAAAAGGCTACATCGGAAAAGCGGACCGCGCCGCGCACGGCGGGCGGCGTCTCCGTCGGGACGGCTAGATCCGTCTCCGGGGCGATGTCGATGATCTCAAAAACCCGCTCCGCCCCGGCCAGGGCGGACTGGATGGAATTGAACAGGTTGGCCAGCTGGCGCAGGGGTGAAATGAAGTTCTGCGCGTAGTTGATGAACGTGGCGATGATGCCGACGCTGACCAGCCCCTTCAGGGCCAGCCAGCCACCCGCGCCCGCCAGGACGATGACGAAGAAATTGCCCAGCACCCCGGTCAGGGGCATCAGCAGCATGGCGTAGGTGTTGGCAAAGACGCTGGCCCGGTAGACGGCCTGGTTCTTGGCCCGGAACGCCTCGATGGTGGACGAATTCCGCCGGAAGGCCATGGTAACCCGCTGACCGCTGATGGCTTCTTCGCTGACATCGTTGAGTTCGCCGATTTTTTGCTGCAGTTCCCGGAAACCCTTGCGCGTGTAGGCGGCCACAAAGCGGGTAAACCCGAACATGATGGGGATGACCACCAGGCTGGCCAGGGCCAGCCAGTGGTTCAGCAGAAGCATGGCGGCCAGGATGCCCGTCATGCTGACGACGCCGGCGATCAGGGTGGTGACGTTTTGGCTGACCGTCTGGTTGATGGCGTCGATATCGCTGGTCAACCGGCTCATCAGGCCTCCGGCGGGCCGGGTGTCGAAAAAGCTCAGGGGCAGGGTCTGCAGGTGGCCGAAAAGGTCGCCCCGCAGGCGCTGGAGCGACCGCTGGGAGACCTGGGCCATGATCCAGTTGGCCGCAATCTGGAATCCATTGGCCGCCGTGTAGACGGCCAGCATCAGAAGCGCCGTGCGCAGCAGGGCGGGCACGTCCCGGGCGGCGATGTACCGGTCGATGGCCAGGCCCATCAGGTAGGGGCCGGCCAATCCCAGCAGGGAATAGACCAGAATGAATCCGGTGACCCCGGCCAGGGCCCAGCCGTAAGGCCGCAGGTACCGGGCCAGGCGGACCAGTGCCTGCCGGGGGTTGCGGGCCTTTTCGATCTTGCCCGGGTGGCCGCCCCGGCGCTGCATGTTGGTTCGAATCGCCTGGGTCGAAGTGTCAGACGCCATGGGGGTCTCCTCCCAGCTGGGAATCGTAGATTTCCCGGTACACCGGGCTGGCGCGCAGCAGTTCGGCGTGGGTGCCCTCGGCGGCCACCCGGCCCTGGTCCAGTACGACGATCCGGTCGGCGTTGAGCACCGTGCTGATCCGCTGGGCCACCATGATCCGGGTGCCCTGGGGCAGGTATTCGTCGATGCCCCGGTGGATGGCCGTTTCGGTCTCCACGTCCACCGCGCTGGTGCTGTCGTCCAGGATCAGGATGGCCGGCTTCAGCAAGAGGGCCCGGGCGATGGCCAGCCGCTGCTTTTGGCCGCCGGAAAGGTTGACGCCCCGTTCTTCCACCCGCGTATCGTAGGCCTTGGGCAAACGCAGGATGAACTCGTGCGCCTGGGCGGCTTGGGCCGCGGCGACGACCTCCTCTTCATCCGCTTCCGGGCGGCCGTAGCGGATGTTGTCCCGCACGGTGCCGGAAAAAAGGATGCTTTCCTGGGGAACGATGCCGATGCGCCGGAAAAGGGCGTCCTTGGCCAGCAGCCGCAGGTCGGTGCCGTCCATCAGCACCGCGCCGGCTTCGGGATCGTAGAAACGGGGGATCAGGTTGATCAACGACGTTTTGCCCGACCCGGTGGCGCCCAGGATGGCGATGGTCCGGCCGGCTTCGACGCGCAGGCTGATATCCTCCAGAATGCGCAGGCTGCCGGTACCCTGGTAATGAAAATTCACGTCCTGGAACCGGACCTCGGCGGACGGCGAATCGGCCAGGTCCCGGGGCGTCGCGGGTTCCGCGGTGCCCGGTACGGTCGCCAGCACCTCTTCGATCCGCCCGGCGGAAGCCAGGCCGTTGGCCAGGACGTTGGAAAGCTGGGTCATCATGATCAAAGGATGCATGGTGGCCAGCAAATAATTGGTAAAAGCGACGATCTGGCCCAGACTGATGGTGCCCTCGATGGCCTGCACGCCGCCGACCCACAGGACGAGCACCATGCCGATGTTGATCAGCAGGGTCAGGATCGGCGTCATCGAAGACATGAAGCGCATCACCCGCACGGTGCGGTCGGTCAGGTCCTGGTTGGCCTGGTCGAAGCGCCGGCCTTCGTGGTCGCGCCGGACGTAGGCCTTGACCAGGCGCACCCCGGCGATGTTTTCCTGCAGAACCGTATTCAGGCGATCCAGTTTTTTCTGTACCCCCAGAAAGAGCGGTTCCATCTTTACGCTGAAGAAATAGATCGCCAGTCCGGTAAGCAGCAGGATCGGGAGCATGGTCAGGGCCAGGATCCGGCTGGTCACGAACATGAGCACGATGCTGCCGACCATGGATAGCGGCGCCCGCAGGCCCATGCGCAGGGACAGCTGGAAGATGCGCTGCACCGCCGCGGTGTCGCTGGTCAGCCGCACCATCAGGTTCCCCGTGGAGAAGCGGTCCAGATTGGCGTAGGAAAAACGCTGGATGTGCTCAAAAAGCGCGTTGCGCAGGTCCCGGGCCACCCCTTCGCCGACCAGGATGGAACTGTTGCTGTTCACCACCGTCGCCAGCAGGTTGAGCAGGGAAAACCCGATCATCAGCGCCGCGGTATGCAGCACCATGGCCATGTCGTTGCGGTGGATGCCCTGGTCGATCAGCCGCTGGATCAAGCGGGGGATGGACAAGTCCAGGAACACCATGGCCAGCAAGGCCACCAGGGAAACCACGGCCATCCGCCAATAGGGTTGTACAAAAGGAAAAAATCGTTTGAATGACGTCACCCGGGCAGTATACTCCGGGGACCGTCCCAAGGGCGAGAGTGCGGTGCTTATTCGCGCCTTGTCAGGAAGCGGCTCATCGGATACTATTTTTTTCATCCTGATCATCTCTTCGGTGGATAGCCTGGAAAGAACGTATCTGCGGGGGCTGTTCATTTTTCTGGCCGCGTTCCTCGCGGTTCTGTCCATCGGTCTCGTATATCCTTTCTACCGGACCGAAAAGCTGCGGTTGGAGGGCGAACTGGAACGGACCGCGGAAACCAAGGCTGTGTACGCGGATCTATTCATCAAGAATTCGATCGAGAAAGTGGCGGCTACGGGTAGCCGCAGCCAGATACGCGCGGCACTGGTTGAATACGCGGCCGGAATGGTATCCCTCGAAGACTTGAGGCAATTCACCCAACAAAAATACCAGGACGGTTTGATGGTATACGACGATGTTGTTGCGGCGGTGCGTTATGACGCCGTCGGAATGATCGTAGCCATCAAGGGCAACAGGGCGTTGCTTCCGTTCAAGGCACTAGCCGCGAGCGACCGGATTCTGACCTTGCGGCGGCTGGAAAACGAAGTAGACGATGGGGGTGCGGTATTCGGTTTGGAGATTCGACACCCCCTGGTGGACAAGGGGCGGGTGATCGGCCAAGACGCGTTGTTGTTCAATGCCGGAGCCTTCCATACCGAGCTTGGGCCGCTTACCTATCGGCTGTACCAAAACGGCGACGCGTTGTACGAAGGAGCGCAAAGCGCCTGGCGGAAGGTCGATACGTCCTATCCCTCCGTGTCTCTGGCCTACAAGTATCCAGACCGGGCAGTCCGTCCTCAATGGCGCTCGTTCCTCAACCCTTTCCTGCGTTTTACCCTGCTGCTCATCGTCCTTGTCGGCATAGTCGCTTATTTTACCCTGTACCGGTCAAGCCGTAGGCTTCTTGATTCGCTGCACGATCTGGCCGACCGCCGCGCGCTCCTGATCAGGGAGACCAACCATCGGGTAAAGAACAACCTGACGGTCATTTCCAGCTTCGTCAATCTGTGCCGGCAAGAAGTCGGTGGTGAAAATGGGCAGGAAGCCCAGGATGTCCTGGAAACCATAGAATCTAAAATCGGCCTGATCGGCTTGATCCATGACCGTCTTTACCGGCAACCGGATACGGATTCGGTTGCGCTTAAACCGTATTTGATGGAAATGGCGACGACCATCCTTGATGCGCACTCAACCCCGGGCACCTATACCTGTATAATCGAAGGCAGCGAATTGTCCGTACGTGACGATGTCTGCGCCGGCGTCGGCATCATCGTGTCCGAACTGATCCTGAACGCGATCAAGTACGCTCTGGGACCGGGCGATGGGGTGTGGATAAACCTGTCCGGGAACGGCGCCCGATGGTCTCTTGCTTTCGAGAACAGCGGACGGCCTTATCCTGAAGACGCCCACCCTGAAACCAGCACCGGCTTTGGTTCCGAGCTGATCCGTCTGTACACGGCGCCCACCTGTTCGCTTCGGCGGACGCCGACATTACCCACGGCCGGCACTGCGGCTACATATCGCCCATACCCAAGGTGCGCTTCGGCGACGGTCTCAGCGAGGAGACCTTTGCCGAGTTGATCAACGCGTTGTCCAACGACATCGTGTCCTGGGAAACGATCCGCACGGTCGTGCTGGGCGACGGGGGCGTTACCTATGCGGACCCGCGCATCGTCGACGGCGTTCTTCCCGAGGAAGTGCCGTCGGTCAAGGGCATGAAGTTCATCAGCGGCGCCAACCTCTGCCTGAACCTTAACCGCGGCGGCGCCGACGCGCCGTTCTTCAACCCGCCGGGCGCACGCGGCGAAGATACCTTCCTGTCCACCTGCCTGGAGGACAAAAAGGTGATGCGCGTGCCGGCGTATACCTTCCACGACGCCTTCCTCAAATACCACGCGCTGCTGCACGGCGTTTTGCCGCGTCGGTTCGACCCGGTGGAAGCCCTGGATCCGGCTGTCGTCAAGCGTTTCGCCAAAGCGGCCATCGGTTGGGTTCGCTACAAGCCGCTCCTGACCTACGTGACCGACCGATCCGCCTATGCCGCCACGATGGAATCGATGGAAGATACCTTTGCGCGCCTGGGGCCCGGGCTCAGGGCGCACTTCAAGGCCGACGAGTTCACGCGGCTTCTGCCTGAACTCAGGCGCTACGCCGCCAAGGTGCCGGAGCATTATGAGCTGTTTGAGCAAACAAAGGCCGCGTGGACCAAGGCCTTGCCCTGGGCCCGCGCCAACCGGCTGCCCTGACGCGCCCCGCGCCCCTGCGGGGCGTCCCTCGACCGCGCTCATCGAATCGCGCGTTCGAGGGCCCGGCGCGCCGGTTCGAATCCGGCGTGGGCAAAAAAAAGGCCGCCTGACGGCGGCCGCTCTTCTGGAGAATACCGGATTCGAACCGGTGACCTATTGATTGCGAACCAATCGCTCTACCAACTGAGCTAATTCCCCGAAATATCGCGGTGATGGTAGGGAAAATATAACGGAACACTGCTGGAAAATCAAGGGTCTTGCGGCGCGGTCGTTGGGGCGGGCATCCAGGAGGATCGGTGCCGGTGTTCTTGACAATCGGCGCGGCTTGATTGAGCATATGAGGTACGATGAATACAGCGCTCAGTGTGGCTTATGATGTTTTGCGGTATGGCGCGTCCGGCGGTTTTGTGGCGCTGCACGCGGTTATAATGGCCGGGGTTTTACGGGAACACTTTCAAGACAGCCGTACTATGGCTGATTTTGAACGGATGGGCGTCGCCGACGCCGGAACTGGGCCTTCAGCCGGTCTGCCCCTGGTATCGGTGGTCATTCCGGTGCACAACGAAGTGGCCCGCCTGGAACCCCTGCTGCGCAGCCTGGCGCTGCAGGATTATCCCTTCATCGAAATCGTCTTTGTCGATGACCGTTCCACCGACGGCACCATCAATCTGCTTCACGGCTTTGCCGACGGATTTACGCGTCCCGGCCATTCGGTAAAAATTCTGCAGCTCACCGAAAACCCGGGGCCGAACTATAAGCAATTCGGCCTTGAACAGGGCTTGAAGGCGGCTTCCGGCGCCTATCTGGCGCTGACCGACGCGGACTGCGAGGTGCCCGCCACCTGGGTGCGGGGCATGGCCGCCCGCCTGGCGGACGCCGCCGTCGGTCTGGTCGTGGGGCCGGTGTTCAAGCGCATCGGCGGACCGGGGGTTTTCTACCTATTGCAGGCCTTCGACCACGCCATCCGGGTCATGTACGTGGCCGGGGCTTCGGGCATCGGCGCCGCCGGCGGCGCCTTCGGCAACAACATGATCGTCCGGAAGACGGCGCTGGACGCGGTCGGCGGGTATGGGACCGTACCTTTCTCGGTGACCGAAGACGCGGCGCTGCTGGCCCGGGTCAAACATCATTCGGATTTCCACGTCCGGACGGCCCTGGGCGCAGAAGTCCGGGTCATGACCCAGGAAGAATCCACCTGGTCGGATTTCATCAAGCAGACGCTCCGCTGGAACAACGGCGGGCTGTACAGCCCGGACTGGGGTACGCGCATCAACTACAATCTGATGGTCATCGTCATCACCATCGGCATCCTGGCGATGCCGGTGTTGCCGTTTGTACCTTCCCTCTGGCCCTTCACCGCGTCGGTCTTGGCGTCCATGGTCATGAACACCACGGCGGTCTTCATGATATCCGGCAACGCCCTGCCCCGGTTCAAACCGGCCTATCTTTTTCAGATCGTCCTTTCGCCGGTGTTCATCGCCTATTTGACCCTGTTGGGATATTTGCGGGTCAAGGTATACTGGAAGGGCAATTCGATCCAGAAGTGATTTTTTCCCCTTGCGCAATCCTTCAGGTCATGGTATACCCTATGTGTATCTATACATAGAAACGAAGGAAGGAGTACACGATGTCCATTGGTGATAAAAAGCCCTCGGGGCCGGTACGGATCGTGCTTGCGGAATCGGAGATGCCCCGGCAGTGGTACAACCTGGCGGCGGATTTCAAGTCGCCCATGCTGCCGCCCCTGGGTCCGGACGGCAAGCCGGTTACGGCGGAAATGATGAGCGCCATTTTTCCGATGAACCTGATCGAACAGGAAATGTCGCCCCAGCGCTGGATCGACATCCCCGAGCCGGTGCTGGAAATCCTGTCCCGCTGGCGGCCGTCGCCCCTGCACCGGGCGGTGGCGCTGGAAAAAGCGCTGGGCACTCCGGCGCGGATCTACTACAAGAACGAAAGCGTTTCTCCCGCGGGCAGCCACAAGCCCAACACGGCGGTGGCCCAGGCGTACTACAATAAAATTGCGGGGGTCAAAAAGCTGACCACCGAAACCGGCGCCGGCCAGTGGGGCAGCGCGCTTTCCTTTGCTACTTCGCTGCTGGGACTGGAATGCAAGGTCTACATGGTCAAGGTCAGCTTTGAGCAAAAGCCGTACCGCAAGCTGATGATGCAGACCTGGGGCGGCACCTGCATTCCCAGTCCGAGTCCCTACACCCAGGCGGGACGGGCCGAACTGGCCAAGGACCCCGCCTGCCCGGGCAGCCTGGCCATCGCCATCAGCGAAGCCGTCGAAGAGGCGGTGGCCGATAAATCGGGTTCCACCAAGTACGCCCTGGGTTCGGTGCTGAACCACGTCATGCTGCACCAGACCATCATCGGGCAAGAGACCAAGATCCAGCTGGCCAAGGTCGGCGAGCACAGCCCGGATACGATCATCGCCTGCGTGGGCGGGGGGTCCAACTTTGCCGGTCTGGCCTTTCCCTTCGTCAAGGACAAGATCGAAGGCGCCCAGATGGACATCATCGCCGTGGAGCCCGCCTCGTGTCCGACCCTGACCAAGGGCCCCTTTGCCTACGACATCGGCGACATGTCGGGGATGACCCCGCTGCTGCCCATGTACACCCTGGGCCACGCTTTCATTCCGCCGACCATCCACGCCGGCGGGCTGCGCTACCATGGCATGGCGCCGCTGGTGTCCAAGGCGGTCAAAGAGGGCTTGGTGGAAGGCCGCACGGTCAACCAGCTGGAGTGCTACGAAGCGGCGGTCACCTTTGCCCGCACCGAAGGCATCATCGTGGCGCCCGAAACCAGCCACGCCGTGGCCATAGCCATCCGGGAAGCAAAGCAGGCCAAAGAGGAAGGCAAAGAAAAGGTCATCGTCTTCGGCCTTTCCGGGCACGGCCTGCTGGACCTGTCGGGCTACGACAAGTACTTTGCCGGGGAGCTGTCCAATTATGAGTTTTCCGACGCCGACCTGGCCAAATCGATCCAGTGCATCGACGGTTTCCCCAAACCCTGACCGGGGACGGTAAATACGCTCTACGGCGCCTCCGAAAAAAGCGGTCGCTTTTTTCGGAGGCGCTCTTGATTAATCTTTTACAACCCCGTATAGTAAGGGCAGAGTGAGAGAAACTAAAGAGACCGAACTGTTTTTTCCCGTTGTCATCCCCTATCGTAGTTCTTGGATAGGCCCGTACCGAGGGCTCCTTTCATGAAAACCGACCTGGTTGCGTTAACTCCCTGGAAAAGTACTATCCGTATCATCCGTCTCTCCGCTCGTACCGTCGTGAGGTTCAGGGCAAACCTGTAACACTCATGGCGGAACGCTTATCCTGGATAGGCGGAATGCGAAGATCCGCGGTACTGCCGCGGATAGAAGGAAGTGCCACCATGGCCAAGAAACTCTACGTCGGAAACCTCAGCTACAACACCTACGAGGACAGCCTCCGGACCCTGTTTGCCGCTTACGGCAACGTCGAATCCGTAAAGATCATCACCGACCGGGACACCGGCAGCTCCAAGGGCTTCGGCTTTGTGGAAATGAGCACCGACGACGAAGCCCGTGCGGCTATCGCCGGCACCAACGGCCACGAGCTCGACGGCCGCCAGCTCAAGGTGAACGAAGCGATGGACAAACCCCGTCGCGACCGGGATTCCGGCGGCGGCAGCGGCGGTTACGGCCGCTGGTAATTCTGCCGCTTCGGCTGAGCGGCCTTGGGCCGCTGCCGAAGGCAGAAGGGGATAGCTCGATTCGTTCGGGCTATCCCGTTTTTTTTGGCGAATGATGAAAACCAGCCCGACGCTGCGCCTTTTTGCCGACCTGCCCGACCGGGACCTGCGCCGGGAGGGCGTACTCATCGGCGAAGGCCGTCTGGTGGCGCAACGGGTGGCCGCTTTCTGTGAACCCGTCGCCGTGCTCGCGGTACCCGAACTGGCGGCTTTGGCCGCCTCATTGAGCCGGGAGCGCTGTCCGGTGATTCTGGCTCCGGAAGCGGAAATAGCGTCGTTAGCCGGGTATCCCTTTCACCGCGGTATCCTGATCGCCGCCCGACGGCCGGAACTGTCGCCCTTGCCCGCCGGCCTGCCCCGGAAGGTGCGCCGGCTGGTGCTGCTCCCCGCGACGACGGACGCCGAAAACCTGGGCGCCATCGCCCGCAGCGCCGCCGCCCTGGGCTGGGACGGACTGGTCGTCGGGGCTCGTGCCGCCGACCCCTGGGGCCGGCGGGCGCTGCGTACCTCCATGGGGGCGACGCTGGCTCTGGCGGTGTACCGGATGGAAGGCGGCACGGAGCTTGAAACGCTTGAATCGGAGGGGTGGACGCTGCTGGCCGCCGCGAACGAAGCGGGGGCCGAGGAACCCCAAAGCTTGCGCGGGATCGACCGGTTGGCGTTGATTCTGGGTCACGAGCACGACGGCATTCCTGCGGAAGTTCGGCGGCACTGCCCGCGGACGGTAGCCATTCCCCAGCTCCGGACCGACGCGGCGGGCGTGGATTCGCTCAACGTGGCCGCCGCCGCGGCGATTCTGCTCTGGGAGGGCCGGCCTAGCGGGGCTTAAAGGCTCCCGTTGCAGGTGTTGGAGAAAATCCCGGTCAATGCGTCCAGCAATTCTTCTCCGGTAAAGGGTTTGGCCAGAATGCACACCGCGCCGAACTGCTGGGCGAGCTTTTTGAAGGCATCCCGGTCGGTACGGACCTTGCCGGACATGATGATGACCGGGATGGAGGGATAATCTCTCTTGATGTCCATCAAGAATTCCATGCCCCCCTGCCCGGGCAGGATGATGTCCAGCAGAATGGCGTCGACAGGGGAATTCTTGAGGAAGGGCAGGGCCTCTTGCGTGGTGCGGGCGGTCAGGGGGGTGTAGTTTTTTTTGGCCAGGATCGCGCTGGTAACCTGCAGGATCGCCTCGTCGTCATCAATAACCAATACGGTAGCCATAAAAATTCCTTACAAAAAGATCAGTTCCCGCCGTCGCGGCCGGAAAGAATGCCGTACAGGCGGTCCAGGTCATCCATCGAAAAATAATCGATGCGGATGGTCCCCCGTTTGAGATTTCCCGATACTGCCACTTTGGTGCCCAGGGCGTCGATAAAGCGTTGTTCGATGGCCAGCAATTCCGGCGCTTTTTCCCGCACCGCAGCTTCCTTGGGCTTGGCCGACCCCGCCCGGCTGCCCTTGTTCAGCTCCCCCGCCAGCTTTTCCGTTTCCCGGACCGAAATGGCGTCCGCCACGATCCGGCCGAAGAGTACCCGCTGGTCCGCGGGGTTTATGACGGAAAGGATAGCACGCGCGTGGCCGCTTGTCATTTGTCCCGCCTCGAGGGAGCCGAGCATGTCTTCCGGCAGCTTGAGGATGCGCAGGGCGTTGGCGACGGTGGACCGGTTCTTGCCGACCCGGCCGGCCACTTCTTCCTGGGATAGGCCGGTCAGCTCCATCAGCCGGCGGTAGGCCGCGGCTTCTTCCACCGGGTTCAGGTCGGCGCGCTGCACGTTCTCGATCAGGGCGACTTCCAGGCGGCGCTCATCCGAATAGTTGCGGATGATGGCCGGGATTTCACGCAAGCCCGCCAGGCGGGCGGCCCGGCTGCGCCGTTCGCCGGCCACGATCAGGTAGGTGCCGTCCCCGTCCTCTTCCACGATGACCGGCTGGATGACGCCGTGCTCGCGGATGGAATCCGCCAGCTCCCGCAGGGCCTCTTCGTCGAACTGCCTGCGCGGCTGGTTGGGGTTGGCTTTCAGTTTTTCCAGGGGCAGGCGGACTTCGCCGCCGCCGGCGGGCCGCGTCTCGTCGGCTTCCGTGCCCGACAGCAGCGCGTCCAGACCCTTGCCGAGTCCATATTTAGCGGGCACGGACCAGTACCTCCTCGGCCAGGCTCTTGTAGCTGCGGGCGCCGACGCACAGGGTGTCGTATTGGGAAATCGGCACCCCGTGGGAAGGAGCTTCGGAAAGCCGCACGTTGCGGGGCACGATGGTCTTGAAGACCCGGTCCTTGAAGTAGCCCGTCACCTGGCGGACCACGTCCTGGGCCAGGCGGGTGCGCTGGTCGTACATGGTAAAGAAGATGCCGCCGATCTCCAGGGCGGGGTTGAGGTTCTTCTGGATGCGCTTGACCGTCTGCAGCAGGAGGGACAGGCCCTCCAGGGCGTAGTATTCGCACTGCAGGGGAATCAAAACCGCGTCCGCCGCGACCAGGCCGTTCAAAGTGAGCACGCCCAGGGAGGGCGGGCAGTCGATGAGGATGAAGTCGTAGCGGGCCCGGGCGCCTTCCAGGGCCCGTTTGAGGTAGAAATCCCGATTTTCCTGTTCCACCAGCTCCACCGCGGCGCCGGAAAGATCGATGTTGGCGGGAACCAGGTAGAGGCCCCGCACCGACGTTTCCTGCAGGACCTGGTCCAGCGATGAGGATCCGGAGATGAGTTCATACACTCCGGGCTTGCTTCCGTCTCCGCCCACCCCGCTGGTCAGGTTGGCCTGGGAGTCAAAATCGATCAGGAGTACCGATTTGCCGGCTTCCGCCAAATAGGCGCCGATATTGATGGCCGAGGTGGTTTTGCCGACCCCGCCCTTCTGATTCACGAATACGTACGTCTTTCCCATTATGCCGACCGTCATGAATTATGTAGGCCCAGTATAGCACGGGACACGCCTGCGTTGCTATTGAATCACCGTCGACATGCGGTTATTCTTGCTTTGCGGGGGAATCGATCATGATTCATGCTATAGGGAACGCCGCTCCTGTCATTCAGGCGGGTGTTTTTGTCGCCTGGAACGCCGAAGTAAGCGGGGATGTGCGTCTGGGCGCCGACGTTTCGGTCTGGTTTTCGGCTACCCTGCGGGGGGACGTGTGCGGCATCGAAATCGGTGCGGGCAGCAACATCCAGGACAATAGCGTGGTGCACGTGGACCGGGATACGCCCTGCATCGTCGGCCGGAACGTCACCGTGGGGCACCGGGTGGTGCTGCACGGCTGCCGCATCGGCGACGGCGCGTTGATCGGCATCGGGTCGATCGTGCTGAACGGCGCCGAAATAGGGGAATCCTCCATCGTCGGCGCGGGCGCTCTGGTGACCCAGGGTAAAAAATTCCCTCCCCGCTCGCTGATTCTGGGGTCGCCGGCCAAGCTGGTCCGGGAACTGACGGACCAGGAAGTGGCGGATATCCTGGATAATTCGCGGCATTACGTAGAGCTTGCGCGGCAGGCTCGGGATGCCTATCGGCAGATCGGGTGAGGTCAAGATGACTTTTTTGGAAATCGTGGAAACGCTTCCCGCGCACGTGATCAATCGGGGCGGCGATTTTGCGGCGGCGGCGCTGCGGCACGTGGTGGCCGGCGACCTGATGAGCGACATTCTGGTCGCGGATTATGAGGATTTTCTGGTCGTCACCTCCCTGGCCTCCGAGCAGACCCTGCGCACCGCGGACATCGTGGGCGCCAAGGGTGTCCTGCTGGTGAACGACAAGACTCCCCAGGCGGCGGTCAAGACGCTGGCGGCGCACCAGGGCATCACCGTTCTTTCCACCCCCCTATCCCTGTTCGAAGCCTGCGTCGCCCTGGGCGCCTTGCTGGCTGCCCCCGGGGATTCGGATCAGAAGGAGTTATGATGAGCGCCATCCGCATGCTGGCCCTGGATCTGGACGACACTCTGCTGCGCGGGGACCTGACCATCTCGTCCCGCACCAAAAACGCGCTGAAGAAAGCCGAAGCCGCCGGCGTGGTGGTGGTGTTGGCCTCCGGCCGGTCGCCGCCGGCGATGGAAAAGTACGGCAAGGAGCTGGGACTGCACAAGCGGCCGGGCTACATGGTCTGCAACAACGGCGTCACCATCCAGGAAAGTCACACGGGCACGGTCATCTACGAAGGGCAGCTTCCGGTGGACGCGGCGCTGATGGCCTACGACCTGGTGGACGCGGAGGGCTTGTCGGTTTCCATCTATGAAGAAACCACGATCTACGTGTCCCGGCGCAACGAGTTTGCCGATCAGGATCAAAAAATGACCGGTTTCCGGCAGGTGGTGGTCGAAAATTTCCGGGGCATGATCAAGGCGGGCTGCATCAAGCTGGTCATTCCCGGCGACCCCCTCTTGCTGCGCCCCATGGAATCCATCCTGAAAACCTATATCGGCGACCAGGTGACCATTTTTACCAGCAAGCCCTACTTTCTGGAGATCCTGCCCCCGGCGACGGGCAAGGGCGAGGCTCTGGCCATGGTAGCCGAAAAACTGGGCATTCCCCGGGAGTCGGTAATGGCGGTCGGCGATTCGATGAACGATGAAACCATGATCCGCTGGGCGGGCGTCGGGGTGGCCATGCGCAACGGCGACGACCGCATCAAGAAAATAGCCGACTATATTACGCCCTGGACCAATGAGGAAGACGGCGTCGCCGACCTGGTGGAACGGTTCATCCTGAAGAAGGAGCGATTCCCGGCGCCCAATCCTGAGAAAGCCCGGCATGCGCGTTGACATTCCGATCAACACCGTCGATTCGCCGTCGGTGGTGCTGGACCTGATCTATCGTCTTAAAATAAAAGACGTCATGACCGCGTCCCTGATCACGGCGGAAAAAAAAGACAGCCTCCGGCACATTCAGAAGCTGATGCGGGATAACTACATCACCGGCGTGCCCATCGCGGCCGGCCGCCGTCTTTGGGGCATTATTTCGATCGACGATATCGTCAGCGCCCTGGACAAGGGCCATATCGACGACGCGGCGGAACAGCGGATGACCCGCAACGTCATCGTGCTGGAAGACGACATGCCCCTGTCCTTTGCCATTTCCTACCTGAACAAATACCGCTACGGCCGGTTCCCGGTGTTGAACAAGCGGCGGGAACTGGTGGGCATCCTGACTTCCAAGGACGTCATCAAGAGCCTGTTGGTGGAAATGAACCAGGAAGTGATCCGCCTGGAGCAGTGCCACGAGCAGCAGGAGAAACCTCCGGAAGCGGTTACCGAGCTGGAATTCAAGACCGTCAAGTTCGATTTTGAGATCGCCGGCCATGCTTCGACGGAAATAAAAAAGGAACTGAAGCGCCGCAACCTGGACGCCAAATTGATCCGGCGCATCGCCGTAGCCAGCTATGAACTGGAGATCAACCAGGTGGTGCATTCCCAGGGCGGCACGATCCATGCCTTTTTCGGGGACGACCGGGTGGTGATCACCGCCGCGGACAGCGGACCGGGCATCGAAAACATCGAACTGGCCCTGCAGGAAGGCTGGTCCACGGCCAACGAATGGATCCGTTCCCTGGGTTTCGGCGCCGGCATGGGGCTGGCCAACACCAAGCGGGTCTCCGACGAGTTCAGCATCGAATCCCGTCCGGGCGGTCCGACGGTGGTCCGTTCCGTGATCTATCTTGTACCGAAAGGGGAACCGGAAGCATGACCATACGACAGGCTGCGGCGGCGCTGGACGCCGAAATAGTGCAGGATGAGTTTGCCGACGCGGTTCTGGAAGGGGCGTACACGTCGGACCTGCTTTCGGACGTAATGGCCAACGCCGAAGCCGGCGGGGCTTTGATCACCATCCAGGCCCACAAAAATACGGTGGCCGTGGCCACGCTGGTCAATATTTCGGTCATCATAGTCTGCAATTCCCGGCCGATTCCCGGGGACATGCTGGCTGCCGCCCGGGACGAGGGTATCGCCGTGCTGCGGACCGGGCTAAACCAGTTCACCGTTTCGGGCCGTCTGTATCAATTGCTGCGGAATCCTGCCGCCTGAGCGATGCCGATCCTGGCGGACCTGCACAACCATTCCTGCCTGTCCCCCTGCGGCTCTCTGGAGTTGTCTCCCCGGGTGCTGGCGGAGGGCGCCGCCGCCCGGGGCATCGAGCTGCTGGCCCTGACGGACCACAATACCGCGCTGAACGGTCCTGCGTTCGCGGCGGCCTGTAGACGGCGGAACATCATGCCCGTCTTCGGGATGGAAGCCTGCACCCGGGAAGAAGTGCACGTGCTCTGCCTGTTCGGCGCCCTTCCGGCGGCGCTGGACTTCGGCGACCACCTCTACGGCCTGTTGCCGGACGTCCGGAACATCCCGGAACGTCTGGGCGACCAGGTCTACGTGGACGAAGAGGACGGTATCGAAGGGGTCGTGGACCGCTATCTCGGTTCGGCGCTGGACCTGGGGTTGGACGAAATCGGCGGCCTGGTGCAGGAGTGGGGCGGTCTGGCTATTCCCGCCCACGTGGACCGGGCGGCGTTCTCCATGACCAGCCAGCTGGGTTTTGTGGTGGATGGCCCCTGGGCGGCGCTGGAATGCGTCCGCCTGCCCCCGGTGGTGGACACCCGGGGCTACCCGCTGACCACCTCGTCGGACGCCCACTACCCGGAGCACGTCGGCCGACGGCCTTTTGAGCTGGCGACGGTACGGGAAGAGCTGCAGCCCGATGGTCCGGAAGGGGGCCTCGATCTGCGCGCCCTGGCTGCGGCGCTGGCTCGGCGACCCCGTTCCTAGACATCCAGCAGGGTGTCGAAGGTTTCGCCCAGGCGTTTTTCGGCCACTTCCAGCAACAGCGCGTCGACGTCTATGTCCAGGACCGACGGCTTGCCCCGGGGGGTCCCGTCCAGCTGGTCCAGGGTTTCGGCCAAGAGTTGCGCCACCGGCTCCACGCCGATGGTCTCCATGTTCACCACCAGGTCGAAGGGGGAAGAATCTTCCCAACGCGCACCGTAGTAGCGGGCTACAAAGCCGCGCCGGGCCTTGTCGCGCTTAACCACGTAGCGCTCGGCATCCGCCCGGGCTTCGATGCCGTTTTCCCGCATCACCCGGTCCACCCTGACCTGGAACGGCGCGGTGGCCCGCACGTGCAGGGCGTCGGCAAAACCGGCCAGGGGCGCAAAACCGCCCCGGCCGACGATGACGACCCGGTCGGCCCGGGCCAAAGCCCGGATGACCCGGTCCAGAAAGGTGATGGTCCGTTCGGTCAGATCTTCTTCGGCATTGAAAAGACCGCTGGAAGCTTCGTAGCTCTTGTCGAATTGGACAAAGCCGTACTCCCGCATGATGTGTTCGATTACATTCTTGTCCGCAATTCGATAATCCGCCAGTTCGGCGGTGCGCCGCGCCAATTCCAGGCCGCCGGACCCGACATCACGGGAAATCGTTACGATCGCCATGGCTGCCTCCTGGGTACGACCGCGGCGCGGAGCTGCGTCAACCGGGTCACGGTCGCGCTCACTACAAGTATACTCCCTGGGGGAATTCAAAGCAAATTCAGCGCCGATCCCGGCGGCACGGCGGGCAAAAAGGAGCGGGATGGTATATCTTCTGGACATGCGCAGGGTAAACCGGAGCAAGACTTTTTTTATTTCAACCTTTCTGTCCGGTGCGCTTCTGGCGACGGCGAACCTGCAGGCCGCCCCGGTCTCCGTCGCCGCGCCCCAGGAGGCGCGTCGCCGCCTGGTGGTGGCCGCCGACGGCTTCCGGGGGACCCCGTATCGCTACGGCGGGCTTTCGGCCGGCGGGCTGGACTGCTCCGGCCTAGTCTACCTGAGTTTCAAGGAAGGCTTGAACCTGACGGTGCCCCGGACGGTCGCTGCGCTGTACGCCTGGGCGGAACCGGTGGCCCGGTCCGGTCTGCAGCCCGGGGACCTGGTGTTCTTCAACACCACCGGCCCCATCGCCCACGTGGGGGTGTACGCCGGGGACGGCCGGTTCATCCACGCCGCTTCGGAAGGTACGGCGACGGGGGTCATCTATTCATCCCTGGACGAGGATTATTGGCGCCGCGCCTACGCGGGTGCGGGCCGGGCACTCCCGGCGGAAGACCTGCTGGGCCTCCGGCTCAGCGTCTCCGCCGCGCCGAGCTGGGGCTTTGGCGACCGGACCGAGCCGCTGCGGGGCCTGGCGCTCAAAGCCGGCGTCGCCGCAGACGTATCGGTGCTGGGTTTTGCCTTCCGTCCCGGGCTTGAACTCGGCGCCCAGGGAGACGCGGCGCTGGGGGTGGTGCGTTTCCCGCTGACCCTGTCGGTCAGCCGGGGCGACCTGTTCCGCTTTTTCGCCGGGCCGACGCTGTCCTTCGGGGACGCGGGCATCGACGCCGCCGCCGGCGAGCGGGGGTATACCGCGGACGGCGGCTTTTTCGGCGAACTGGGGTTGGCCTGGACGCCCTTCTCGTTCCGCGCGGCGGACGGCAAACTCGCCCTGTTCGGCGAGCTGGCCTGGCAGACCTATACCCGGGACGCCGGGCTGGAAGCGGACTGGACCGCCGACCTGGCGGCCAACCTGCGCTTTTCCACGGGTCTCCGCTACCAGTGGGAAATCTGAGCCCCTTCAGATCGCGTTGCGCTTGATCTTCTTGGTGGTCGTCATCTCCATCGGTTCGTCCAGCACGAGTACCCGTTCGATGCGCTGGTACGGGAGCATCCGCTGGTTCACTTCGGCCACGATAGCTTCGATCCGGGCCACGATGGCGTCCTTGGCCGCCGGGAGGCCCAAGGCGTCCTTGAAGACCTCAAGGTTGGGGTACACCAGGGCTTCGATGCCTTCGATCTTCATTTTTATATCCATCTGGTACCCGCGCACCAGAATTTGGTCCACCTCGTCGTACAGCTGGAATTCGTTCTCGATTTCTTCCGGATAGACGTTCTTGCCGCCTTCGGTGACGATCAGGTTTTTGGCCCGACCGGTGAGGTACAGGTAATTTTCATCGTCCAGGTAGCCCAGGTCGCCGGTCTTGAACCAGCCGTCCCCGGTAAAGACGGCGGCCGTTTCTTTGGGCATCTTGTAGTAGCCCTTCATCACCATCGGTCCCTTGATGACGATTTCCCCGACCCCGCGCTCGTCGGCGTCCAGGATCTTCATCAGCACCTGGGGCAGGACCTTGCCGACGCTGGTTTCCTTGTAGTGCTCCACCGGATTGAGGGTGACGATGGGCGACGTCTCGGTCAGGCCGTAGCCCTGGATGAAGTCGATGCCCAGCTGGTTGTACTGCCGGAAAATGCTGGGCGCCAGCGGACCGCCGCCGGAGATGCAGATGCGGTTGCTGGCCAGGGAGGCCTTGTCCAGGACGGAATGGAAGAGTTTTTTGCCCGGATTGACCTTGAACACCTTTTTGACGAACCCCGACAGGGCCATGAGGGTCCGGATCAGGCCGTACACCAGCGGACCCTTGGCTTTGACGCCCTTGAGAATGCCCATCAGCACCTTGTTGAAGAGCATGGGCACGCCCAGGAACAGGGTGATGCGCGCTTCCTTCAGGTCCTTGAGGATGGCCTTGGTCACCATCTTCTTGCCGAACACCAGCTCGGCGCCGACGGAAATGGCTTCGATGAAGACCGCCAGCATGGTGTAGGAATGGTGGATGGGCAGCAGGGCGTAGAATACGTCCGTGGGGTACAGGGTCAGGTGCGACTGGGCCAGAAAGCAGTCGGAGACGAAGTTCCGGTGGGTCAGCATGACCCCTTTGGGGTTGCCCGTCGTGCCGGAAGTAAAAAGGATGGCCGCCAGGTCGTCCTCTTTGGCGCCCTGGATGTCCGCCGCAGGACCGTCCAGGTCGTAGATGTAGGTGCCCAGTCCGGCGCGCAGGGAAATTACCTCTTTCAAGGGTTTCGGGTTTTCCGCGCAACGGCCGTATTTTTCTTCGTCCACGAACAGGATGCGCACGTCCGCAGTCTTCATCAGCAGGTCGATTTCTTCGTTCTTGAGCTGGTAGTCGATGGGCACCACCACGGCGCCGGCAAAAAGGACGCCCAGGTAGGCCACCGCCCATTCGGGGGAATTCTTGCCCGTGACGGCCACGGCTTCGCCTTTGTTGATGCCCTGGGCGTGCAGCCAGCGCGCCGTGGCTTCGATGCGCGCCAAGGCCTGGCTGTAGCTGAGCGAAATCCGGTCCGGCTCGTACACGGTCAGACAGGGGCGCTCCCCGAAGCGTTGCGCGGTGATCCGGAAGATTTCCGGCAGGGTCGGCCATTCTCCGGTAAATGCCTTGCCACGGTATACATCCAAAAAAGACCACGGGGTTGGTACGGTGTTCATGGTATAGCCCTCATAGCCATCATTCTACTATATAGGCCGGGTCCGCGGCCAACCCCGACCTGAAAATTGGGCGAAAAGGGTGTATTGTTGGGTACTCAAGGGGATTATTGATGGGTGTTTTTGTATTGCTGGCTTTGCTTATTCCGCTGAGCGCCTGTTCCGCCCGCGTCGACGGCCGGATCGCCGAGGGCGGAACCCTGTCGCTGACCCTGGAAGCGACGCTGCAGCCGAAAATGGCGACGCTGATGACCACGCTGTCCGGGAACGGCGCCGACGCGGTCGTGCTGGACGCGCCCGGCATCGCCGCTTCCCTGCGGGGCGCCCCGGGCGTCGGCGCGGTGGACCTGCGCAACCCCAGCCCGCGCGGCCTGGCCGGGACCATTCTGGTAGCCGACCTGAACCGGTTTTTGACCGTTCCGGGGCCCGGGGGCGCCAAGAACCGCCTGCGCTTTCTGAGCTACGATACCCAGGATTCCGGCGGCAGCCTGGCGGTGCGCCTGGACCACGCCGGCGCGCCGGAACTGTTGGCCCTGCTTTCTCCGGACGTGGTGGATTACCTTTCGGTGCTCATGGCGCCGGCGGCGACGGGGGAATCGCTTTCCCGGGATGAATACCTGGAGCTGGTGCGTTCCGTGTACGGCGCGGGCATTGCGGCGGAAATGCGGTCCGCGACCATCGAAGTGGCGCTGGCGGTGCCCGGCGTGATCCAGTCCGTCATGGCGGGCACCTTTTCCGGCCGCCGGGCTCTGCTGACCGTGCCGCTGCTGGATATCCTGGTGTTGGATCGTCCCTTCGTGTATGAGATTCGCTGGAAAGGGTAGATCCGGTCTAATTGAGGCTGTCCCCTAACTTCCTAAGCTACGGGACAGCCTCAATTGTACCTGTATCTGTAAGTAACGGCTAACATTACGATATATTTATATAGATAAAAGTTTAAATTATTACCATCTTGCGCAGATATATTTTTAGTCTTACACTTACACCGTCGCTTAAAGGGCGAGAATATTTTGACGACGGGGGTATCCATGGCTACAGCGGGCGCAACGCTTACGCGGGCGAACGAGGCATCCCGGGACATCGAGTTTCCCGCGGAACTGATCGCGTTCATCGACGAATGGAAGGTAAAACCCGGTAGTCTGATCATGATCCTGCACCGCATACAGGAGACGTTCGGCTACATACCACGGGAAGCAGCGGAAAAACTTTCCCGGATGGCGGGTCTGCCCTTGGCCCAGATCTACGGGGTCATCACCTTCTACCACTTCTTCAAGACCAGCAAGCCCGGCAAGTACAAGATCTCCGTGTGCCTGGGTACGGCCTGCTACCTGAAGGGCGGCCAGGACCTGATTGAAGAAACCCGGAGCATACTGGGTCTGGCGGAGGACGAGGTTACCCCCGACGGCTTGTTCTCCATCGATCCGGTGCGCTGCGTCGGCTGCTGCGGGCTGGCGCCGGTGATCACCATCGGCAACGACGTGTACGGCAAGGTGGGCAAGGATCAACTGGCGGGCATCATCGCCAAGTACCAGAACAGGTAGCACGTGCATTTTACGCTCAGCGACCTGATCGCCGACATCGCCCAGAACGCGGCGGAGTCGGGCGCGTCGGTCGTGGAAGCGGCGATCGAAGAGACGGACCGGCAATTCCGGTTCACCATTACGGACAATGGACGGGGCATGACGGCGGCCGAGCTGGAACGGGCCAAAGACCCCTTCCATACGGACGGCAAAAAGCATCCGGGGCGGCGGGTGGGACTGGGAATTCCCTTTCTGATCCAGAGCGCCGAGCAGTCCGGCGGCGGCTGGGAACTGCGGTCCGAGCCGGGCAAGGGTACGACGGCGGGGGCTTGGTTCGACCTGACCAACGTCGACACGCCACCCCGGGGCGCCCTGCCCAGCCTGTTCCGTACCTTGTTGCTTTTTTCCGGTCCGGACGAGCTGTTGTTGCGGCGTTCCTTTACGGGAGCCCTCCGGAGCTATTCCTGGGAGGTCCGCAAGACCGAACTGATTGCAGCCCTGGGGTCGCTGGAAGACTCGGGCGCCCTGGTGCTGCTGGATCGCTACCTGGCCTCGATGGAAGAGAGCGACGGCGAAACGGAAAACGAATAGGAGTATGGCTATGGCAAAGATGACCTTGGAAGAGCTGAGAGCCCTCAGGGATTCCAAAAAGAACGATCTGCGCAAGCGGGAAGCCGAGGGTAAGGATATCCAGGTGATCGTCGGCATGGGCACCTGCGGCATCGCCGCGGGCGCCAAGGACACGCTGGACGCCTTCATCAAGGCCCTGGATGAAAAGGATCTGGTGGACGGGGTTCTGGTGCGCCAGACCGGCTGCATGGGACTCTGCCATTCGGAGCCCACCGTGGAAGTGGCCGTCCCCGGCATGCCCACCGTCATCTACGGCAACGTCGACGCCGCAGCGGCGGCCAAGATCGTGGTCAAGCACCTGATCGGACGGGAGCTGGTGAACAACCTGATCCTGGACCGACCCGCCGTCGATCTGATCAAATCGAAGTAAGGGGGCATCCATGGCGTACAATCACTATATCCTGGTCTGCGGCGGAACCGGCTGCGAGTCCAGCAAGAGCGATGAAATCTACCGCAACCTGATCGCCGAGGCGGAAAAGCAGGGCGTCAAGGACCAGGTTCAGATCGTCAAGACCGGATGCTTCGGCTTTTGCGAAAAGGGCCCCATCGTCAAGGTGCTGCCGGAAGAATCGTTCTACGTGGAAGTCAAGCCCGCGGACGCCGCGGAGATCATCGCCGAGCAGATCCTGAAGGGTCGGGAAGTCAACCGGCTGCTGTACCGCAAGGACGAATCCAAAAAAGGCGCCGGGACGGTGGAGGACATCGAGTTCTACCAAAAGCAGGTGCGGGTCGTGCTGCGCAACTGCGGCGTCATCAATCCGGAGAACATCGACGAATACATCGCCCGGGACGGCTATATCGGCCTGGAAAAAGCCCTGTTCCAGATGACTCCGGAGCAAATCATCGAAGAATTGAAGATCTCCGGCCTCCGCGGCCGGGGCGGCGCGGGCTTCCCCACCTGGCTCAAGTGGGATACCACCCGCAAGACCCAGGCGGACGCCAAGTACATCGTCTGCAACGCCGACGAAGGCGATCCGGGCGCGTACATGGACCGCTCCACCATCGAAGGCGACCCCCACTCGATTCTGGAAGCCATGGCCATCGCCGGCAAAACCGTGGGCGCCGGCCAGGGCTACGTCTACATCCGGGCGGAGTACCCGCTGGCCATCGAACGGCTCAAGATCGCCATCCAGCAGGCCAAGGAATACGGCTTGAT
Source organism: Treponema denticola (assembly GCA_020719845.1). Classification (GTDB taxonomy): domain Bacteria; phylum Spirochaetota; class Spirochaetia; order Treponematales; family Breznakiellaceae; genus DYPP01. The sequence goes on along the minus strand of DYPP01000032.1, from coordinate 2,787 downwards.
GGGCAATGATATCCTCAATTCGGGTTTCAATTTCGACATCGAAATCCGTCTGGGCGCCGGCGCCTTCGTCTGCGGCGAGGAAACCGCCCTGATCCAGTCCCTGGAAGGCAAGCGGGGCATGCCCATTCCCAAGCCGCCGTTCCCGGCGGTGCAGGGCCTCTGGGACAAGCCGACGATCATCAACAACGTGGAGACCCTGGCCAACATACCGGTGATCATGACCAAGGGCGGCGCCTGGCTGGCCAAGATCGGCACGGAAAAATCCAAGGGCACCAAGGTGTTCGCCCTGACCGGTAAAATCAAGAATTCCGGCCTGGTGGAAGTGCCCATGGGGACGACGCTGCGGGAAATCGTCTTCGACATCGGCGGCGGCATCCGGGGCGGCAAGAAGTTCAAGGGCGTGCAGACCGGCGGCCCCTCGGGCGGCATTCTGACCGAAAAGGTGCTGGATTCGCCCATCGACTACGAAACCCTCACCGCCCTGGGGTCCATGATGGGCTCCGGCGGCATGATCGTCATGGACGAAGACGACTGCGTGGTGGACGTGTCCCGCTTCTACATGGAGTTCTGCGTGGACGAATCCTGCGGCAAGTGTTCGCCCTGCCGCATCGGCACGACCCAGATGTTGAAGCTGCTGGAAAAGATTTCCCGGGGCAACGGCGAGCTGGCGGATCTGGACAAGCTGGAGGATATCGGCAAGGCCATGACCAAGGCGTCGTTGTGCATGCTCGGCGGTTCGGCGGCCAACCCCACCCTGTCCACCATCCGCAACTTCCGGGAAGAGTACCTGGAACACATCGTGGACAAAAAATGCCGGGCGGGCAAGTGCAAGGACCTGCTGCGCTTCGAGATCGATCCGGACAAGTGCATCGGCTGCGGCCTCTGCGCCCGCAAGTGTCCGGTGCCCTGCATCGCGGGCGAAAAACGCCGGCCCCACGTGATCGACCAGAGCCAGTGCATCAAGTGCGGCGAATGTTTCAACGTCTGCAAATTCGACGCCGTGTTGAAGAAATAGGACGAAGGAGTGGACGCCATGGTCAACATCAAAATAAACGGGATGCCCGTACAGGTCGAAGCCGGCACGACCGTTCTGAACGCCGCCAAGAAAGTCAACATCAAGATTCCCACGCTCTGCTACAACCCGGACCTGCCGCCCTGGGCCGCCTGCGGTCTGTGCATCGTGCGGATCGAAGGGTCGCCCAAGATGGTGCGGGCCTGCACCACGCCGGTGGCCGAGGGCATGAGCTTTGTCACCCACGACCGGGAAATCATCAAGGTGCGCCGCACCATCCTGGAACTGATCCTTTCCAACCACATGAGCGACTGCCTGCAGTGTCCCCGGAACGGCAGCTGCGAGCTCCAGACCCTGGCGGCGGAATTCGGCATCCGGGAAGTTCCCTTCCAGAATATCGCCAAGATGCTGCCCATCGACTCATCCAACCCGGCCATCATCCTGAACCCGGAAAAGTGCATCCGCTGCGGCCGCTGCGTCAAGGTGTGCCAGGACGTACAGAACGTCTGGGCCATCGAGTTCCTGGGCCGGGGCAACCAGGGGCGCATCGCGCCGGCGGCGGACGTCCCCCTGGGCGACAGCCCCTGCATCAAGTGCGGCCAGTGCGCGGCCCACTGCCCGGTGGGCGCCATCTACGAACACGACCACACCGGCGACGTCTGGGCGGCCCTGCAGAGTCCGGATCATCACCCGGTGGTGCAGATCGCGCCGGCGGTCCGGGTAGCCCTGGGCGAGGAATTCGGCCTGGAGCCGGGCACGGTGATCACCAAGAAGATCTACGCCGCCCTGCGCCGCCTGGGCTTCAAGACCGTCTTCGACACCAACTTCTCCGCCGACCTGACCATCATGGAAGAAAGCACCGAGCTGGTGCAGCGGCTGACCAAGGGCGCCGGCGAGATCCCCCTGATCACCACCTGCTGTCCGGCCTGGGTCGACTACATGGAAAAATACTATTCCGACATGATCCCCAATTTCTCCACCGCCAAGAGTCCCCAGCAGATGATGGGCGCCATGATCAAGACTTACTGGGCCCAGCAGGCCAAGCTGGATCCGGCCACCATCTTCTCGGTCTCCGTCATGCCCTGTACCGCCAAGAAGTGGGAGACCGCCCGCAACGACGACATGCGGTCTTCCGGCTACCAGGACGTGGACGTGTCCATCACCACCCGGGAACTGGCGCGGATGATCAAGCAGGCGGGCATCGACATTTTGGCCCTGCCGGACGAGGAAGCGGACAGCCCCATGGGTCCCTATACCGGCGCGGGAACCATCTTCGGCGTTACCGGCGGCGTCATGGAAGCCGCGGTCCGGACCGCCTATCATCTGGTGACCAAAAAGGAACTGGGGAACGTCAACTTTACGCCCGCCCGGGGACTGCAGGGCGTCAAGGAAGCCGAAGTGGACCTGGACGGCAAAAAGATCCGCATCGCCGTGGCCCACCAGATGGGCAACATCGCCGCGGTGCTGGAGAAAATCCGGGCGGCCCGCAAGAACGGCACCGAAATGCCCTATCATTTTGTGGAAGTGATGGCCTGCCGCGGCGGCTGCGTCGCCGGCGGTGGGCAGCCCTACGGCTGCACCGACGAAGTGCGCCAGAAGCGCATCGACGGGATATACCACGACGACGAAAAGTCCACCTACCGGGTTTCCCACGCCAACCCCTTCATCCGGAAGGTGTACGACGACTTCCTGGGCGAGCCCAACAGCCACAAGGCCCACGAGCTGCTGCACACCCACTACGAGCCGCGGCCGCTGTATTTAAAGTAAAAGACCGA
>DYPP01000249.1 GCA_020719845.1 Treponema denticola | reverse complement strand
GGCTCGGACAGGACCCCCTGTCGGGCCATGTGTATGTCTACGTCAATCGCCGCGGCGACCAGCTCAAGGCCCTGTATTGGGATCGCACCGGCTTCTGCCTGTGGGCCAAGCGTCTGGAGCGGGGTCAATTCGTCGGCGACTGGCGCCGTGCGTGTACCCAGGAACTGGACGTCACGGGGCTGAAGCTGCTGCTGGAAGGCATCGAGCCGGTGCGCCGCCGCCTGCGTTACCAACTGAGTGCGACTCCATCGGAGACAGGGTAAAATGCGGCCATGTCTTCTGCCCTGGCCACTGTCGCATCCCCGCCCGAATGGGTCGCCGAGCGCGCCCTGCTGGTGGCGCGCGTCGCCGAGTTGGAGCATCAGATTGCCTGGTTCCGACGCCAGATCTTCGGCGAGAAGTCCGAGCGGCGCTTCATCGAGCCCCCACCCGAGCAAATGTCCCTGGGCGAGGGGTTGGGCGACACGGTCCCGGCCGTGGAACCGACCCAGCCGGTGGCCGCCCACCAACGCCGCCGCCCGGCCAAGGTCGAAGGTGAGGAGCCGGCGCTGTTCTTCGACCCCGAGCGGGTGCCGGTGCAGACCGTTCATGTGCCCAACCCAGAGATCGCCGATCTGGCCCCCGAGGCCTACGAGGTCATCGGCGAGAAGGTCACTCACCGCTTGGCGCAGCGCCCCGGCAGCTACGTGGTGCTCAAGTACGTGCGCCAAGTGGTCAAGGTCAAAGACACCGCCGTTCTGTCCTGCCCCCCGGCCCCGGCGGGTGTGCTCGAAGGCGGGCGCGCCGATGTCAGCTTCCTCGCCGGCCTGGTCATCGACAAGTTCCTCTACCACCTGCCGCTGTACCGCCAGCACCAGCGCCTGCTGGCCGCCGGGGTGGATGTCAGCCGTCAGTGGCTGACCCAGCAGGTCTTGGCCGTGGCCCTGCTGCTGGCCCCCATCGTCGCCGCCCAGCTCGCCGCCATCCGCGCCTGCCGGGTCAAGGCGATGGACGAGACCCCCATCAAGGCCGGACGTAAGGGCCCGGGCCAGCTCAAGAATGGG
>DYPP01000031.1:10372-29543 GCA_020719845.1 Treponema denticola | reverse complement strand
CCATTATTAAAAATCACAGTAGCGCTGTCTCCGGAACTTGAGAAGCTGGAAATGCTATAGCTCTTTGGAACTGGAAAATATGCATCCCAATAAGTGCTGAGACCCGCTTCATTGTACGCATCCGCGTCCGAATCCAGGCAGTCTTTGATCCCCTGGTCATTCTGGGCGTTGACGGCGCCGATGAAGGTCTCGATGCGGTCCCGGATGGATTCGCCGCCCAGGGAGCAGGAACCGAGCAGCACGGTGGCGACGCCCAAGACGGCCAGGGCGGCGGCGCTCAGATAAGTACGATGGATACGACGGGTCATGGGATGCCTCCTCTAATAATCGACGGTGTTCAGGTAGGGCTCAAAGGCCGTACGGTAGTCCGCCAGGACGCGGTCGTAGGCGGCGCTAAAGGCGCGGTAGGCGTCGTTCTGGTCCAGGATGTACCGGCCCTTCATCTGCAGGTACAGGGGGCCCAGCACGTAGCGCCGCAGGGACAGGGCGGACAGGGCGTGGTAGCGGTAGTTGAGCACCGCGTTGCCGGTCTGCAGGGCCAGGGGGAACCAGACCTCGTCCCGGTACTTTTTCTGCGCTTCCTTGTCGGCGATGGCGTTCATCTGCTCAACAGCGGCGTCGGACGCCAGCTTGGCCGCCTGGTACTTGGCGGTCCATTCGTCCAGGCCGGCGCGGAAGCCGGTCATCAGGGCGTCCACCCGGACCAGGCCGGCTTCGGGGTCCGCCAGCAGCTCGGCGGTCTTGGCCCCCGCCCAGTCGGCAAAGTCGACTTCCCGGCCGATGACGGAGAATTTTTGTCCCGGCGGGCCGCCGGCGGGCACTTCCACGCCCTCATCCTGGCCCAGCTCGACGCTCTGGCCCGCCGAACTGACCTGCACCAGGCCGGAGTCCACGACGAACAGGGAACTGCCGTCGGGACCGGCGTAGATGGTCAGTTCGGTCCCCCGGATGCCGGCTACGGCGCCGGTGGTCCCGACCCGGGGTTCCCAGCCGGCCAGGCGGTTGAAGCGCATGGAGACGGCGCCCACGCTGGCGGTGAGCACCTGTTCCTTCCGGCCGTCCTGCTCCAGCTCGCGGATGGTGAAGACCGTATTGGGCCGCACCCGGATGGTGGCCGCGTCGCCCTGCGCCAGCTCCACCTGGTCCCGGCTGCCGGTGATGACCGCTTCGCCGGTGCGCAGGGCGGAACCGTAGTCCAGGTCCGAGAGCACGCCGCCGCCGTCCCGGTGCCGGGGGCTGCCTTCAAAATAGGTCACTTCCGTGTTTTGGGCGGAAGCCAGGGTCAGCGCCGAAATGCCCAGCGCCAGGGTTGAAAAACTGCGCATGTTCATGCTAGTTGCCCTCCGGTCCGGTAAAACCGTAGATCCGGGGCGTAAAGCCGACCCGGCTTCCGGCGATGACCAGGAAGGTTCCGTAGGCGGTACGTACCTCCGCCAGCCTCGCGTCCTTGCTCAGGTACTTTTTGAAGAAGGCTTCCGCTTCCTCGTCGTCGCCGAAGCGGCGGAAAGATTCGGCGTCCACCGGATCCAGCGCGACGACCTGGGGGTCCTTGAAGCTGAAGCCCGCGGTAGCCAGGTTCTTCCAGAGGGTCAGCAGGTCCTCTTCCCGGGAGACGTATTCACCGTCCAGCAGGAAGGGAAGGGCCGACAGCTCCACCAGCCGGGCCTGATCGGCGGTGCCGAGTTCCCGCAGCAGGCCTTCCACCCGGCCGGGACTGCGGGACGGATGCAGGGTCGAACAGGAGGCGAACACCAGCGGGAGCAGGACCAACAGCGACCGGATAAGGGCATGGTTCGTTTTCATTATTTCTATAATAGCGCATTCCCGGAACGGCCGCAACGCGGAGTCCACCGATTAGGGGGCAAACCGGGACAGAAGGTACTCGTAGCGGCTCTGCAGGATGCCGTTCTTCTGAAAGTTGTAGGGACCGTAGCGGATGGGCGAAGAAAGGAGCGTGATCAACCGCAGGGCCTGGTCGCGGTCGATGGCGGCGATGCCCGCCTTGTAGTGGTGGCGGCTGGCGGCGTCGATGCCGAACACGCCCTTGCCCCATTCGGCGTAGTTGAAGTAGAGCTCCAGGATGCGGTCTTTGCCCAGGATGACTTCCATCTCCAGGGCGATGATCAGTTCCAGGTATTTGCGCAGGTAGCTTTTTTCCGGAATCAGGAACAGGGTCCGGGCGGTCTGCATGGTGATGGTGCTGCCCCCGTACACGGGGGCGCCGATGCGCTGGTTGAGGACCCAGGCATGCTTGATGGCGGCGGGCAAAAAGCCGTGGTGTTCGTAGAAGGTGCCGTCTTCGACCCGGATGGCCATGCTGCGGACGGTCTTGGGAATTTTGATCAAAGGAACGTAGTGGGGCGGCTTGATGGTCCAGCCGTAGGCCAGCTTGCGGTAGAGCATCAGGTTGGTGGCGCCGGGATCGACGGTGCGGAAGATCAGCAGGCTGAGGCTGGTGGAGAGAATGAAGGCCAGCTGGGCAAAGGCCAGAGAAACGACGGCCCGGACCAGCAGCCGGCGCAGGCGGTGCGCCCCTCCGGTTCCGACGACGGTGGCGGGCAGCCCAGATCCACGTCGGCGCGGGACGGCCCGGCGGAGCCGGACCGTGGCCGCCGCAGCCGCCGCCCGATACGCTGCGGCCAGGACCAAAACGGGGGGTTCGACGCGGTTTTTCTTACTGATTCTCATTGGCCAGGGCGGACAGGCGTTCCGCCATGCGGGACAGGGGAACCTGCTCCATGACGTGGCCCAGCTCCCAGGCTACTTTGGGCATGCCGTAGACCACGGAGCTGGCTTCGTCCTGGCCCAGGGTAAGGGCGCCGGCCTTGAGCAGGGAACCCAGCTCCCGGGCGCCGTCCTTGCCCATGCCGGTCATGATGACCCCCAGCGCCCGTCCGCCGTATTCCCGGGCCACCGAAGCGAACAGCACGTCCGCCGAGGGCCGGTGTCCGTTGACCGCCGGGGCGTCGCTGAGGTGGGCCACCGCGGCCAGGGCTTTTCTTTCCACCTCGATGTGCTTGTCCCCCGGGGCGATCAGGATGCGGCCGGTTTTTATCAGGTCGCCCTCTTCCGCTTCCTTGACCTCCAGCGGGCAGATCTTGTCCAGGCTCTTGGCGAACTCGGCGGTAAAGCCCGCGGGCATGTGCTGGACCACGACGATCGGCTGCTTGAGCTGCGGATCCAGCTTGGCGAATACCTCCCGCAGGGCGTTGGGCCCGCCGGTGGAAATGCCGATGGCGATCAGTTCGATCGGGCTTGCCGGTCGGCTCGCCAGCGAGCGGGGCGGAACGGAACGGGCCGGGGCGGCCGTGGGCGGCGCCGCTTCGGGTTTGGGCTTGAAGGCGGGCTCCGGCCTGGCCGGCAGGTCCGGCCGCCGGGATCGGAATTTACCGCCGTAGGCCAGCAGCAGGCTGGTCAGCTGGTCCTTGACGGTATGGACGTCTTCCGACGCCGCTCCGGTGGGCTTCATGATGAAGTCGCTGGCCCCCAGGCCCAGGGCTTCCATGGTGATTTCCGCGCCCCGCCGGGCGATGGAGGACAGGATGATGACGGGAATCTCGATCCCCAACTTCTTCCGTTCCCGCAGGAACTCGACGCCGTTCATTTCCGGCATCTCCAGGTCCAGGACGATGACGTCCGGATTGCAGCGGGGTATTTTCTGCAGGGCAAAGACGCCGTTCATGGCCCGGTCGGCCACGGCGAGGCCCGGCGTGGCTTCCACCATGCGGGCGATCAGATTCCGCATCAAAGCCGAATCGTCGACAATCAGTACCCCAATCCCGTCAGCCACCGGCGCGCTCCTTGCCTACACGAATTTTCTGTACAGAGTTGCCCATTCGGTTTTGACGAATTCAAACTTGGTGCTCATGCCGAACAGGGACTCGGAATGGCCGATGAACAAAAAGGATTTGGCGGCCATGGAGTCCCAAAACCGTTCCACCGACGCTTTTTGGGCGGCCTCGTCGAAATAGATCAGCACGTTGCGGCAAAAAACCACGTCCAGCTTGCGCCAGCCCGAATCATTCTTCAGATTATGGTAGTCAAAGCGGATGGCCGAACGGATGTCGTCGTGGATGCGGTACCCGCCTTCCACCCGGTCGAAGTACTTCTTGAGGTAGTTCTCCGGAATGCCGGCGATGCGGGCGTCGCCGTAGAACCCTTCCTTGCCGACCATCAGGGATTTGAGGCTGATGTCGCTGGCGATGATCTCCACCTTCCAGGGGGACGGCAGGATCTCTTTCATCAGCATGGCGATGGTGTAGGGCTCTTCGCCGGTGGAGCAGCCGGCGCTCCAGATTTTCAGCGTATAATCCCCCGCAGGCTTTTTGATCTTCATCAATTCAACCACCACAAAGCGCTCCAGGGCGTCGAAATGGGCCTGGTTGCGGAAAAAGCGGGTCAGGTTGGTGGTGATGGAATCCAGGAACAGTTTGAATTCTTCTTTATCCCGGGTAATGATGTCATAGTACTGGCGCACGTGGTCCAATTTTTTTTCCCGCAGGCGTTCCTTAAGGCGGCTCTCCAGGATGGATCGGTTGGTTGCGGAAAAATGGATCCCGCTCTCATCGTAGATGAGCTTGCGGTAGGTTTCAAAATCGGCGTCGACCAGTACTTCAGCCATGCTGATAAGTGTATGGGACGCAATCTGTACTGTCAATTGATCATGGGCGTGATATAGTGGATTCCATGGCCAAAAGCTCGGCGAATTGCTCGATTGTGGGCGTAGCGTATGATGAAGGCAGGGACACGCCGGTGGTGCTGCTGCGCGAAGACCGGGACGGTCGCGTGCTCTTTTTGCCCGTGGGCGCTTTTGAAGCCAGCGCGGTGATTTCCGGAGCCGAGGGCCTGGTTTCGCCCCAGCCGACGGTCCACGATGTGCTGGCCCGTTTTTTTACCCAACCGGGCGTGCACCTGGAACGCCTGGAACTGTGGGGGTCCGGGGTTTCCGGCTATTTTGGCCGTTTTTTATACCGGAAGGGCTGGCTGCGGCATACCCAGGACGTCCGCCCGGCGGACGGTATCGCCGTAGCCCTGCGGGCCGGGGCGCCGATCGTCGTCGACCCATCCGCGTTCGGGGCCTGCCCGGCGGATCAAGCCTATGATGCCGACTACTTCCGGCATAACCGGGTTCTTTTTCTGGACTCGGCCTATGCCGCTCCGCCGGTCCACGCCGCGGGGTAACCTTGCAGGGCCGCGCGCCCCGCAGAGCTGATGCGCGGTTGACGAAGCCGGTCCGGCCGGGGATAATTCCGCTACATGAACAAGTATATCTTCGTCACCGGCGGCGTTTGTTCGAGTCTCGGCAAGGGCGTCGCGGCGTCCTCTTTGGGCGCCCTGCTCGAAGGGCGGGGCCTCAACGTGCGCATGGTCAAGTGCGATCCCTACATCAACGTGGACGCGGGCACCATGAGCCCCTACCAGCACGGGGAAGTGTACGTTACCGATGACGGGGCGGAAACGGACCTGGACCTGGGCAACTACGCCCGGTTTACCGGCAGCCCCCTTTCCCGGGCCAATTCCATCACCACCGGCCAGGTGTACGAAGCGGTGATCCGCAAGGAGCGGGAGGGCCGCTACCTCGGCCGTACGGTCCAGGTCATTCCCCACATCACCGATGAAATCAAGGGCCGTATCCTGGCGGTGGGCAAGGATCCGGAAGCCGACGTGGTGATCATCGAAATCGGCGGCACCGTCGGCGACATCGAGTCCATACCCTTCCTGGAAGCCGCCCGGCAGATGATCCACGAGATGGGCCGGATCAACGCGCTTTCCGTGCACCTGACGCTCATTCCCGAGGTCGCCGGGGGCGAACTCAAGACCAAGCCCACCCAGCATTCGGTCAAGGCGATGCAGGAGCAGGGCATCCAGCCGGACATCCTGATCTGCCGCGCCCCGGTCATGCTGGACGAATCGATGCGCCGCAAGATAGCCCTCTTCACCAACGTCGAAGCCGAAGCGGTCTTCAGCTCCTACGACGTGGACACCACCATCTATGAAATTCCTCTGGTGTTCCATGACCAGAAACTGGACCAGGTGGTGCTCAAAAAGCTGGGGGTCGAAAGCCGGCACGCCAACGTTTCGGCCTGGACGTCCATGATGGACCGCTTCCGGAACCGGCAGGGGACGGTGCGCATCGCCATCGTCGGCAAATACATGGACCTGCACGATTCCTACAAGTCGGTGTACGAGGCGCTCTTCCACGCCGGCCTGGCCTGCGGAACTATCGTGGAGCTGGTCAAGGTCGATTCTTCCCGGTTGGAGGGCGATTCGCATCCCGACGCCGTACTGGGCTCCGTGGACGGCGTGCTGGTGCCCGGCGGCTTCGGCCAGCGGGGCATCAACGGCATGGTGCGGGCTGCCGAATGGGCGCGGAAACAAAAGATTCCCTATTTCGGCATCTGCCTGGGCATGCAGATCATGGTCATCGAGTGGGCCCGCAACGTGCTGGGCTGGGCGGACGCGGACTCCACCGAGTTCGACCAGGACACCAGGTATCCGGTGGTCAGCCTGCTGGAAGAGCAGGTGGACGTGGTGAACTACGGGGGCACCATGCGCCTGGGCCGGAGTGAAACCGTGGCCGAGGAAGGCAGCCGTATTCTGGCGGCCTACGGCGGAGAACATATTTTTGAACGCCACCGGCACCGGTACGAGTTCGCCAACGTGTACCGTCCGGAAATGACCGGCGCCGGGCTCAAGCTGGCGGCGTTTACCCCCGACGGCAGCCTGGTGGAATCCGTGGAATGGCCCGAACACCCCTGGGGCGTGGGAGTCCAGTTCCATCCCGAATTCAAGTCCAAGCCCACGGCGGCGCATCCCCTTTTCCGGGAATTCGTCGCCGCCGCCCGGGACAGGACCCGGAAATAAATGCCCCGTTCCGCAGGAGCCGTCCGGGTGCGGGCAGCGGTACGTCTGGCGGCGCTGCTGCCCCTCTGCGCGGCCTGCTCCTTCGACTATGGCCCCGGCGCAGCCGAGCCCGACGCCGCGCAGCCGGATATCGTCATGACCGAGCTGGAATACGTGCGCGTCCGGGACGGCAAGCGGGTGCTCAGTTTTCAGGCCGATTCGGCGGAGCGCTTTGAAAAGGCGGAAACCATGCGCGTCGAAGCTCTCCGCTTTGAGCAATACGGACCCGGGAGCGGCGAACCGGACGCGACGGGCAGCGCGGGCCGCGCCGACATGGACCTGGCCAGCGGGGACGTGCGCCTGGAAGGCGGAGTACGCCTCGCCGTGCCTTCCGAGGATATGACCATGGCCACGGAGCGGCTCTACTGGCAGGACGAGGCGCGTCGCCTGGAGGGCGGTGCCGGCGAGCCGGTGCGGATCGACCGCTCCGACGGTACGACCATCACGGGCCGGGATTTTTCCGTGGATGTCCGCGCCCGGACCTGGCGGTTTTCCGGGGGCGCGGCGGGCGTCTACGTCCACGTTCCGGATGAAGCGGAACCCGATCCGGCCGCAGCGGCGCCTTCCGGGTCGCCGGAGCCGGCGCCATGAGCCCGCGGACCGCAGCCGTTTTTGCGCTGATCCTCTGCTGCGTGTTCCCGGCCGGGGCCGAGACGTTCCGGTTCCGGGCGGACCGGATGACCGGGGCCAAAGCCACGGGCAAAGAAATCACCATCCTGGAGGGCAACGCGGAGGTGGTTTCCGCGGACCTGCTGCTCCGGGCGGACCGGATAGAATTGTCGGGCGCGAAAAATCGCTTTGTGGAGTGCTTCGGCCGCGTTTCGGGGGTCGACGACGTCAAGGGCATCCGCTTTGCCACCGAACGCCTGCGTTACGACCGGGAACTCAAGATTGCCCGGCTGGAAGGAGATTCGGTGCTGGAGGACAAGGAGAACAGCGTGGTCGCCAAAGGACGGTTCATCGACTACGACGACGGCACCGGGATTTCCGTGCTCCAGGTGGGGGTCAGAATTTTCAAGGACGAGCTGATCTGCCGTTCCCAGTACGCGCTCTACAAGCGCAAGGAAAAAACCCTGGATCTTTCCGGGTTCCCCCAGGTGTTCAAGGACGGGGACGAGTTCCGGGCCGACCGCATGCGGGTGGACCTGGAAACCGACGACGTGGTGATGGAAGGGTCCGTTTCAGGCTCCCTTCAGCAGGAAGCGGCGGATGCCCAACCCGGAAACCCATGAACTCAAAGTAACGGGCCTGCGCAAGCGCTTTGGCCGCAAGGAAGTGGTCCGGGGCGTGGATTTTTCCATGGCCGACGGCCAGGTCTCGGGACTATTGGGCCCGAACGGGGCAGGCAAGACGACGATTTTTTACATGATCGTCGGCTTCCACCGGCCCAGCCAGGGCACGGTGGTGCTGGACGGGGACGACATTACCCATAAACCCATGTATCGCCGCGCCCGTTCGGGCATCGCCTACCTGCCCCAGGAATCTTCCATCTTCCGCCGCCTGACGGTGGAACAAAACCTGCTGGCCATCATGGAAACCCGCCGGGACATCCGGGAACCGGAAAAAAAGCGCCGCGTCGAAGAACTGCTGGAAGAATTCGGGATCGCCAAAATTCGGAGACAGATGGGCTATACCCTGTCCGGCGGCGAGCGCCGGCGGACCGAAATTGCCCGGGCCCTGACCACGGAACCCAAATTCCTGCTGCTGGACGAGCCCTTTGCCGGCATCGACCCCATCGCGGTATTTGAAATCAAAAAAATCGTGCGCCGCCTGGCGGAGCGGGGCATCGGCGTCCTGATCACCGACCACAACGTGCGGGATACGCTGGAGATCACCACCCACGCCTTCATCATCAATGAAGGCGTCATCGTGGCCCAGGGCGACCGGGACGCCATCCTGGCGGATGAAATGGCGCGCCGCGTCTATCTGGGTTCCGAGTTCCGCATGTAGGTCGTGTTCCGCGGGCGGCCTCAGCCGGCGGGCTTGAACAGCATGGACGCCGAATAATAGCCGCCGGCCACCAGCAAAAGCCCCGCGCCGTTGCTGAGCAGGACGTTCCCCCACGCCAGGACCGACGCAGAACTGCGCAGCAGGTGCAGCGTCTCCAGGCTGTAGCTGGAAAAAGTGGTAAAACCGCCGAGCAGGCCGACAAAAACAAAGGAATGGACCCGGGGGCTGAAGGCGGAACGCTCGAACAGGCCGGCCAAAAAACCGATCAGGAAGGATCCCAGCAGGTTGACCGCCAGGGTTCCCAGGGGAAAGGCCGTGGCTACCTGGCTTTGCAGCCAACGGGACAGCAAAAACCGGAACAGAGCACCGATGCCGCCGCCGATCAGGATTGCTAGATATGACATCTGACGGCCATTCTAATAATCGCCCATCCAACCTGTCAAGTTGGAAAGGACGAAAAAACTGCATAAATATGCATTTCAATGCATATTTATTTACTTGACAAATGTTTGCACTTTGTTATAATTGCAGTATTGAGATTTACGGTAAGGGGTACGATATGGGATTGTATTTGATAATCCTGCCGCTTGCCGGGTTAACCCTTGGCTGGACCTTAAGATGGCTGTATGCCAGATTCCAACTTACGGCGACGGAGCAACGCGCCGAACGCATTAGACAGGATGCGATAAAAGAGGCTGAAGCCAAAAAGAAGGATATCCTTCTTGAGGCAAAAGAAACACTCATTCGCGAACGGAACCAGCAAGAAAGGGAAACTCGGGAACGTAGGGTAGAACTGCAGCGATACGAGCGGCGTGTCATGCAGAAAGAAGAGGCGGTCGACAAAAAGACCGAGCAGATCGAAAAAACGGAAGAGCATCTGGCCGAACGCGACCGGGGGCTGTCGGAACGGGAAGCCGCGCTGATCCATGAAGAGGAGCGCTACCGATCGGAGCTGGAGCGTATTTCCGGCTTGACCGCCGAAGAAGCCAAGGCGGTCATCATCCAAAGCCTCGAAAACGAGGCCAAGCATGATGCCCAGGCGCTGATCAACAAGATCGAGCAGGAAGCCAACCTCGCGGCGGAAAAAAAATCCCGGGATATCCTGGTCACGACCATCCAGCGTCTGGCTACGGAGATCACCGGCGAGGTGACGGTCACCACGGTGACGCTGCCCAACGACGAGATGAAGGGCCGGATCATCGGCCGGGAAGGCCGCAACATCCGCACCCTGGAAACCCTGACCGGCGTGGACGTGATCATCGACGACACGCCCGAAGCGGTGGTCATTTCCTGTTTTGACCCGGTACGCCGGGAAATAGCCAAGGTGGCGCTGGAACGGCTGATCAGCGACGGGCGCATCCATCCGGCGCGGATCGAAGAAATCGTCCAGAAGGTTACCAAGGAAATTTCCCAAAAGGTGTTCGAAGAAGGGGAGAAGGTCCTCTTCGATCTGGGTCTGCACAACATGAACCAGGATGCCATCCGGACCTTAGGCCGCCTGTACTTCCGCACCAGCTATGGTCAGAACGTGCTGTACCATTCCAAGGAAGTCGCCATCATCGCCGGCATGCTGGCCGCCGAAGTGGGCGCCAACCGGGAGATCGCCAAGCGGGGTGCTTTGCTGCATGATATCGGCAAGGGGGTGGAATCCGATTCGGACCTCAACCACGCCGAAATCGGCATGGATCTGGCCCGCAAGATGGGCGAGGACCCCCGGGTCATCAACGCCGTCGGCAGCCACCACAACGACGTGGAGCCTTCGTGCATCGAATCCGTGCTGGTGCAGATCGCCGACGCCATCTCCGCGGCCCGGCCCGGCGCGCGGCGCGAAACCCTGGACAACTACGTCAAGCGGCTGGAAAACCTGGAGAACATCGCGGAGAGCTTTTCCGGGGTGGACAAGGCCTTTGCCATCCAGGCGGGACGGGAATTGCGCATCATCGTCAACAACGAAGCGGTCAACGACGAGCAGTCCAAGGAAATGGCCAAGCAGATCGCCAAAAAGATCGAGACGGACCTGCGTTATCCCGGCCGCATCAAGGTGACCATCATCCGGGAGACGCGTATCGTGGAATACGCCCGGTAAGAGCATGGGCATCGTTCGGACACTGATGATCGGCGACGTGGTGGGCGATCCGGGCATCGCGGCTTTGGCCGCGGGTTTGCCCGGGATAATCGCCGACTACGCCGCCGATTTTGTCGTCGTCAACGGGGAAAACGCCGCCGGCGGCTTTGGTCTGACTGCCGAAACGCTGGCCGGCATTCTGGCCGCCGGCGCCGACGTGGTGACTTCGGGCAACCACGTCTGGGAAAAACGGGACGTCTGGCCGACGCTGGACGCGGAAGAACGGGTGCTCCGGCCGGCCAATTACCCGCCGGGCGTGCCCGGCCGCGGCTGGGTCTGCATTAATAAGAAGGACACGGTTTTCTGCGTGGTCAACCTGCAGGGCCGGGAAGAAATGACGCCCATCGACTGTCCTTTCCGCGCCCTGGACGCCATTCTGGAAGCGATCCGGGCCGAGCACCTTCATCCGATCATCCTGCTGGACTTTCACGCCGAAGCGACCCAGGAAAAGGAAGCGCTGGCTTTTTATGCCGACGGCCGGCTAAGCGCCCTGGTGGGGACGCATACCCACGTACAGACCGCGGATGAGCGCCTCTTGCCCAGAGGCACCGCCTATATCACCGATCTGGGCATGAGCGGCGTCCGCAACGGCATCATCGGCATGGATACGGCCATTTGCCTCAACCGGAACCGGACCCAGGTCCCTTTCCGGATGGAAATAGCCACCGGGCCGACGGCCGTCCGGGGGGTGTGCGTAGCCCTGGACGACCAGACCGGCCGGGCGGTTTCGATCGAGCGGATCAGAGCGTATCCCGACTGAGGGGACTGCCGATCCACATGCCGTCTCCGGCCAGGTAATCCAGCCGCCGCCCTTCGATCAGAATCTGCACGTCCCGGACGGTGGAGAATTCCGTCGCCGTCCAGACGATCTGGCGCAGCTGCGCCGCGTACCCCTCGATCCCGTAGCTGTTGAACTGGAACTCTTCGCTGAAGCTGAGGTACGCCGTCGTACCCCTGACCGTAGCCGACAGCAGGATTGTTCCGGGCGGAATGAGGGTCGCCAATCCCGTGTTGCGCTCTTCCGCGCTGGGACCGGCCAGCAGGGCGCCCAGGGCGTCCTGCAGGGGCGAATCGGAAACCGCGATCTTGCGTATCGTCTTGACCCGCACGATGGTGCCGTCCTGATCCATCCGCATAAAATACAGGCTCCGCTCCCGCTTTACCGGCGCCGCCGGGGGCTTGGCGGGGGCGGTCGTATCGCCGGTCGGCTTGGCCACGGGACTCGGCGTGCCCGAAGTCGGGGCGGCCGGGGCCGGCGTGGGCTTTTTGGGAGGCTTTAGGGGTGCCGGGGTCGCGTCCGCCGGTTTTTCTTTTTGAACAGCCGCCGGCTCTTCTGATTTTGCCGGTTTTTCTGCCGTCGGTGCGGGCGCGGGCTTTTCCGGCGCCGGCGGCTGGGACTCTTTCCCGGGAGCGGGCTTTTCTGCCTGATGTTCAAAGAGGGGCGTGTTTTTCAGCGTCCGGCGGATCACTTCCCGGTTGACCAGGAAAAGGCCGACCATGACGATGAGAAAAGCGATCCAGAACAGGCAACCCAGACCACTGGATTTGGCGGATTTCTTGGGGGCAGGTTTTTTTCGCTCGGCCACGTCTGGATGATACGGCGATTTGCCGCCCGGGTCAACGGCGGCGCGGCGGACGTGGCAAATCCGACTGGACGATCGCCTGGTTCCGACCTATACTCAAGGAGTGAATTTTTCCGCAAAAATCGGACACATGACCATAAACCGTTTCCGGGAGTCTCTGTACGCGCTGGGGTTCATGGGGCGGGTGCTGAGCGACACGGTGTTTTTTTTTCGCCGGCGTCAGGTAGCTTTTAAAGTATTGGTGATGCAGATTCTCTTTACCGGCGTAGAGGCGTTGAGCATCTCCGCCGTGCTGGCCGTCGGCATCGGCGCCATCGTCAACATCATCGGGGCGTCGGTGCTGCCGCAATTCGGCCAGGGCAAGCTGATGTACACGATCCTGATCGCCATCATCACCCGCGAACTGGGGCCCTTGCTGACCGCCTTCATCATCACCGCCCGTTCGGGGACCGCCATCGCCACCGAACTCGGCGGGATGGTGGTTTCCCACGAGATCGAGGCGTACATTTCCGTCGGGGTGGATCCCATATCTTACCTGGCGGTGCCCCGCTTTCTGGGGGTCACCATTTCGCTCTTTTTCCTCAACATCTACTTCAACATTTTCGGACTGCTGGGTTCGTATACCGTGCTGAGCGTGCTGACGCCCGTGCCTTTTTCGGAATATTACCAGGGCTTGCTGCAGGCCCTGAGCGTGCTGGACGTGGTCACCGGCATGGTCAAGAGTCTGGTGTTCGGAAGCCTGATCTCCCTGGTGTCCATCTACCAGGGCTTCTCCGTCATCCGGGCTTCAACGGAAATCCCCCAGGCGGGGATTCGCGCGGTGGGCCAGGCCCTGGTGTATCTGGTTTTGGCCGACGCGATCATCACGGCCCTGTCGTACTTATTATGAACATGCGCATCAGTCTGGAAAACGTCAGCTACACCATCACGGACTACGAGATACTCCGGGACGTATCGGTCGCTTTTCCCGAGCGGCAGGTGACCTTCATCGTCGGCAAGGCCGGTTCCGGCAAGAGCACGCTGCTGAAGGTCGCCGCGGGGCTGATCATTCCCCAAAGCGGCAAGGTCTTCTACCAGGGCCAGAACCTGGCGTACATGAACCGGGCTGAAGAAACGGCGTTCCGCCGGAACAGCGCCTTTGCCTTTCAGGACGGCGCCCTGTGGGCCAATCAGACGATCTACAACAACCTGTCCTTGCCCGTAGCCCACCATGAGCCCGGGATCTCCAAAGCCGCGATGGATCGGCGGGTACGGGAAATCGCCCAGCGGGTGGGTTACGACGAAGCCTTGAACCTGCGGCCCGCCGAACTGTCCATGGGGGAGCAGAAATTGATCTCCATCGCCCGGGCGCTGATCCTTGATCCGGAGCTGCTGTTCTTCGACGAACCGACGGCCTCCCTGGACGACGCGTCGGTGGGCAAGCTGATCCAGATTGTGGCGTCCATGAAGAAGGAAGGCAGGACGATGCTGATCGTCAGCCATGACGGCCGGTTGATCGCCGAAACCGCCGACCAGCTGTGCGTCGTCGACAACGGGACCGTCGCGGGGTTCGGCGACGCCAACCAAGTGGCGCCGCTGCTGGGCGCGGACCTTATCCGCCGCATCCGGGCGGCGCACCTGCGCAACGCCGCTATTGACGGCAACGCCGGCGAGACATAGAGTAGGAGCTGTATGAAATTCCGTATTCGCTACGCCGATCAGGTAGTAGGGGCTTTTGTGGTGCTGGCCTTGGCGCTGCTGGCGGTCATCATCGTGGTGCTGGGCGCGCGGCAGCGCTGGTTTGCCCGGGATTTTTCGTATAATTCCCGCTTTCCCTCCAGCACGGGGCTCACTGTCGGGACACCCCTGCTGTTCAAGGGGTTCCAGATCGGACGGATCAACGGCGTCCGCCTGAACGAGTCCGACGAAGTGGACGTGGTGTTCGTCGTCTACGATACCTTTGCCGACAAGGTCCGGGAAAATTCGATGCTGGAACTGGTGACCAGCCCGATCGGCCTGGGCAGTCAATTGCTTTTTCACCAGGGAAAGTCGGAGACCGCCCTGCCCGAGGGCGCTTTCATTCCTTCTTTCGACACCCCCGAAGGCGCGCGTCTGGTGGATGAGGAACTGGTGGACCGCCCGCCCAAGGACGATACCATCACGCGGCTGATCTCCAACGTCAACGCCACCATCGTGGAGCTGGAAAAAGCCCTGAGCCAGATCAACAAAGCCATGGCCGGCACCGGCAGCGGCCCGATCGCCGACGCCATGGCCGACGCGGCCAAGTCGGTGGCGGGCGTCAAGATCCTGATCGGCCAGGTGAACAACACGCTGGCCGACGCAGCTCCCGAGCTGGACCGCATCGTGACCGAAGTGGACGCCACGCTGCCGGGGCTGTTGAAGTCGGTGGATGAAAGCATGGCTTCCGTGGCGGTGATGGGCAAGAACTTTGAGCAGACCAGCGCAGCGCTCAAGGATCCGACCGGCCTTATTCCGCGGCTGCTGGATCCCAAAGGTTCGCTGAAGACCTTCCTGGACGACGGCGACGTGCTGTTCAACCGGGTCGACAATTCTTTGGCGGCGGTGGAGAAGTCCCTGGGCAACCTGGAAGGCACGACGGCGACGCTGGCCGCCGAAATGCCGCGCATCGCGGCGACCATCGACGAAGCCAGAACGGCCATCGTCGGCGCCCAGGACGTGATGGAAGGCCTGAAGAACAACCCGATTCTACGCGGCGGCATTCCCGAACGGGTTGAACCGCAAGCGGCGCCGACCAGCCTGCGGAATACGGATTTTTGACATGAAGCATATAGCGAGAATAGTTGCCTGCATCGTCGCGGCCGGTCTGGCTTTGAGCGTTCTATCGTGCTCCTCGGCGCCCAAAAAAACGCCCGAAGCGTTTACGGTGCGCAATGAAGCCGCCCGGCTGGTCCAGCTGGGAGCCAAGGCGCTGCGGGACGGCGGCAGCGCGGCGGCCCGTGATTTTTACCAGGAAGCCTACCGGATGTACACCGCCGTCGACGATCCGGAAGGCCGGATCCGCGCCCTGGACGGCTTGAGCCGGGTCTCGGAGAACGGCGGGGAGCTGCGCGCCGCCGCCGCGGCGATCGCCGCAGACGCGGATCGGCGGGAACTGGCGGCCCTGGCTTCGCTTTTACAGGCCGAATACGACATCGGCAACGGCACGGAAGCCGAGGTCCGCGCCGCGGCGGCGACGGCCAAAGCCGCGGTGGACGCCCTGTCCGGCCTTGCCTCCGACCAGGCCCGGGCGTTGCGCGTCTACGGTTCCGCCGCCAAGTCCACCGGCGATTTTGAGGCCGCGCTGGAGGCGCTGAACCGCGCCGCGGGGATCGACAAGCGAAGCAACGCCTTTATCGAATTCGCTTCGGACCGCTATCTGGCCGCCGCCGTGCATTCCCGGATGGGGAATCTGGCGGCCGCCAACGACGCCCTGGCGGAAGCGCTGGACTACGACCGCCGGGCGGAAAATCCCGGCGGCATCGGCGACGACTACCGCGCGCTGGCCCTGGTGGCGGAAAAGGCGGGAAATCCGGATCTGGCCCGACTCTATTATGCCCGCGCCCGGGACGTCTACGCCGCCGCCCGGCTCAGCCTGCGGGCACAAGAGATCGAGGACCGCCTGCATGCCCAGACGCCCTGACCGGGACGCCCGGTTGGTAAATAGTTCTTATTGGTGATATGTTTATAGAATCATCATAAGGGTATGGGCGTTAAATGGTTCAGACGGTATCAAAAAGGATAGAAGACGTCGGCCGGTATTTTACCTTCGTCGGGGAAGTTCTGCGCGTTTCATTTAAACGACCTTTCCGGTTTGGGTTGATTTTTGCGGAAATAGAGCAGCTGGGCGTCAATTCGGTGCCCATCATCATGCTGGCGGGCCTGGCCATCGGTATGATCTTTGCGCTACAGATGGTCGCCCTGCTGCGCCCCTTCCAGGCTGAAATAGGCACCGGAGCCGCAGTTGCCGTCGCGCTCGGCCAGGAACTGGCGCCCATCATCACCACCCTGATGCTGATCGCCAAGAACGGCTCCGCCATGGCCGCCGAGCTGGGCACCATGCGGGTTACCGAGCAGATCGATGCCCTGGAGTCCATGTCCATCAGCGTGGTGCACTACCTGGTGCTGCCCCGGGTGTTCGCGTCCCTGCTGGTGTTTCCCGCCCTGACCATGCTGGCCAACATCGTGGGCGTCATCGGGTCCTACTTCATTTCCACCTCTCTCTACGGCATCGATTCCGCCTCCTACCAGGCGTATATGTTCAGCGTGCTGAACATCGACGACATCGCCATCGGCATCATCAAGTCGGTGGTCATGGGCTTTATGGTGGCCACCATCTGCTGCTACCACGGCCTGCACGCCGCCGCAGGGGCCAAGGGCGTCGGCGACGGAGCCACCAAGGCGGTGGTGGCCTCCTCGGTGGCCATTCTGCTGGCGGACTACGTGCTGGCCACGATCATGATGGCCTTTATTTTCAAATGAACAACATCATGCGTATCCAGGACTTGAAGAAGTCCTTCGGGGACAACCATATTCTGCAGGGTGTGGACCTGGAAATTCCCGAATCGTCCATCTGCGCCGTGATCGGCCAGAGCGGTACCGGCAAGAGCGTGCTGTTCAAAAGCATCATCGGCATGATCAAGCCCGATTCCGGCCGGGTCTGGTATCGGGACCGGGAGTTGACGGCTCTGACCAAGAGCGAGATGGTGGACATCCGCAAGCACTTCGGCTATTCCTTCCAGAATGCCGCCCTGTTCGACTCCATGTCGGTGGGCGAAAACATCGCTTTTCCGCTGCGGGAAGTGCTGCGCATCAAAAACAAAACCGAGATTGCCAAGCGGGTTTCGGAAATGCTAGAATGGATCGAGTTGCCGGGCATCGAGTCCAAGCGTCCGGAAGAACTGTCCGGGGGCATGCGCAAACGTGTCGGTGTAGCCCGTTCCCTGGTCATGCAGCCGGAAGTGTTGTTCTTTGACGAGCCGACCACCGGTCTGGACCCGGTCTTGTCGGAAACCATCAACAATCTGGTGGTGCGGGTCAACAAGGAACTCAAGATCACCTGCGTCATGATCACCCATGACATTCCGGCGGCGTTCCGCATCGCCGACAAGATATCCTTTCTTCATCAGGGACGCATCGTGGCTGAAGGAGGACCCCGTGAAGTGTCGGATTCGGACCAGGAGATCGTACGGGAATTTATCCGCATTTCATTTAGCGAGTTAAAAGTATGAACGTTTCACGGTATCTGAAAATCGGCCTCTTTTTTATCTCCCTCGGTACCGCCGGTACCGTCTACGTGGTCAGGTCCACAGATGGCTTCAACGATCTCAACACCAGGGTGTACGAAGTCGTCATGGACGACGCCACCGGCTTGGCGATCAATTCCAAGGTGTATCTGGCGGGAGTCCCGGTGGGCAAAATCCGCAACATCAACCTGACCGAAGGACAGGCTTTGCTGCAGGTCGCCTTTTTGCGGGACGTGGAATTGCGGTCCGACGCGCAAATTTCCCGCAAATCTTCATCCCTGCTGGGGACTTCCATCCTTACGCTTACCCCGGGCACCGAATTGACGCCGCTCGTAGGCGAAGGGGGACGAATCCAGTCCCAGGCCGCAGCGGCGGACATGACGGCGTTGGTCGGTTCTGCGGAACAATTGGGAGCCCAATTTTCGGAACTGCTCAAGGAATTCCAGGCCAACCAGATGCAGCTGCTGGCGGTTTCCCTGGAAACCTTCAACTCCATCGCCCGCAAGCTGGATGAACGCTCGGACGAAGAACTGGCGCGGGTTTCCCGCATCCTGGAATCATCGGCGCTGATCACCGAACAGTTTGAAAAAATGTTGCGCGAGCGGGAAGGCGATCTTTCCGCTTCGACCGGGGAAGTCCGGGCGGCGCTGGAAAACATCCGGGCGGTTACGGAAGAAATCCGCAGCGGCAAGGGCAACGTGGGCAACCTGGTCTACGATGACCGTCTGTACGCCAGCCTGCTGTCCAGCGCCCAGCGCACCGAAGAAGCGGCGCAGAAGTTGAACCTGGCTCTGGAAAACGTCAACAACCTGGCGGTGAACGCCGACCGGGTGGTTTCCGACGCGGGGGTCATCGTCGACAAGGCCGCCGGGCTGGGCGTGCAGGTGGACGCCCAGTCGCGCTACGCGCTGCTGTCCGCGTCCTTCCGGGGCGGCGCGTCCCTCCGGCTGGAGCCCCGCTCCCGGGACCGCTGGTACCGCGTGGGCGTCAACTCCGCCCCGGAGGGGCAGGATCCGCTGCTGGACGTCGAGCTGGCGCGCCGCTGGGGCCCGCTGACCTTCCGCGGCGGCTTGCTGGAAAATACCGCCGGCCTCGGCCTGGACCTGCAGCCCCTGGGCTGGCTGGGCTTGTCCGGAGAAATCTTCGATTTCAACGACGAAACGCTGCCCAACCTGCGGGGCACGGTTACCCTGTACCCCTTCTTTGACCCGGCGTCGGACAAACCCTGGAACTGGCTCTACCTGCAGGGGGGCGTGGACGCGGCCCTGGACGCCCGGCGGGACTATTTCTTCGGCGCCGGCCTGCGTTTTGCCGACGAAGAAGTCCGCGGTTTGGTGGGCCTGGTTCCCCTGGCGGGGAATTAGGGC
>DYPP01000031.1:6220-10272 GCA_020719845.1 Treponema denticola | reverse complement strand
TGGTTGATCCGGGCGTCCTTGCCGTGGACGTGAAAAATGCGGTCAACCCACGCCGCCGCCTGGGCCAGCGGATCCACCAAAGCTTCGACCTGGTGGCAGGGTTCCCACTCCAGGCCCAGCAGCGGCGACGGAAGGGCCTGGAACAACAGTTCCCAGGCATCGCCGTTGATGGCGATATTCCACTTGCCGGTTTTCCAGGTATCCCCGAGCCGGCAATTCTCCAGGGCTATCCGTATGCCCAAGGGTTCCGCCCGCTCGATCAGGGGGGTAAAGACGCGGCGCCAGGCTTCCAGCGAGTCGGGAACCGATTTTCCCGGCAGGCGGCCGGCAAAGGCGCCGACCAGGGGACTGCCGAAGTCCGGAGCCGCTTCGATCAGGCGTTTGAGGCTCCGACGCGTTTCCGCCCCGGTCTCGTCATCCCGCAGGGGGTTTCCGTAGACCGAAACCGCGCTGATGACCGTGCCCGTCTCCGAAGCGGCCTGCCTGACCGCAGCGGCGGTGGCCTGCAGATCGGATTGATCGATGGTTTCCCAGTACGTAACCGCAAACGACTCAAATCCGAAGGGGGCTAGCGAGCGGATGGCCGCCGCAGGATCATGCGCGCCTTGTACCAGCGTACCGATGGCAATATCCTTCACTCGGGTAATCCTCCGGGCGCCAACGCGGCCAACAGGCCCTGCACTCCGGCGGCGTGGGCAAAATCCGGGATGCCCGCCGGCGGGGGTGCGCCGTCCCCGCTGCGGTACGCGGCGCACCGGGAGACGAACTGCGCGTAGGTGGAAAGAACGGCCGGGCCTGGGGCGGAGCTGGTCGTCCGGCCGGCGGGGCCGGTGATGTAGACGCCGTCCCGGGACCGGCGGAGATCCAGGACCGCGGTCGCGCGGGAGCCGCGCAGGGTGAGGGCGAACTCATCGGCGGCGGCGGAATCGATCCAGGTCGCGGACAGCCGGACGGGACACCCGGCCGGGGTTTCAGCCTCCGCGCTGAACGCCACCAGCACCGGACGGGCGTGTCCGCGAAACTCGTCGGGTACCGCGATGGCTCCCAGCCGGCGGGTGGCCAAGGCGTCATCCAGCGACAAGGCGGATGATGGCCGCGGAGCCCGCAGACCGCCGAAGAGAAACAGCAGGGCGTCGGCCAGGTGGCTGCCCAGGTCGCCCAGGACGCCGCCGGTGCTCTCGCCGGGCAAGAGACGCCAGCGCCAGCGGGGGATAATGCGCCAGTCTCCCCAGGCCAGGTTGGTTACCCAGCCCTGCCGATATTCGGCGGTCACCGAGAGCAGCGTTCCCAGCCGCCCCGCGTCCAGGATGGCCCGCAGGGCGTGCAGCGCCGGGGCGTTGCGCTTTGAAAAATTCACCATCGTGGGCAGCCCGGTTTTTTCGGCCAGTTCCGCCAGATACCGGGAATCCGCCAGGGTTCGGGCCAGCGGTTTTTCGCACAGCACCGGAAATCCCCGGGCCAGCGCCGCGCCGGCGATATCCCGGTGCCGGCTGTCCAGAACCGCGCAGTAAAGCGCGTCGCAGCTGCCGCTGTCCAGCAGGTCAGCGATGGAGTCGAAGGCCAGGGGGATGGCGAAGCGCTGGGCAAAGGCCCGGGCATGATCCAGTTTGTGGTCTTTGCAGGCGGAAAGAACGCAATCCGGAAGAAGGGCGAATTTTTTGGCCTGATACTCCGCCATGCCGCCGGTACCGGCGATTCCCAGTCTGACCATCATCCATCCCTCAAATATCCGGACTGACCGTCGTCGATTCGCGGACGATAAAATCCGTATCCAGCCATTCCTGCCGGGGTTGTTCCCGGTTGCCCTCCAGAATGTCGATCAAGAGCCGCGTGGCCCGGCGCGCCAGGGCGGTAACGGGGTGGTCGATGGTTGACAGCGGCGGCGTGATATCCTGCACCGGCGGAAGATTGTCGTAGCCGATGACGCTCAGCCGGGAGGGGACGGGAACGCCGTTGGCCGCCGCGTACTGCAGGACGCCGAAAGCGCAGCGGTCCGAGCTGGTCATGATCAGGCTGACGGGTTGCCGCGCGTGGAGCAGCTTGCCCGCTCCGGCGTACCCCGAAGTTTTGGAAAAGTCGCCTTCCACGATCGTGGCTTCCACGTTGAATTCCGCGGCCAGGGCTTTGAAGACCTCCAGCCGGTCGATGGCGTTGCGGTAGCGCACGTCGCCGGTAATATAGCCGAAGCGGCGGTGGCCCAGGTTGAATCCGTGGGAAAAGGCCTTGCGCATCCCGCTTTCCGGGAGCGCGTCCACGCTGTTCAGGCCGGCGTGATAGTTGTTGATCAATACGAAGGGAACCCCCTGTTCCCGTAAACCCGCAAAGGGCCGGAAATCGGCGCGGGTAACCGCGAACAGCAGTCCGTCCACCGTTTTGGACCGGATCAGGGCGTAATAGTCCTTGGGGTCGCCGCTCTTATTGTCCAGGATGATGGTCGGCGAATAGCCGCCGGCGTCCGACTCCAGCACCACCCCGTCCAGCAGGGCGGGGAAGTAAGAACGGGAGAACGGCGGAAAGGAACGGTAGGACGGTACGACGAAGCCGATCGTATTGGTCCGTTTTCGGGCAAAGAGAGCGGCTTGTCGGGAAGGAATATAGCCGAGCTCCCGGGCGGCATCGCGTACGCGCTGCTTGATCGGCCCGGTGATCAGCGTGGAATCGTTCAGCGCGCGGGAAACGGTCGATTCGGCGACGCCCGCGCGCTGCGCAACGTCCGCCCGGGTTGGTTTGGGGGGCATCGGTGTTTTCCTGGTTCCCAGTATACTGGGTACGCCGGATATTTCAATGACGAAGGGACACGGTTTGAACCGTGTCCCTTGCATCTTTTTAATCCGAATACTGATCCAACCCTACACGGGAGCAGCAGGAATCAGTAGATCGACTCGGCGTCGTAGAACTTGGCCACGTTGGTCTTGTCCACCAGCACGGAGGGGATAACCACCGTGATGGGCGCCTTGGCGGTGTGGAAATCGGCGCTCTTGGTGCCCGCGACCACTTCTACGGCGTATTTGATGCCGTCGTAGATCATGGAAGGATGGTAGGTGGCGGTGGCGCGGACGATGGGGTCCCCATCCATGATCATCTTGTAGACGACCTTGGAGCCTGCGCCGCCCAGGACGGTCTTGACGTCCGTCCGGCCGGATTCCTTGATGGCCTGCATGACGCCCAGCAGCACGTCGTCATCCTGGCAGAATACGGCGTCGATCTTGGGATATTTCTGCAGGAAGGTCTCCATGATGGAAAGGCCCTTCTGGCTGGACCAGTCGGCGAACTCGTACTTGTTGCCCCCCAGCAGGTTGACCAGGGAGGGTTCCTTTTTCATCTCGGCAAAGAAGGCGCTCATGCGCTGCTCGTCGATGACGATCGGGAGGCCGCCCATGGCCACGTAGTTCTTCAAGCCCGCGGCTTTCATTTCCGCAGACAGCCACTTGCCGCTCTGGGTTCCCATGGCCGGGTTGTCGCCGGCGATGTTGACGTAGCCGAAGCTGGTGTCCGTCAGGCCGCGGTCGATGACCAGGACCTTGACGCCCTGGCCCTGGACTTCCTTGACGATGGGGGTAAGGGGAGCGGATTCGTGGGGCAGGATGACCAGGTATTCCATACCCCAGACCTGCAGGTCTTCCACGTTCCGGACCTGGGCGGACGGGTTGTCGGCGGTGACGACGCGGAACTCGAACTTGCCCGGCTGGGCGGCGCCGATTTCCTTGACCGCCTTGTTGGCGTAGTACACGATGCCCCCGGTCCAGCCGTGGTCGGCGCTGGGGATGGAAACGCCGATCTTGGTCACCTTGGCGGCGCCGGCGTCCTTGGAACCGGCGGCGAAGGCGGGGATCGCCAACGCGGCGATAAGCAAAAGCGATACGATTTTCTTCATGAAGAACCTCCGTTCAGACCCTTTTATTGTATTGCAGCAATACAGCCGCAATGATAACCAAACCTTTGGCCGCCTGCTGCAGGTAGGACGATACGCCCCCCAGCACCAGCATGTTGTTGATCATCCCCAGCATGATCGCCCCCATCACCGTGCCGATGATGGTGCCCTTGCCGCCGGT
>DYPP01000031.1:0-6120 GCA_020719845.1 Treponema denticola | reverse complement strand
TCCCCAGCATGATCGCCCCCATCACCGTGCCGATGATGGTGCCCTTGCCGCCGGTCATGGCCGTTCCGCCGATGACCGCCGCCGCGATGGCGTCCAGTTCGTAGTAGGTGCAGTCGCTGGAGTTGATGGAATTGAGCCGGCTGGACCAGAGCAGGGCGGTCATGCCCACCGTGGCGCCGGTGATGACGTAGGGAATGAGCCGGGTAAAAGCCACGTTCACCGCCGAATAGCGGGCGACCTGCTCGTTGGCGCCCACGGCGCAGACGTAGCGGCCGAAGCGGGTGTTGTTCAGCAGAATGTGCAGCCCCGCCGCTACGAAGAGAAAGATCCAGACCGGCACCGGAATGCCGAACACCAAGCCCGCGCCGACCTCGGGATACACGGTGTTCAGGGACATGATGTTGCCGGCGCCGGAAATGTACTGGATCAGGGAGCGGAAGATGGACATGGTGCCCAGGGTGGCTATGAAGGGGGCTAACCGCCCCTTGGTGACCAGGAACCCGTTCACCAAGCCCGTCAGGGAACCGAGGGCCACGGCGAAAAAGGCGGACAGCAAAACCGCCAGATGGGATTCGCCGGGGAAGAGGTTCAGGAAGTAGATGGTGATGCCGCCGACAAAGGCGGCCATGGAACCCACCGACAGGTCGATGCCCCCGGAAATGATGATCAGCGTCATCCCCAGGCCGATGATGCCCGTGTAGGAAATCTGCCTGAGGATGTTGAGCAGATTTCTGACTTGCAGGAAATTGGGCCAGCCGACGATTGCCGCCAGGATGAACAGGATGATGAAGCCCAACCCGGTGGAGTGATCGCTCAGTCGGTAATTCTGAAAGTATCCGGCCCTGCCGCCGGTAGTCGTGGTCTTTATCTCGGTCATCAGCTCTTTTTTCCCTGTATGCCCGTGGCATGGAACATGATTTCCTCCTCGTTGATGCGCTCGCCTTCCAGACAGCCGGCGATCGCCCCTTCCTTCATCACGTAAACCCGGCTGCACAGGCCGATCACTTCTTCCATCTCCGAAGATATGACGATGCAGGAAATGCCCTTGTCCGCCAGCGTGTGGATGAACTCGTATATTTCCCGCTTGGCGTTGACGTCGATGCCCCGGGTCGGTTCGTCCAGGATCAGGATGGACGGGTTGGTGTCCACCCAGCGCGCCAGGTACACCTTCTGCTGGTTGCCGCCGCTGAAGCAGCGCAGGGCCATCCGCTGGCTGGCGGCGATGATGTTGAAGGCCTGGACGTATTCCCTGGATTTGGCCAACTCCATGGTTTTGTCGATCAGGACGCCCTTGAGGTACCGGGCCAGGGAAATCAGGGTGATGTTCTGGGGAATGTCGAAGCCCTGGACGATGCCCTTGCCCTGCCGGTCCTCGCTGAGATAGCCGATACCCAGTTCGACCGCGTCCCGGGGGGTGCGGATCTGCACCGGCGCGCCGTTCATTTTTACCAGGCCCGCGTCCGGCTTGCGCAGCCCCATCACCGCCTCGGCGGTTTCGGTGCGCCCCGCCCCGACCAATCCGGCAAAGCCCAGAATCTCCCCCTTGCGCAGGGTAAAGGACACGTCCTTGAGCAAGCCGCCGATCCGCAGGCCTTGCACTTCCAGAATGGGGTCGGCGGCTCCCCGGGGCTTCTTGGGCGGAAACACCTGCTGGAAATCCCGGCCGATCATTTTCCGGGCTATGTCCCGCTCATCCACGTCCGCCACGACGTCCACGGTGATCAGGTCCCCATCCCGCAGAACCGTCATCCGGTCGCAGATGGTTTTGATTTCATGGAGCTTGTGGGACACGAAGACCATGGTCACGCCCTGGGCCTTCAGGTTCCGCATCAGGGCAAAGAGGGTTTCCACCTCGTGCCCGGTGAGCGTGGTGGTCGGTTCGTCCATGATCAGAAAGCGGGCTTTGAGCAGCAGGGCTTTGGATATTTCCACCATCTGCTTTTCCGCCACGCTGAGCGAGCTGATCAGCTTGTCCACCCCGACGGGCATTTTGAGCTCCCGCAGCTGGGCCGCCGCCTGCTTGCGCATCTCGCCCTTGTCCAGGAGTCCTGAGGGTTTCCGGATCTCGTTGCCCAGAAAAATGTTCTCATACACCGTCAGGGTATTGATCAGGTTGAATTCCTGGGGAACGATGGCGATGCCCAGCTTTTTGGCGCTGATGTAGTCGGGTATGTCCACGTCCCGGCCGTCCAGTCGGAGCGCACCCCCGGAGGGCTGGTAGATGCCGCTGATGATCTTGATCAGCGTCGATTTTCCCGCCCCGTTTTCCCCGATCAAGCCCATGATCTCGCCGGACCGGACGCGGATGGAGACGTCGTTGAGCACGCGGACGCCGGAGAACTCTTTGGAAATCCCCCGGGTCTCCAGAATTATATTCCCATCCTGCAGCGCTGCCATCTATTTCTTCATGGCCTCGTCGAAAGCCAGGTTGGACGGGGCAAAATCGACCTTGCGCACGTAGGCGCAGGCTTCCTTGGCGCCGTATTCCCGCTCCATGCCCGAATCTTCCCACTCCACCGACAGCGGACCCTGGTAGCCCATGGCGTTCAGCTCGCGGATGATGTTTTCAAAATCCACGTCCCCGTGGCCCAGGGAGCGGAAGTTCCAGCCCCGGCGATTGTCGCCGAATTCCAGGTGGGATCCGATCACGCCCGCCTTGCCGTCCCGGTTGACCGCGGCGTCCTTCATGTGCACGTGGAAAATCTTGGCCGAAAAGTCGCGCAAAAAGACGTGGGGGGTCACGCCCTGCCAGATCAGGTGGGAAGGATCGAAATTGAACCCGAACGCCCGCCGGTGCCTGAGCGCCTCCAGAAGTCGGGCGGCGGTATAGTAGTCAAAGGCGATCTCCGTGGGGTGCACTTCCAGGGCGAATTTTACTCCCTGCCGGTCGAATTCGTCCAGAATCGGCGTCCAGAGGGCTACAATTTCGGCAAAGGCGTCGTCGATCATTTTTTCCGTCGTCTGGGGAAAGGAATACCAGTATTTCCAGACCGGACTGCCCATAAAACCGGTGACGACGGAACAGCCCATGTTTTTGGCCGCCTGGGCGGTATACTTCATCTCCTGGATCGCCCAGGCCCGGATCTTGTCCGGCTTGCCCTTGCAGTCCGTCGGCGCAAAGCCGTCCAGGCGGGGGTCCCAGAGGTCGCCCACGCATTGGCCGGCCAGGTGCGCGCCTAAAGCCCAGGCCTTCAGGCCGTGCCTGGCCAGTATGGCTTGGCGTTCCGCCACGTAGGCGGGCTCGGTGGCCGCCTTTTTTACGTCCATGTGATCGCCCCAGCAGGCAATCTCTACGCCGTCGTAGCCGAATGACTTTGCTTTGGCGCATAGTTGGTCAAAGGGCAAATCCGCCCATTGGCCGGAAAACAACGTTACCGGTCGAGCCATGGCATCCTCCTAAAAATCAATCCACACCGCTCCCTTCTGGGAGCTCTCTACGCATTTGCCGATAAAATTGACCCCGTCGATGCCCATTTCCACCGTCGGAAAGTCCAGTTCCGCCGCTTCCGGCTTGCCGCCGGCTTTGATCTTGGCCAGGGCGTTGATGTAGGTCTTGTAGATGTTGGCGAAGGCTTCAAAATAGCCTTCCGGATGGCCCGAGGGGATGCGGGAATAGCTCTGGGCGTGGGGATAGAAGCTATCCCGGCCGCGTGAAAGCGTCTGCGTCGGTTCGCCCAGCCGGGAAACCGTCAGATAGTTGGGGTTTTCCTGCGACCATTGGAGGCTGCCTTTGGTGCCGAAAACCCGGAGGCGGATCCCGTTGTCGTAGCCGACGGCGATCTGGCTGGACCAGTACAAGCCTTTGGCGCCGCCGGAGTATTCGACCATGATGGTGGCGTTGTCGTCCAGGACACGGCCGGGCACAAAACTGTCCAGCCGGGCGCAGACCGATTTGATGCGCAGTCCCGTGACGTAGGAAACCATGTTCTCGATGTGGCTGCCGATATCCCCGACGCAGTTGGATTTACCCGTCTGCTGCGGGTCGGTGCGCCAGGCGGCCTGTTTCTGGCCGTCTTTTTCGATGGGCGACGCCAACCATTCCTGGGGATACTCGGCGTTTACAAAACGCAGTTCCCCGATGTCGCCGCGCTGGATCATTTCCCGGGCGTGCTTGACCGCCGGGTAGCCGGTGTAGGTATAGGTGACGGCAAAAAGCAGCCGGTTTTCTTTGGCCAGTTCCGCCAGCTCCCGGGCTTCGGCTACTTCCAGGGTAAGCGGCTTGTCGCAGACGACGTGGATGCCCTTGCTCAAGAAGGCTTTGGCCACCGCGTAGTGCTGGTGGTTCGGGGTAACGATGACCACAAAGTCGATGCGGTCGCTCCGCTGGGATTCTTTTTCCGCCATCTCTTCAAAGCCGGCGTAGAGCCGGTCCGCGGCTACGCCCAAGGACCGTCCGGTCGTCCTGGTGTTGTCAAAGCTGCGGGAAAAGCAGCCCGCCGTGAGTTCCGCCAGGCCGTCCAACCCAATCGCCCGGCGGTGGACGTCGCCGATGAACGCACCCTGACCGCCGCCGACCATGCCGTAGCGGAGTTTTCCGGCGGCGCCGGAATCCGTGCTTCCTTCAATCATGGTTACCCCCTTGATTATGCACGCGTGTGCATATAGAATCATAGTACCGCCTTCGGAAAAATGCAAGCAAAATCTACGCTGTGTTTTCCGCCGGGACCGGGAACCGTATCGTGCAGGCGGCGCCGGGACCCGGCTCCAGGGAAAAAGTGCCGCCCAGCTGTTCGGTCAGGGCCTTGACCAGGGTTATACCCAGACCGGAAGCCTTTTCCAGGCTAAAATCCGGCGGAAAGCCGATGCCGTCGTCCCGGACGCAGAGAATCTGCTCCGGACCGTTCTGGGAAAAGCTGACCCGCAGGGTTCCCCGGCGGTTGTCGGGAAAGGCGTATTTTAGGGTGTTGGTGACCAGTTCGGTGATGATGATGCCCAGGGAGGTGGCGTTTTTTACCAAAATCGGTAGATCCGCCAGCTCGGTTTGGACATCGACGTGGTTGGACATGGCCACCAGGGAATCGGTCAGGTGGGAAAAATAGGCGGACGCCGACACGGAAGTGACCGAATTGGTGGAGTACAAGATACTGTACAACTCGGAAATGGCGTTGACCCGGTTCAGGATTTCGCCGATGACTTTCCGGGCTTCCGCCGAGCTGGTCGTGTTCCACGTCAGCTGGATCATGGAGGTGATCAGGGCAAAACTGTTCTTGACCCGGTGCTGCAGTTCCTTCAACAAGAGCGATTTTTCGTTGTACGCCGTCTGGAGGGCCTGCTTGGCCTTTTTCCGTTCCGAAATATCCTCCATGGTCACCGCGACCATGGTCGGACTGCTTGATCCCAGCGCGTAGACGGGAACCGCGTTGACCGAGAGCCAGACGTGGGTATTCCGCTGGGGAATGTGCACCCCGAGTACAACCTGACGCACCGCCCGGCCGGTACGGAAGGCGAGCATGGCCGGGTGTTCCTGGCCGGTAAGCACCCGGCCGTCTTCGGTCAGGGCCTGCCAATCCGGGGAAAACAGGTTGCGGGCCATCAGCTGGTCATGGGTCAGGCCCAAAATGCGGGCTGCCGCCGGATTGGCCATGGCGATGCTGCCGTCCGGGTTGTGGTAGACCAGACCCTGGGTCATGTTCTCGAACAGAAGCCGGTACTGGGCGTCTTTGTTGTATTCCCGCTGTTTGCTTTCAAACTGCCTGAGGGCCATTCTGATCGCGGCGACCAATACGGCTTCCCCCGAATTCTTCAGCACATAGCCGTAGTATGTAAGACGCTCCAATTTTTCCAGGGTGGCTGCGTCGTCGTGGGAAGAGACAAAGACCACCGGCATGTCCCGGATTTTCAGGATCGCCGCCGCGCAGTCAACGCCGTCCATGTCGTCCTCAAGACCGATGTCCATCAGGATCAGGTCGACGGGGTGGTTGTCCTGCACGTACCTGACGGCGGCGCTGCCGGTTTCCAGGGTAACCACGGCAAAACCGTGCCGTTCCAGCATGGACCGCTCTACCGAAGAGACGATGGTTTGATCTTTCACGATGAGCACGGTTGTCTCGCCCAATCGGCAACCCCCCGATTCAATTGAGGCTGTCCCGTAACTCAGGGAGTTACGGGACAGCTACCTTA
>DYPP01000248.1 GCA_020719845.1 Treponema denticola | reverse complement strand
GATGTGAAGGTTGCCGCATTGGAGGAGTTGTTTGATCTGGATCACAAGACGATCCGCGCCTGGGGGCTGGCACTTGACTCGGGTAATCCCGAGGCCTTGCAGCGCATGCTCTTCGGAGCGCCACGCAAGCTCACACCCGCCATCAGGGAGTTCATCGCGGGGCGTTGGCCACAGTTGCGCGCCCAACGCTGCCGCAACCATCGCGAGGTGCTTCAAAACGAGATCAAAACCTACTTCGGCGTAAGCCTCTCCGGTGAGTCGTTGCGCATCATGATGAACCAACTCAGCGGCGGGCAGGCCGGAGCGGAAGCGCGGGCACCCGCCGTGCCGGAGGGTTCGCAGCCCGCCGACACCCGGTGCGCCCCGGTAGCGGACGGAGGGGATGGAATGCCTGAACCCGATCTGTTTGCGCCGGTGGTGGCAGTGCCCCGACCGGCGGAGGGGCCCGCGCCCGCGCCACGGTCCCTGCCTTCCAGCCACGAGGGCGTCGAGGTCGTCCCTTACCCCGGTTCCGGGGAGTGGACTTGCGTTTCGCGGGATGGCCCAGGTGCGGGCGAGCCTCGGCCCGATGAGCCTCAAATCCCTGATTCCACAGGCTTTGGCGGGCCTTCCGAAGATGGCGGCGAACCACCCGTTCCCGATTGGTTTGAGAGCAAGTTCGATCCCTGGCCCTGGCAGCCCAAACCGGGGGAGGCGATGCTTTGCGACCACGCCGGAGTCATGATTTTCGCCGCCGCGCTGGCCAGCCTGCCAGCCGTGGTGGAGCCGCCCCAACCTATCCTAGCGCAATGGCTTGCCAGCATCCTGCTGGGTGCCCACAACATCGAACAAACCAAGCTGCTCAACTGGTCGGATCTGGGCATGCTGCTCGGCACCACCGTGTGCTTCCCCGCGCCTCAACGCGAACTGCTCGGCACGCTCGCCACTCCCCAAACCGTCGCCGCAGTGATGCGCTGGAATTTCCAACAACTCGGCGAGTCCGTCATGCGGGACAATGATTTTTATCTCGATCCCCACACCAAGCACTACACCGGCATGCAGCGCGTGCTCAAGGGGTG
>DYPP01000247.1 GCA_020719845.1 Treponema denticola | reverse complement strand
AGCGGGGATGTGACCTTTACTGCGCAAATCGCCGCACCAACCCAAGCCTGTTCGACCAACAACCTGGCTGGCGCAACCAACTACTGGACGACGTATGTCCTGCCCACCATCGCCTGGTTGAAGCAATCCTGCCCGACCTGCTACACCTACCCGTTCGACGACATGAGCTCCACCTTCCAGTGCAGCAATCAAGCCACGCCGAGCGGGCTGAACTCGGTGGCCTACCTCATCCAATTCAACGGCAACATCCCAGGCAAATAACCCAGACAATGAACATGCTATCCGCCGACGAATTCTTCGACGAACAAGCCATGCGCACGCTGGCGCACACCCAGTTCGGTGGCGCCGACTTTGGCGAGTGCACGGTGACCATGAGCCGTATCCCACCCGGCGATCAAGCCGCATGGGTCAAGGAATGGCGAGCAACGGCGGATCGTGTCGCCGCCATCGGCGAGACCTGCGCGGCAGCCGGTCACGACATCAGCGCACGAGAAGCTTATCTGCGTGCATCCAACTACTACCGCACGGCCTGCATGATGCTTTTTGGCGCACCAACAGCGCCTGAGCTGATTGAGACTTACGAGCGGGAAAGCGCCTGCTTCCGTGAGTTTGCCTGCCGCATGGATCCAGCATTGCAAGCCATCGAGATTCCCTACGAGGACACCCATCTTCACGGCTATTTCTGCCCGGCCTCATCATCGCCTGCAACGGTGCCCACCCTGATCGTCACCAATGGCTACGACTCGACGCTGCACGAACTGTATTTCGCCTTTGTCGTCGCCGCCAACCGGCGCGGCTACCACTGCATCATTTTCGACGGCCCCGGTCAGGGCGGCGCACTCATCCAACAAGGCCTGCCCATGCGCCCGGATTGGGAACAGGTCATCCGCCCCGTGGTGGATTTCGCCCTGACCCGCCCCGAGGTTGATGCCCGCCGCGTGACCTTGGCTGGCTGGAGCTTTGGCGGCTATCTCGCCCTACGCGCGGCCAGCGGCGAGCCGCGCTTGGCCGCCTGCATCGCCGACCCTGGCTTTATGGACCTGTGGGAATCACTCTGCGCCATGCTGCCCGGACTGCCGGATGAGGTTTTGCAAC
>DYPP01000246.1 GCA_020719845.1 Treponema denticola | reverse complement strand
GAAGATGAAACCGAAAGGAGAAACGCTATGCGAGCAATCCGATGGATGACCGTTGCGCTGCTGGCGGGGACGCTGGCGGCGCGGGCGGGCAATACGGGAACGGACCCGGCGCACAAGTACGCCTGGGGCGAGAACGTCGGCTGGGCGAATGCCGGGCCGACGAATTATGATGTGACGGTCCACTACTACGAGGGCACCGCCGGCTGGCTTTCGGGCCATGCCTGGGGCGAGAACATCGGGTGGATCGTCATGGGCAGCGCCGGGGGCGGACCCTACGCCAACACGACTAGCAACAACTGGGGCGTGAACCTGGCGGCGAACGGCGTCCTCTCCGGCTACGCCTGGGGCGAGAATGCGGGCTGGATCAACTTCGGCGCGGCGGAGTGTGCCGCGGCGATCGACCCCGCCAACGGCGAATTCTCGGGGCACGCTTGGGGCGAAAACATCGGATGGCTGAAGTTCAAAGGGACTTCGCCGGACTACGGGGTTCGCTCGATGGCGTTCTACACCCAGCCGCTGGGCACGCCGAACTGGTGGCTGGACGCGTACGACGTGACCGAAGGCTACGACGCCGGGGACGGGGTTCCGGCGTCGGACAAGTACGTGATGGACACGGACCCGAACGTCGCGGGCGACTACCTGCGGATCACGTCGGTGTCAAACGCCGCCGCGGAGACGGATGTGGCCTTCACGCCGGCCTCTACGCGGCGCTATTACACACTGACCCGGCGCGAGGACCTGACGGCGGGCGGCTGGAGCAATGTGGTCGGGCAGGTGAGCGAGCCGGGCGCGGGGGGAAGCCAGACGATGCAGGACACGAACGCGGCGGCGCGGGCGTTCTACACGGTGAAAGTGACGGTGGAGCCATGAAAGAGCACGGAGATCAGAAGACAGAGAAAAGAAGTCAGCAATTGAAAGGAGACGGAAGAATGAAGACAGCGACACGGATAATTACGGGGATCATAACGGCGGCGGTTATGTTGGCAGTCGGCAGCGCTTGGGCGGGAGATTTGACCCCTCCGGACGCACCGGGATCGACGATGCACACGCTGGAGGAGATCTACCAGCGGCTGGGCGTCTTGGAGGCGAACCAGG
>DYPP01000245.1 GCA_020719845.1 Treponema denticola | reverse complement strand
GACGCGGAAAGAGATGAACTGGATAGAGAGCGGATGGTCCCAACGGCAGCCGGACTGAAGGAAGGCGCTGATTTCGTGACCACCCAGATCCGGGTGGGGATGCTGGAAGGCAGGATCATCGACGAGCGCGTCCCGATTGCCCGTGGCTTGATCGGCCAGGAGACCAACGGCGCGGGCGGGCTTTTATTGGGGCTACGGACCATCCCGGTGGTACTCCAGATCGCCCAGGAGATGGAAACCCTCTGTCCCCGGGCGTGGCTGGTCAATTTTTCCAACCCCGTGGGGATGGTGACCGGGGGCTGCTCCGCTATTCGACCAACCAGCGGGTGATCGGCCTGTGCAACGTCCCGATCGGGATGAAGATGGCCATCGCCAAGGTCCTGGACGTGGACCCTTCCCGCCCCGGCCAGAGCCGGATCATCGTCCGCCTCAACAACTATCCCTGCGTAGTTCCCCTGGTCACCGGTGACGGGGGCGGTTGGTTCCTGAAAACCATCATCCCGAGCCGGAAAGCCAGAAAGGAAGGAAGGATATGAACGAACTCGATGCACCGGCCGATGTGGTCCTG
Organism: Treponema denticola; assembly: GCA_020719845.1. Lineage (GTDB taxonomy): Bacteria > Spirochaetota > Spirochaetia > Treponematales > Breznakiellaceae > DYPP01. The sequence continues at coordinate 528 of DYPP01000245.1, read as the reverse complement.
GACGAGGATGAACAGTGGTATGAGGATCACTATGAGGAATTCGTCTCCGGAGATCCGGCGGACCGCGCGGCTCTCATCGCCGCCGCTGCCAAGCCGCCGCGGGTCATCTCCGAGAAAAAACAGATGATTTCCATCCGCCTTGATCCGGCCGACGTGGTCGCGATCAAGGAGCAGGCCGAACGTTTCGGGCTGGGCTACCAGACCATGATTTCCAGCCTTCTTCACCAATATGTCAGGGGAGATTTGGTCAACATCGATGAAGCCAGGAAGGCGCTTCGCGTGTAGCAGGGAGGCTCGGGGGTGGGCATGAAGAGCCGGTCACCGCCGGCGTCTTGCCTGGTGATGAATCTTTAAAGGTTAGCCCTACTAACAGGCTGTTGAAAATCGCGTATGCGATTGTTCAACACCCTGCTAAACGTCGAGTCCCGTACTTTTCTGGATCAGGCAAGCACTAATGCGACTGCGGAGGGCTCCCCGGCGGCGTGCGGTCGGGGCCGAAGTATTTTTCGCTGCGGTAGCGGAGCCAGA
>DYPP01000244.1 GCA_020719845.1 Treponema denticola | reverse complement strand
TAATAGTATGTACATCAGGCGGCGTACTGTGTGGTGGCGTTGTTGAAGTATGCGCGTACACGTTCGGGTGACTTTTGAATGAATCGCAGATGACTAAGAACCGCCCCATGCAGTTGCTCGGGACTCGTAATCGCCTGCCGCCCCACCGCGTTGTTTTTCAAATCATTCCATACGCGCTCGTCAGGATTCAACTCCGGCGAATACGGCGGCAGGAAGAACAACCGGAATCTGTCTTTCACGGATTCGACAAAGGTCCTCACCCGCTTGGCCTTGTGCGCGGGATGGCCATCCACGATCAGGAAGATCATTCCCTCCGCCCCGACCAGCAAGCGCTTGATGAAGTTGACGAACTCGCCGGCGTTGACGCGACCCGGCACGATCATGAACCGGAACTCCCCTTGCGCGCTGACGGCCGAGATCATGTTCATGCCGAAGCGCGCCCCCGTGCTGCTGACAATCGGAGTCTGCCCCTTGGCTGCCCAGGTGGTTCCCGCATGATGATCGGAGCGGATGCCCGCCTCATCGCCAAAGAATACCTGCGCCTTTACGGTGCGGGCGAGCTTTCGAATGCGCGGAAACTCGGTGCGCAGCCAGCGTTGCACCGCTTCCGGCTTTTGCTGATAGGCGCGCCACACCGGGCGTTGCGGCGTCAGCCCCAGCTGGATCAGCAACCGGCAGACCGAAGCCTTGCTCAACGTGACGCCGAACTGCTTGCGGATCACCTCGCCAATCATGCGCGCCGTCCACAGGGCAAAGGTGAATTTCATCTGCATCGGGTTCTTCATGGTTACCGTCGCATAGATCCAGCGCATCGCCTTCCCGTCCAATTTTGGCGGACGACCGCCGCGTTTGCGCGCATCCAGGGCGTTCCATCCACCGTTCCTATACTTGGCCAGCCAGCCATACAGAGTCCCGCGACTGATCCCCAGCGCCTTCACAATCGCTTCGGGACTCTGCCCCTCCTGCACGCCGGCGACCGCTCGCCTCCGCAGATCAGTCAACGACGTGTGGCTCAACCGCCGCGCATCTGTAGATTTCATGCGCCAAAGCTAGCACAAGACCACAATGTAAGTCTATACTATTATGAGACGGTTAATA
>DYPP01000243.1 GCA_020719845.1 Treponema denticola | reverse complement strand
CCTGATCCTCGACGACTGGGGGCTGGCCATCCTCGACGGCGAACGCCGCCGGGACTTACTCGAACTGCTCGACGAGCGTTATCAGACCCGCTCGACCCTGGTGACCAGCCAGTTGCCGGTGGCCCACTGGCACGACGCCCTGGGCGATCCGACCCTGGCCGACGCCATCCTCGACCGCCTGGTCCACCACGCCCATCCCCTCAACCTCGCCGGGGAATCCCTGCGAAAGCTCCAACCAAGATTGACGGAGGAACCCACCCCAGCGTAAACAGCATCCACCCCGCGCGTCGCTTCGCTCCGACTGTCCAGGTTGGCGTGGAACGGGTGTCCAGCTTGCGCTGGAATGGGTGTCCAGTTTGCGTGGAATCCGCACTTCAGGGCTGGATCGGAGCCGAGATGGTCACGAAATCACCCCAACGCGAGCCAGAGGCCCCACGCCGTCTCTCGGTGGCCTGGCCGCCGTTCACGCAGCAGCTGGCGGACTGCCTCGGGTCCCTGGAGGAGGATCAATACCTCATCCTCTCGGTGAAGCGCACCAACCGGTTCGTCCAGTTCGCCGCCCAGGGGGCCTTCGGGATGCGCGCCGAGACCACCAGCAACGACTACCTCACAGAATCCGAACGCCTCGGCGCGAGCCAGCTCGCCGCCCTCGGGGCGGCCGGCTGGCGGGGCCCGACGGGCGATCCGGCGGAATCGACCCCCGAGCGGGACCCGGACGGCTCTCCCAACTTCTTCGTCGAATTCCAGTATCCCCTTTCCTTCCACGACGTCTCGGATCTGGCCGTGCGCACCCTGGCCGAGATCCTGGGCGTCCCCCATCCGGGATTCCTCGAGTACGAGGCCTTCGACGCAGACGGGCGGGCGATCCTGCTACCCTCCCTGGGACTGAAGCGCGCCGGACCCCGGCCTCGCCCCAAGGACCCGGCCGCCTTGCCCCAGCAGCTGCTCGCGACCATTCGGGAGGCCATCGGCATCCCCGATCTGGACTACGACAAGGACGGGGATATCGGGGTGCGCTACGGGAGCATCGCCGCCTTCGTGCGGATCGAGGGCAACCCGCCGAGCGTGCGCATCCACTGCCGTCTGCTCGCGGAGGTGGAA
>DYPP01000125.1 GCA_020719845.1 Treponema denticola | reverse complement strand
GTACGCACGCCGGTTAGGGTCATTTTGGAAGCATCCGGCTAAAGGCTCCAGTCCCGGACCACGAGCCCCGGTATATTCCGGAAATCCGCCGCGTTGCAGGTAGCCAGCTCCAGCCCGTTCACGATGGCCGTAGCCGCGATCATCAGATCGAAGGCCGGCTTGGTCTGTCCCTTGGCGACCGAGGCTGCCTGCAGTTCGGCATACCGATTGGCGCAGGCTTCATCAAAAGCCAGGACGGGGAAGCGTCCCTTGAGTATATCCTCGTAGGCCTTGCTCAGCTGGTCCGAGGCGGCCAGCCTGATGCCGTAGAGAATTTCGAGCTCGCAGATCGCCGATACGGCATATTCGCTCTCCGGATGGGACTTCCAGTGACCTATGACCCTAGCCAGGGGCTTTTTCTTGATCGGCTGGGAGTAGACCGAAGTATCCAGAAGGTACTTCATTGCCGGTCTTCTTCATCGAAAAGCTGATCCGTCCCGACCACCGTCCGGGCTGGATCGGCAAAATCCGGTACGCCATATTCGGCCGCCAGCTTTTCCCGTACATCCCAGGCATCCGGTCGGGCCGGCGGAGCATCATACGGCACCAGGCGAACCCGGGGTTTGCCCCGCACCGAAATGGCCACGCTTTGCCCCGTCTCGGCAACCTGCCTGACCAGTTCGGAGAAATGCGCCTTGGCTTCGAACAAAGAGATCGAGTTGGTCATATCGACAGGTTAACTAGTCAGATGCGGTTTGTCAATGGAATTCTGGTCTCGTTTTCGCCGGCTCCAAAGTTAGGCTTGGCGCCGCTTCCGCCACCCCCTACACGGGCGTCATCCAGACCACCCTGGCGGGCAACCTGATGACCATGAAGGCCGACCAGACCCTGAAAAAATAGCCGCCCACTGTAGATTGCAGCCGGCCTAAAGGGAGTTGATAGACTGCGGATGCAGGCTTTTCAACACCACCCTGCCGTCGCAATTGCGTACCTAACCGCAAGGTTTGGTACGCAATTGCAACATTTATTCAAACATCAAACAGCCGGCAGAAGTTTTCAAACCGTAAGGTTTGAAAACTTCTGCAAAGGAAATGGAAAGAGCCCCCGGCTCTTTCCATTTCCTCCTAGACTGGACCCGCCCCTCCTGTCTACAATGCAAAGCGCAATGACCGCAGCAAAACCGCGCAGAATCAGTCCCCGGGCCATGAACACCGCCATGCGGCTCAACATTCTGACCGGCGGCCTGGCGACGGTCTGGATGAACGTCTGTTCGCCCCAACCGATCTTCAACGTCTTTTTCCGCAACAGCCTGGGTGCCTCCGCCTTCGCCCTGGGCGCGTTGGTGGCGCTGATCCAGCTTTCGGCGCTCTTCCAGCTGGCTTCGATTTTCATCTACGGCTACAGCCGCCGACGGAAGCCCGCCTTCATCGCCATCCACCTGGCCCACCGCGTCCTGACGCTGTCCATCGCCGCAGCGGCTTTTTACGCCGCCGCCACGGGCAACCGGTCCTGGGGCATCCGGGCCATCATGATCACCGTTCCCCTTTCCTGGATCTTCATGAACGCCAGCGCCGCCGGCTGGTGGAGCTGGGTGGCGGACCTGTTTCCGGAAAACATCCGGGGCAGTTTTTTTCTGAAACGCTCGGCCATCATCAACGTAATCAACGTGATCTGGTTTTTTCTGGCCAGCATGGCGCTGGACCTGTTCGAAGGGCCCGGGACGCTCTGGGCCTACGGCGTCATCTTTCTGATCGGCGCCGTTTCCGGTGTGGCGGACCTGCTGCTCAACATCTTCATTCCCGAACCCGAACCGCTGGAAGTCCACGTTTTTTCGCCCCGGGACGCGCTGGAACCGCTGAAGAACCCCAATTTTATCCGTTTTTCCGTCGCTGTGGGCGTCGCCATATTTTCCATCAACCTGATCGCGCCCTTTCAGGCGCCTTTTGTGGTAGATCCGGACCGGATCGGCGCGCCCCTTACCTGGCTGGGCATCATGTTCGTCATCTCCCAGCTGACCTGGGTGTTCACCGCGCCGTTCTGGGGCGCGGTGATGGATAAATGGGGCCGCAAGCCCGTGGTGGTCATGGGCTGCCTCTTCACGCTCAGCTGGGTGGGCTACCTGGTCCTGACCCCCCGGAGCTACGTCTACCTTTTGCCGCTGATCTCCATCGGCACGGGCTTGCTGGCGCCGGCCTTCTGGGAAGGCATCAACCAGATGATGCTGTCCCTTTCCCCCACCCGCAACCGTATCGCCTTCGTCGCCTGGTTCATGACCATCGTCGGCGTGGTCTCCTCAGGCGGCTCCCTGCTGGGCGGCTATCTGCTGGACCGTCTCGCCGGCCTGGCCTTGCCGGCGGGGCCCTTCGTTTTCGGCGGCTTCCACATGGTCCAGCTTTTTTCAATCCTCATGGTGCTGCTGTCGGCCTACGTCATATCCCGGGTCCGGGAAGGTAGGGAACGGCCCATCGCCTTCGTGCTCGGCCGGGTAGCCAACCCGGGCATCCTTAAAACCTACGCCTACCTGGACGACATCGCCACGGCTTCCGACCCGGGCCGGGCGGAACAGGCCCTGCGGTCCATCGAGGCGGAAACCGGCGACCTGGCCCTGGACGAGATCGTCGCCCGGCTGGACGACCCCTACCCGGAAATCCGGGAAGAAGCGGCCCGCGCCCTGGGCCGCGTCGGCAGCCCGCTGGTGACGGACCAGCTGGTGCAGCGCCTGGCCGACCCGGCCTCTTCCCTGCGCATCGCCGCGGCCCGGGCGCTGGGCAAAATCCGGGACCGCCGGGCGGTGGCGCCGGTCATCGCCGCCCTGCAGGGCAGCGCTTCGGAGGAACTGCAGGAAGCCTGCGTGCAGGCCCTGGGCGACATCGGCGGAGATGCGGCGGCGGCGGCCATCCTGGACTTGTACCGCATGGCCCGCTCCGACCGGCTGCGGGCCAGCGCCGGCGACGCCGCCAGCCGCCTGGGCCTCTTCGAGGCGGCGGAAGAAATCTTTCCCCGCTTCGTCGCCGGCCGCAGCGCGGGCATCCGTCGCCAGTACGCCATCGCCCTGGGCAACCTGCTCGGTTCTCCGGGGGAATTCTATTCCTATGTTTCCGGCTCCGCCTCGGGCATCGCCGACCGCACGGGACGGCTCTTCACCCAGCTGGAACAGCGCCTGCGCGCCAATTCCCTGAAGCTGGGCGGCGGCAGCCGGACCAAAAAGGACAAAACCGCGCCGACACGGTCGATTGCCCGGCTGCGCGCGGTACGGGAACAATTCGACGCCGGCGACGAACGCGCCGCCCTGGCCTTGCTGGTGGACTACGCCCAAAGCCTGACCGCCGCCCTGTTGGGCAACGCGGCCCAACCCGCCGAAACCCTGGCCCTAGCCTTCCGCCTGGACCAGCAGCTCGGCGCCTTCGCCTGGCTCCTGGCCAGGCTGGACGCCTACCTCGGCGCCCTGCCCGCCGGAGACGCCGCGCCGGATCCGGACCAGGCGGACGCCCAGCGGCTGTGCGTGCTGTTGATTCTCTACTATCTGGAATCCGCCTGACCGCGGCTTACAGCACCGACACCAGGGCGCCGGCGAACATGACCAAGTCCCCGCTGTTCAACCAGATCCAGGCGGACTGCTGCGGCCGGGTCGTCGAACGCCGGGACGACGCCGAAGCCACCGCCCTGGGCGCCTGGATCTCCGCCGCCGTCCCCGTCTACCGCCGGGCGGCCAGGCCGGGGAAAGTTCACGTGTTTATTGACAATTTTATATAGCGATGGTAGTATATACCTTACCATGAAATTCAACCATTACTCGGTTTCCCCGGCCTGCATCGGTTGCCGGGCCTGCGTCAAGGTGGCTCCGGCCAATTTTGCCATGGACGGCAAACGCCGCGCCCTGGTGACCAAGCAACCGGAAAATGAGGCGGAAGAAGCCGCCGGCAAACAGGCACAGGAAGTCTGCCCCGTCGCGGCCATCGCGTCGATGGAACAGCAAACGGCGTCCGATTCGATCGAACCCATCCTGGCCTCGTCGAACATCCTGCGCACGATGGAGCTCCATCCCCAGCTCCGGGAGGTGCTCATTGCCCTGTCCCCCCGCTTCGAGCGCATGCGCAATCCCGCGATGTTCAACGTTCTGGCCAAATTCGCCAGCTTCCGGGACGCCGCCCGGGTCAGCGGGGTTTCGCTGTGCGAGATCCTGCACGCCCTGAACGCGGCCCTGGGCGTGCAGGACAAGCTGTTGGCCATCATGCCCGAGTGCATCGCCGACCACGGGGATACGGCGCTCCCGGCGGGCACGGACGTCGACTGGACCGAAAGTCCGGAACGCTACGTCTACAGCCCCGACACCCTGGAGGATATGATCCGGCGGATTACCGCCCTGGGTCCCCAGCAAAGCCTGGTGATTTTGTCCGTGGACCGGCCGGACGAACTGGTAAAGACCGCCGCAGGCCTGGGTCGGCGCTTCAACCTGGAAAAGAACCGGGAGTACCGGCTTTCCCTGTTCAACCCCGCCGCAGCACCTGAGGCCCGGCCCTGGCAGGAGCGCACGGACGCCTTCGAAAACCTGGACGTGCGGGCCATGCGCAGCGACCCCTTCGACGTCATCATCAAAAAAGCCTATCAGACTCCGGAAGACGGCGGCTTCGTGCTCATCCAGACCTTTGAACCGACGCCGCTGATCAACATGCTGACCGAAATGGGCTTTGAATACCGGACCGAGCAACGGAAGGACAACGAATTCCGGGTTTACTTCTACAAAACCCCGACCCAGAAAGGCGCCGCCGGCGTAGCGTCGACCAAGGTTCCCGTCGTCATCCAGTCGGCCACCCCGGTGGCCTACCCGATCATCATGCGCCTGCTGCAGTCCGAAGTCCTGCGCCGGTCGGTGGAAATTACGGAACTCAAGGTCTGGGAAGAAACGGAAAAGCACCTGGCCTGGATCCAGAGCGGTCGGGCGGACATCAGCTTTTCGGCCTTGATCACCGCGGCCAAAATGCGGGGCAGCGACATCAAGATCCCCGCCCTGCTGGTGTGGGACAATTTTTCCCTCTTGACCAGGCATCCGGCCCAGGGGTTCGGGGACCTGCGGGGCCGGGAGATCGCCCTGCCCCTCTTTGAGGAAGCGCCGCCCGCCAAAATCACCAAGTACCTCATCGAGGCCGCCGGCTTCAACGTTGCGGACTTCCGCTTCGTGTTCGGCTCGCCCTTCGGCCGTCCGGAAAAAATGTACACCGACTTTGTGGAAGGCAAGCTGGATACGGTGGTGCTCCGGGAACCGGAAGTCAGCTACGCCCTCAAGATCATGGCGGACCAGGGAGAAGCGGTCTCGATCATCTCCTTCAACGAACTGTGGAACCAGGCGCACCCCGGTTTCGGCAGCTATCCCAACGCCGGGGTGGTGCTTAAAGGGGAATTCGTCCGCCGGAATCCGGAGCTGACCAAGATATTTCTGCAGGAACTCAAGTCGGCGGTGGAATGGGTTACGGCCCACCGGCCCGAGGCGGCCAAGCTCAGCTTCGACATCATGCGCCAGGATCCGCCGGGGGTAGAACTCTTTCTGGACCGGGTGCATTTTGAGTACGTCGACGGCCACCGGCTGGCGGACAGCGTCCGGCGCTACTTCGAAATCCTGAACGCCCAGGGCATCGTCAACCTGCCGATCGACGCGGATTTCATGCAGATATTCAATATCGCATAA
>DYPP01000124.1 GCA_020719845.1 Treponema denticola | reverse complement strand
CCCGATTCAATTGAGGCTGTCCCGTAACTCAGGGAGTTACGGGACAGCTACCTTAATATCGTATTTTCGCAGGATTTTGGCGGTTTTACCTGGTTCTAGCAACACAAACCGTTTAAATCCGCCAAAATCCGAGAAAATACTGAGGCTGTCTGATAACTAACCGAGTTATCAGACAGCCTCAACTATAGGCACGATTGCTCGGGATTGCAAATTCACCGGTGTTTCCGAAAGAGCTATCGTGAATCAGCCGTCGCCAAGGCCGCTCAGCCGGCAGACGCTGCGGGCTCGTCCGTGAACAGCAGTCCGTAAAAACGGTCGATCTTGCGGCCCAGGTCCAGGATGCCGAAGTTGCGGGCTTCCCGGATCAGTTCCTTGCCTTCAAAAAACACCAGAATCGCGGGAACGGAATAAATGGATAGCTGGCCCCGGGCTTCAGGTATGCTTTCGGTGTCCACGTAGTACAGCCCCATTTCCGGAAAATCTTCGGCCACCAGGTCGATGATCTTGGGTTTGATGCTTTTGCAGACGCCGCAGGTCGGGGTGGAAAAATAGAGCATGAGCGCCTTTTCCCGGGCGACAAGTTCCCGCAATTGTTCGTAGGATTCGATGGATTTCATGTCCGAAATATACCGATTCTTTGCGTCCGTTCCTAGACAATATGAAGCGACCTCCTGGATATAAGACGTGGATTTTTCGCCGAAAGGCGGGTACCACATATATCCGCAGGAGGCCACGATGAAAAGCTTATTCTACGTCGGGATGGATGTTGTTCCCCGCCCTGGCCCTCGTCTGCGAGATCGGCGATTTCCGGAGGTTCGGCTCCGCCCCTGCCTTCATGTCGTATCTGGGTCTTGTTCCGGGCGAAAGCTAAAGCGGTTCCAAGCGTCGTCAGGGAGGGATCACCAAAACGGGGAATACCCATCTACGCAGGCTCCTGGTGGAATCAAGCTGGCACTATCGGTAGCGCGGTGCGGCAAGTGCGGCACTGAAAGCCCGGCGGGAGGGTATGGATGAGCAGGTCATCACCTACGCCGACAAGGCGCTTCACCGGCTTCAGGCCAAGTTCGGGAATCTGGTTTTCAAGGGCAAGTCATCAAAAACGGCTGTTGCCGCAACGGCTCGGGAACTGGCCGGTTTTGTGTGGGGAGCGATGGTTGAATCGAATCGGTAGTTGCGTCATGACTTCATCAGGTGCGTATTCTTGGACAGCGGAGCAATGGGAAGAGGAATGGCTGCGATAAAGGGACATGCTCGGAAAATCTATGAGGCGGACTCCGGTTCGATCCTCGCTGTTAGGCTGAAGCCGTCCCCGATGATTGGATTGTCATGCGGTATCCATTCCGGGCATATCAGACAGCCTCAATTTGGCGGTAACCATCGGCATGGCGCTGGTGGAACTGCCGGGAAACGCCCCCACGCCTTTCCGGAGCAAGCCAAAGGAAAGGTACGGATCGAGCTCCGGAAAAAAGATTCGGAGTGCGAGCTGCTGGTGACGGACGACGGCGTCGGATTTCCGCCGGACTACGACGAGTCCGCCGCGCCGACCCTGGGCCTGAAGCTGGTCGCCGCTTTGATCGCCAACGTGGGCGGCAGCCTGGCGCGGTCCGGCGGGAGCGGGACAAGCTATCCCTCCGTTTTCAAGTACGAGTAGCCGGGGAAAAGGTCAGGCGGTACTGCTGGGGCGACAGGCCGGTGCATTTTTTAAAAACCCGGGAAAAGTGGAAGGGGTTCTCGAAGCCGAAGTGGTCGGCCACCAGGCCGACGCCGAGCCGGGTTTCCATCAGGTAGGAAGAAGCCGCTTCGATCTTGAGGCGGGTAAAATACTGAAAGGGCGACATGCCGATCCGCGACCGGAAGAGCCGGATGAAGTGCTCCTCCGACAGGCCGATGCGGGCCGCCAGGTCGCCGCTGCCCAACTTTTCGCGTATCGATCTTTCCATCAGCGCCAGCGCCCGGTCTACGTGTTCGTTGCGCTGCTTGTCCGCCGCGGGCCGTCCGGCGGCGGGGTTCCGGGGCGTGCCCGAGGCGTACCAGCGGTGGATCAGGCTCAACAGCAGGAATTCCGCGGACCGGTCCGTGCCCGCCGGGCCGCTGCGGCGCAGCCGGTATAATTCTTCAATCAAAAAGCGATCCCGGGCCTCCAGCGGCATCGGTCCCCGCAACCCCGGGTCGCGGCTGTCGATCAGGGCCAGCGCTTCCCGATCGGCGGCGGAGTGCTGGTCGGGTTCAAAGAGCACCGCGTAGTAGCTGACCGGTTTTTCGACCGCCTCGGGCAGGATGGAGTGGAACTCGTGCGGTCGCGTCAGGAAAAGGCAGTGCCCCTCAATTCGCAGCCGGGACCGGTTCAACAGAAAAGCGCCCTGTCCTTCCAGGAAGAAATGGAATTCGTAGTCTTTTGGACCGTGGGTGTGGTAGCGCCCGTGCCAGGCCAGCTTTTCTCCGCCCACCAGGCGATAGACGTAGACGATGTCTTTGATGGTCACGGGGTAAAAATATCAATATCGGATATGGGATGTCAATAACGCGCATTGCGCCGCCGCCGTCCGGGACCTATGCTGGAAACAGGGGGTACTGCCATGAAAACGGTTTGCGGTATCGACCTGGGCACCCAGAGCTGCAAGGTCGTGGTCTACGATTTTGAAAAGAAGACGGTGGTCGGCCGGGCGCAGGCCAACCTGGAAATGATCGCCCGCAACGACGGCACCCGGGAACAGGAAGCCTCCTGGTACGCCGACGCCCTGGAGTCCTGTTTCCGGTCCCTGGATGCGGAGGTGCGGGCTTCCATCGTCGCCCTGGGCGTTTCCGGCCAGCAGCACGGTTTTGTGTCCCTGGACGGGGACGGCCAGGCCCTGTACCCGGTCAAACTGTGGAACGACACCGCCACCGCCGCGGAATGCGCCGAGCTGACCGCAGCGGCGGGGGGAGAAAAGGCACTGCTGGCGGAAACGGGCCTGCTGATGCTGCCGGGCTATACGGCGCCCAAGATCCTCTGGCTCAAGAAGAACAAGCCCGCGGCGTTCGCCCGGCTGCGGCACGTTCTGCTGCCCCACGACTACGTCAACTACCTGCTGACCGGCGAATACACCGCCGAATACGGCGACGCTTCCGGCACCGCCCTGCTGGACGTGCGCAGCCGGACCTGGTCCCGGAAAATCTGTGCCCTGATCGACCCGGACCTGTTGTCCTGGCTGCCCCGGCTGGTGGAGCCGGATCAGCCGGCCGGTATGGTCAGCGCCGGGGCGGCCCGGAAGTACGGCATTCCCCCGGGTGCCCTGGTGTCTTCCGGCGCCGGGGACAACATGGCCGGCGCCCTGGGCACCGGCACGGTGCGCGACGGTTTCCTGACCATGAGCCTGGGCACCTCGGGCACCCTGTACGGCTATTCGGACCAGCCCGTGGTGGACCCCGCGGGCAACCTGGCCGCCTTTTGTTCTTCCTCCGGCGGCTGGCTGCCCCTGCTGTGCACCATGAACTGCACCGTGGCCAGCGAAGAACTGCGCCAGCTCTTCGGCCTGGACGTCAAAGCCTTCGACGCGGCGGCGGCCACGGCGCCTATCGGCGCCGAGGGCGTGGTGGTGCTGCCCTTCTTCAACGGCGAGCGCATCCCCAACCTGCCCAACGGCCGGGCCAGCCTCAACGGCTTGAGCGCCGCCAACTTCAGCCGGGAAAACATCGCCCGGGCGGCGCTGGAGTCGGCCATTTTCGGCATGCGCATCGGCCTGGACTCCTTCCGGGCCCTGGGCTTCCGGACCCGGGAGATCCGGCTGATCGGCGGCGGCGCCAAGAGCCCGCTCTGGCGCGGCATCGCCGCCAACGTCACCGGACTGCCGGTGCGCGTCCCCGCCGGGGACGAGGCGGCGGCCCTGGGCGCGGCCGTCCAGGCCCTGTGGTGCCGGGAACGCGCCGCGGGCCTCAAGACGGGCATCGCCGAACTCTGCGACGCCCACGTGGCCCTGGAAGAGGGCACCACCATCCAGCCCGACGCGGCGGCGGTCAAGGCCTACGACGCGGCCTACGCGGAATACAACAAATACCTGGCGGCCCTGGGGCCGCTGTACAAATAACCAGGACGGAGGCACACCATGGCAGATTATTTTGTAGGCGCCAAGGAATATTTCCCCGGCATCGGCAAGATCACGTACGAGGGGCCGCAGAGCGACAATCCGCTGGCCTTTAAATTCTACGACCCGAACAAGAAGGTCGGCGGCAAGGCGATGAAGGACCACCTGCGCTTCGCCGTAGCCTACTGGCACAGCTTCTGCGCCGACGGTACCGACCAGTTCGGCAACGCCACCCAGAACCAGGCCTGGAAGCGGGACGCCAAGACGCCGCTGGACGCGGCGGAGCACAAGCTGGACGCGGCTTTCGAGTTCTTCACCAAGCTGGGCGCGGAATTCTACTGCTTCCACGACCGGGACATGGCTCCCGAGGGCGCTACGCCCGGGGAGAGCGAGAAGAATCTGCAGGCCCTGGTGGCCAAGGCCAAGGAACGGCAGAAAGCCACCAAGGTAAAACTGCTCTGGGGCACGGCCAACCTGTTTTCCAACCCCCGCTTCATGAACGGCGCCGCCACCAATCCGGAGTTCCCCGTGGTGGCCCAGGCGGCGGCCCAGGTCAAGGCGGCGCTGGACGCCACCATCGAACTCGGCGGCCAGGGCTATACCTTCTGGGGCGGCCGCGAGGGCTACATGAGCCTTCTGAACACGGACCTCAAGAAAGAAAAGGACCACCTGGCCCGCTTTTTGACCATGGCCCGGGACTATGCCCGGGGCCGGGGCTTCAAGGGCACTTTCTACATCGAACCCAAGCCCATGGAACCCAGCAAGCACCAGTACGACTTCGACGTGGAAACCGTGGCCGGTTTCTTGCGCTACTACGGCCTGGACAAGGACTTCCGCATGAACATCGAAGCCAACCACGCCGAGCTGGCGGGCCACGACTTTCAGCACGAACTGGAAACCGCCGCCGCCATGGGCCTGTTCGGGTCGGTGGACGCCAACCGGGGGGATCCCCGCAACGGCTGGGACACGGACCAGTTCCCCAACAGTTACTACGAGACCACCATGGCCATGCTGACCATCCTCAAGGTGGGCGGCTTCACCACCGGGGGCCTCAACTTCGACGCCCATATCCGGCGCAACTCCGTCGACCCCGCGGACCTCTTTGAAGCCCACATCGGCGGCATGGACGCCTTTGCGGTGGGTCTGGAAACCGCCCAGCGCATCGTCGCGGACGGCAAGCTGGCCGCCTTCGTCAAGGACCGCTACGCCTCGTTCAACGCCGGCCACGGCAAAAAGTTCGACAAGGGCCAGCTGAAGTTCGAAGAACTGGCCGCCCTGGCCAGGGACTACGGCGCCGTCGGCCTCACCAGCGGCAAGCAGGAACGCCTGGAGAACTGGATCAACCAGTACCTGATGCAGTAGGGGGGACAGCACGGATCCACCGGGCGCGGAACACGCCGCGCCCGCCGGGCGCTCCCGTCGACAGCCGGAAGGGCGTGTTCCGCAAGCCTGGACCAGCCGGTGTGGTGCCGATACGGCGGCGGTCCCCCCTGGCTGCAGCCTCCTCGGCGGCGGACCCGCGGTCCGCCGCCTGCGGGGGCTTCCGCCACCCCCCGGGCCTGGTGATTCCGGGATAAAAAAGTTATCCGCTTCGCCACCGCTCTACAA